>CAZZBK010000005.1:17490-75244 GCA_964652155.1 uncultured Planctomycetaceae bacterium | reverse complement strand
CTAATTTCCTGTCACGACGGTTTGCTCTTCTTCTAACTGCAACGTCACGATGCCGCCGGCCTGATCGATCAGACCGGTGATCAGAATCCAATGGTCATACGGTGTGTCGGGGGTACTTTTGACAACCACGACCTTATCCTCGGGCTTGGTCTTTTCGGCTAACATAACACGTAGCTTCTCCATGAAACTGGGCAGTTCCGTGGGTTGGCCGTTGATGGTCGCTGTCGTGCGCGTGAGCTGCACCTCGATATTCTGGCTCTGCTCGGTCTGTTGCTGTTGCGGGTCGCTGCGAGGAATTTCCTGCTTCCGTCCCTTATCTGGCTGCGTCGACGCACAGACCAGAAAAAACACGAGCAGATTGAACGCAATATCCCCCGTGGCCACGCTCGGCGGCTCGATCAGCATCTTGTTGGCTGAGCGACGAAGTTTCATGGGGCGAAGAGCCGTGCGATGAAGTGTGGGACGATCGCGATTAGCTGGCCGCGCCAGCTTCGACCGACGGGTCGCCGGCCTGCTGGTTGACCGCCATCTGCAACGTGACGGCCTCGATCAGTTCGGTGGCCGACTCTTCGACATCGAGCACGAAGCGGTTGATGACGCTGGTGAAGTAGTTGAACGCGGTGAAGGCCGGGATGCCCACGACCAGCCCGAGCACCGTGGTGAGCAGCGCCGTCATAATACCCGCGGCGGCGGCGGCAACGATGTTTTGCTCACCGAGCGTGGCGACAATGTCGGCAAATGAAATCACCATCCCCTGAACCGTGCCAAGGAAGCCGATCATTGGGGCGACACTGGAGACCGTGGCCAGAATCGGCAGATGATTTTCCAGGGCCGCGGTGACGTGTACGCCATAATCGTCCATCGCCTTGACAACCTTTTCTTCGATCACGGCGGGATCGTTATTGAGTCGCCGCAGCACGACGAACTTGCGCAACCCGGCGGCCAAAATAGCCGGCACGGGACCTTGCTGCTCGTCGCACAACCGCAGGGCTTCTTCGGCCTGATCGTGTTGCAGCAGTTCGAGCACTTTGTGCCGAAGTTGTTCGGTGCTGGTCGACAACATTTTGAGGCTGCGATAGCGCTCGATGATGACGCCGAAGGCTAGCACACCGAGGAAGAAGATCGGCCACATGAAGAGGCCGCCATCCATCATGTAACCCAAGGCGCCGCTCTTGAGCAGTTCTTCGTACCAAGCTGGGGCCGCGGCGGCGGCTTCGGCCGCCTTTTCGCCCACGGCTTGGGCCGCTTCGCCCGCGTCCTTGGCAACCTCGGCCGCCTTCTCCGCCACGGCTGGAGCTGCTTCGGCCGCCTTTTCAGCCGCCTTGTTCACAGCCTGCGTTGCTTTATCAACCACTTGAGCAAACAGATACAACATCGCAAAGGTTCTCGAAAAATGATGTTCCACGGGCCACAAGCGCTCGACATCGCACGTTCCTAGAAAGTGCTCGCGTCGAATGCTTGGCTATTAATCCTCAGATAATCAGCTTAACAGGCCGAGCTACGCGAGGCCGCTATGATCGGACTCCCGCTGCTCGTCCTACTCAACTTCATTACCTGAACCTCAATAACGATCTCAACTCCTCACTCACTGACCTGCTCTCTGTCGACTGCCCCTCGGCCTACTTTTCTACTGTTCCACATTCGCCTCGGCCTCGAACTGACGGAGCATTTCAGGCAATGCCAAACGACCCAAGGCATACTTGGCCGCCTCGCTCGAGGGGAACTTCCAACGACAGTTGTTGTAGCGACGGAAGGCCTCGGGGACATTGGCCCCCATGCGCCAACTCTCGCCCGACCAGAAATAGGCCATCGCACACAATTCATCGTCAGGGAACACCTTGATGAACTCATCGAAGGCCTTGCCAGCCTTGCTGAATTCCTTGGCCTTGTAGTAGCACGTGCCGACACGGAAGGCGATCCGCGGACCCCATTCGTGTCCTTGGAATCGTTCGAGGAATTTCTCGCCCACCTGGGCCGAGATCTCGAAGTTCTCGTTCTTGAAGAAGTACTCGGCAATCCGCACCATCACGTTGGCGATCAACGGGCTCTTGGGATACGTGGCGGCCAGCGTCACGTAGGCCTCGAGCGCCTGATCGAAATCGCCAGCTTCTTCATAGCACTGCGCCAACTTGTACTGGGCGTCCGCAGCCAGCGTGCTGTCTGGATACTGCTTGACAATCAATTGGTAGTTGTCGACCGCGTCGGACCACTCCTTCAGTTCCTGCGAGAATTGGCCGAGCAGGTACGCGATGCGCGGAATGTACTTCGGGTTCGAGTAGTCTTCCATCACTTCACGCAACACGCGGCGGCCCGACTCGAGGTCGCTCCGCTGTTCGGCCGAGCGCTCGAGCTTCTGATGGCTCTTGAACAACTCGAAGTAGCTCTCGGCGATGTGGAACTGGGTCTCGACGGCCAGCGTCTCGTCGCCGAACGTCTTGCTGAACGCAGCCACGAGGCCGTCGGTGCCAATCACCACGGGTACCTCGATCGATTGCAACAGCTCGCCGTTCTCGGTGCTGGCCGACTTGTCGAGGTACTGCACGGTAATCTTGTCACCAAAGTACGTTTCGAGCATCGGAGCCTCGGGCGTACTGTTGCCCTGCACCGGAGTTTCCTGCGGCTTGAGCAGAATCGAGCCGGTGAACAGCCCGCTGTGGGTCAGCGTCTCTTCGAGTTCGATCGTTTCCTTGTCGCCACGCTCGGTGGTCACGGTGACCAGCGCGCGATCGCGATCGTCGGACGTATCGAGGTCGGCGTCGGCAACGCGAAGGAACAACTTTTCGCCGACGTGTAACTGCGTGATCGGCTTTTCGTAATCACGATCGACGCAGGCCAACTCGCCGTTGGCGATCAAACGTCCTTGGGCCGCCAAATCCTTGGCCATGCCATCGGATCGCTCGGCGTCCTTGTAGCTCGCCGTGACAATGTCCTTGCCGGTCAGGTTGAGCACGCGGGTGACGATGGTCTCTTCCCCCTCGGCGCTCTCCTCGGGCAACTTCGAGCCGCCGAGCAGATTGCGGGGCATGCCGGCCACGACCGGCACGATGTCCGGACTGTCTTTGCCACCCAACTGCAAGATAATCTGACCGATGAAGCGGCCATCTTCGATCGTCTTACGATCCTGTCCGCCGGTCGGACTCTGCGCGATTACGCAATCGACATCGACCTTGACGCCGGTGGTGGTCGTGAGCTGCACGGTCACGGTCGAGCGGCTGTCACGCGCGGCGTCGGGATCGATGACCTCGACCGTGAGCGGGGCCTCGAAGGCCACGTTCGCCACCGGCTTTTCAGCCCCAGGCAGATACATGGTACGCGCCGGAGCGTTGCTCGGCGCCTTGGGACGCAAGTAGCGTGTCTCGATGACGTACACGTTCGCGTTGCTTGGTTCGGCGACATACACCACCACCTCGCGCGGCACGGCATGGCCAGGGAACGTGTTCTGAGTGTCGACGTAACGAACATAGATGCGATCGCCGGCCTTGACGGTCAGCTTGCCTTCCTCAGCCGTGGCCGAGGTGTCGACTTCCTTGGTGAAGATGCCTGGCTGCTGGCCGAGTTCCAGGGCGGTCAATTCGAGCGGTTCGCCATTGTTGACCGAGACTTGGAACTTGAGCGCGTCGGAACCCTCGGACACATCCATGTCGAAATCCGAAATCTCGACAATGAACCGCTGGCCGGGATCAATGCGGACGGTCTCTTTACGCACTTCCTGCACCACGCCGCTAGGCTGACGCACGAAGTCGAAATTGATCGTCGTCGCTCGGCCGTTATGGTAGGTCGCAAGCAGCGTCGCGCTGAGCAACTGACTGCGGCCCGACCCGAGTTGAGTCAACTCGTCGGCATAGGTGGCGGTGACCTTGTCGCCGGCGGCGATTTCCAACGTCTCGTTGGTCGAGAGCGAGAGGACATCGGCGTCGGTCGGAATATGCAGTTTGTTCTCGACATCGCTGCGGATGCTGAACTGACTGATCGCGACCGCCTCGCCCAGGTACTCGCGAATATTGAAACGGACATGCCGGGCCGCGATGGGATCGAACTTCAGGTCCCAGACGCCGTCTTTGATTTCGAGCACGCTCGGCTTGCGCACCTGGGCCGGCTTGGCCTCGGCACGGGTCAAGTCAAAGTCGCCCGGCACGAACGGCACGTACTTAATCTGCGTGGCGCTGTGGTCCTCGCGCGAGATCTGAGCTCCCAACGCAGGCACGTTGGGGGCCGAGGCGGTGAACACCGTCACGTCATGCGTGCCCTGTTCGAGCCACACGTCGACCGTGCGGACGTTATCGCCCAGGGGCAACTCGAGCCGACCATCGATGGCCAGCGCGTTCCGCGAGCCCGTCAACTGAAAGCGCGCCGCGCCGGCAATGGGCTGCACGAGCTTGCCGTGCCAAATCGCGGCATGCGGCTTCTGTCGCACACGCTCCCCTTCGGGTTCGTCGGCCACCGTGTAGCTCATGTCCTGGGCGAGCGACTGATCCGAAGGTTTTTGGTTCTTCGCCAAGGCCAGCACCTGGTCCCACTTGGTAAAGCTCGTGTAGTTGCCTTCATAAATGCTGCGGGTCATGCGGTCCCCTTCGCTCGTCACGCTCTCCGCCAAATCTTGCGGAGGATACGAGCCCAGTCGGAACCAGAATCGGCCATCGTTGCTGGCCTCAATCTCGCCGCGAACCGCGACCTGCTGATCGGGTTTCGGCGGCGCGATCGTGACGTGATCGACCGTCCGCAGGTCTTTCATGTCGACCGAGAGCATCTTGGGGGTAGCGCCGTCCGGCTCGCTGAGCCAGTACGATTTTGGATCCTTATCAATCGCCATGAGCGGCGTGTGCTCGATCGAGGTGTCGCTCGACAGCGCGCCGGCGGGCAAATCGCCCGTGTGCGCCGTGGCCTCGAAAATGCCCGTGTGCGGGCCAGTCTCGGTGAGCTTCACTTGCACTTGGTCGCCACTGGTGGCGACCAGCTTGACGGTCACCTGGTCGGCATCGTCGGTCATGTCGCGGTCCGGGTCTTGCACGCGGACGTAGACCAAGTTGCCTGGCTTAACCTGATTTTTTGGACGTTCTTCGGCGGCGCGAGTGCGCTGATTTTCCCGCTCGCGGGCTTCGCGTTCCAAACGCTCGCTGAAGGTTTCTTCCTTGTCGTCGACGATCTTCGCGCTGGCCACTTCGAACTTGGCGTCCGAGGCCACGCGAATTTCGGTATCGGACAACGGCACCGACTTGAACTCGGCTTTGAACTCTTCCGGATAATCGACGCGGATCGTGTCGCGACCGGTCAATTGCAGCACCTTGTCGCTCTTGGTGACCTTGCCCAAGCGGGTCTCAAGATCGGCGCGGAACAAGCCCTTGCCAGCACCACCGCTGTACAAGTAGATAATCTCTTCGTCGCCGCCCGGCTCGGTCGTCACCTTGACCGGAATGCGCGCGTGCCCACGACTAATGCCCAGGTCGCTGTCTTGCACGACGATTGCAACCGGCATGCCCGGGGCGTGCCAACGTTGACTGGTGCGACCCAAGCGGCCGACCGTGCGAAGCAGTTCGAGCTGATCCATGTAGCGCTGTTCGGCACCGTACACTTCCGCCAGATTGAACAACGCTTGGTTGGCAAGCTCGATGCTCGGCACGCGGTCGAGCACGTTCTTGAAAATTTCGCGGGCTTCGTCACGGTCGCCGCGGCGATTGGCAAGCACGCCGCGCAAAAACTCGGCGCGGATAACCACGTCGCGATCCTTGCTGTTGACGAGCTTGTCAAACACCAACTCGGCTTGGTCGTACACCTTTTGCGACATGTACGCCTCGCCGATGCCAAATTCAGCCTCAATCGCCTGCGGCGTTTTGCCGTAACGATTTACGACCGTTTGGAATTCGCTGCGGGCCACGTCGTAGCGTTGGCTCTTGAAGAAGTTCTTGGCCAGCAACAATTGCACGCTGGCTTTGGTGTTGTCTTCGATGTCCTTGGCTTCGCTGAACTTGATGAGCCAGCCGCGGAGAATGTCTTCCGCGCGGTCGTGGTTCTCGTCGCCACCGGCCGCGATGTGGTTGTCGCACACGAACAACACGAGGTCGACCGGCATTTGTTCGCGGTTCTCGTCAAACAGCTTGCGATTGGCACTGTAGGTGTCGAACGCGAGGCGCTCGTCCCCCAATCGCAGATAAAGCGCGGCTTGCAAGAGCGGCGCGATCGGGCTCGACTCGTCGATCGACAAGCCAGCCGCCCCCATGCGCGCGTAACTTTGACCCACGATGTCGCGGCCCGTCTGCTTGCGCTTTGCATCGGCGTTCGGCACATTGGCAAGCATGCCGGTGACGAGCGTCGCGGCGGCCGTGTAATCCTTGCGAATCATCGCCGCCTGGGCGTAAGTCATCAACACGTCCCAATCGTAGGCGTCGTTGCCCACGAACGTCGTGGCGGCCTGATAGTTCAGGATGTGTTGCAAGGGCTTGATTTGCTCGGGCGGGGTCATTTCGAGCAGCGCCAACTGGGCGACCGCGCGCGAGCGTTGCAGCCGCATGTCGTTCACCAGCGTGTAGACCTTTTTCTTGGTCGCGTCGTCGATCATGGCGTTGGTGCGCACGCCGTCCATCCACTGCTGCAGCGTCAGGTCGTCGATCCCCCAAGGCGCGATGCCCCGCTCGTCTTGCAACTTGCGGCTGTCTCGTAGAACCTTCTCAGCGCCCGGCAGATCGGCAAATTTGTTGGGCTCGGGCGACTTGAGCAACTCTTGCGCCAGCCACCAGGCGTACTGCCCGTGATAGTCGAGCTTCTTGGTGAGGAGATCCTTGAGGAACGGCTGCTTCTGTTCCGGCGGCAACTTGGCGAGCAAGCGCTCGGCGCACGTCCGCGACTCGTAGTTGTTCGGGATCACTTCGATGCATTTCTTCCAATGGGCAAGTGCCTCGGCGGTCATTCCCAGGCGGTCGAGCACGTCGCCGCAGTACGAGGCGTTGCCCGGCTCGAAACCGTACTTTTGCATCGCCGCGGTGATCCAGGTCCAAGCCGACTTGGCCAGCGCGGGGTCCTTGGCCTTATCGGCCGCCCATAGCAACCGACGGTAGACTTCGGAGTTATTGCCCGGCGGATCCAACTTAAGCAGGGTCAGCGCGGCTTCCTTGCCAATCTCGGGCGTGCCGTGATCGGTGCAAACTTCCAAGTACGATTGCGCGAGCGGGTAATCTTTGGGAAATCGCTTGGCGGCCCGGCCGTAGTACTCGATCGATCGCGCACGTGATTCGGCAGCGCCCACATAGCGCACTCCCTCGGCCAAGCTGACCAACAGCAGTCGAGCCTGAATGTCGCTCAACTTCTCGTAGAAGCCCGGCGAGACCAGCTTGGCTCGCGACTCGAGCGCGTTCTTGGCGTTGGTCGATTCGGTGTCGACCCACAGGGCGAGCGTGGCCGACTTATCGGCCGCGTCGGCCTGATCGCGAACCAATGTAGCGCGGTCCTTGAGGTCCTTATTGGATTTGACCTGCTGGAACCAAGCTTTCGGATACCCACGCAAAAATGCCAGATGACCTTGTGCTTCGCGCACTTGCAGGACCAACTTCACGTCATTCTGAAACGCCTGGTCGTTTTCGGGGGTGCCCCAGAGCCACCCGATCACGTCGGTCGACCACGTGTTGAAGTGGTTCGATTGCGCAATCAACTCGCGGGCGGCCTTGCGCGCCTTGTCGAGGTCCTTGACCCGATCGCGGTACAAATTCAACGCCAGCACATAACGCGCGCCCACCGCGTTGGCCGGGTTCTTGGCGATCGCGGCCAGCAACACTTTTTCGGCCTCGGGATACGCCTCGGGCTTGTCGGCAAACTCCTGCACAAATAAGGCGGCCGTGCTCAGATCGTTGGGCAACTCGGGGACCAACTCGCGCAGAATGGCGATCGCCCGATCTTTGTTCTTGGCTCGCAAATAGGCGGCCGGCAGCAATGCCTTGTAAGTGAAGCGATCTTCGCGCGTGGGATACTTCTGGAAGTACTCGTCGACGAGCGGCTGCATGAGTTCGGGCAGGGCATTGGCCGCGTTGAGTTCGCCGATTTGGCGGACGAGCAAGTCGCGCGTCGGGTAGATAGCGCGAACTTTCTTGATGTTCTCGACGGCGTTCATGCGCTGGCCGAGGTTGGCGTCGTTTTGCGCCAGCAAGGAGTGCAGCGCGGTCCGCTGCTCGACGTTCATCGGCGCGTTTTTCTTGATCAGCTTCAGACCGGCGGCGTTGCTCTTGGCCCACTCGCTAAAGCGATGGTAGATACTGACCGCTTGCAGTCCGAATCGAGTCGACAACTCTCCGGCCGGGAGCTTGTCGACCGCCGCCTCGGCGATGGTCGCAGCGGCGAGACCTGCCGGCTTGGCATTTTGACTTTCGTACAGCACGATGGCCCGCAATGCGGCTTGAATGCCGTCGGGCGAATTCCCCTGGCGCTGCCACACGGCATCGTGCGCTTCGGCGGCACGCGGCCGGTCATCGAGCTGATCGAGCGCGCTGGCGAGCCGCATCTCGACTTTGCCCGAGGCGGCAGGGTCGTTTGCGTAGCGCTGCAAGAACTGCCGCGCGGTGGTGACGATTTCCTTATTGCGCGAGGTGGCTTGCAGGCCATCGAGCAGCTTGAGCATCATCGCCTTGTGCTGCGGATGGGTCAGGTGCGTCGTGCTAAACGACTGGCCAACGCGAATCAGGCCGAACACGCGGCCTTCCTGCTCGTAGAGGCTAGCCAGCTTGACCATCGTTTCGGCCGCTTCGGGCGACGAGTCTCGTTGCTTCGAGAGATCGCTTTCGAGCTTCGTGATTTGGTCATCGGCTTTGGGCGCGTTCTGAGCGAACGCAACCTGAAAGAGCGCGAGCGACAGACAACAGAGCGCAAAGAGCTTTCGCATAGTCAGAATATCCTTCGTCGAACCGGCGACCCGCGGCTGGCGACATGACCGACTGGGTCGGTCGACCAACGGAACGGGCGTGTGGAGGGACCAGGGTTAAATGTTGGGGGTGATAAACAGCTTAGAAGCCGGCCTTGGCCAGCGCCTCGGTGATCTTTTTGGCGTCGGTCGCCAGCGGGCTCTCAGGGAACTCGCCAATCAACTGATCAAATTGACGACGGGCCTCGGCCTTGCGTTCCATGCGGTACAAGCAACGACCGTAGTTGAACAAAATCACGTCCAAGAATTTGGCGTCTGGATGCTCGCTGAGCACGGTCTCGAAAATATCGACCGCCCGGGCGTAGTCTTTCTGCTGATAGTAGTAGTTGGCCATCTTGGCCACCGCCTCGCCCACTCGACCACTGTCGGGGAACAAGTCGAACACCTTCTTGTATTCCTGGAACGAGCGGTCGAACAGCGGCCCCGCGCCGGCTCCCGTGCCGGTCTCGGAAGCCTTGCGTGCCATGTCTTCGTAGCACTCAGCGATGCCGAACTGGGCTTCGCCCCGTAACTGGCTGTTGGGCATGTTCACCAACTGGTTGAACAAGCCCACGGCCCGTTGCATGTTACCCTGCTTGCGCACGACGTTGGCCATTTGCAACAAGGCGTCGTCGACGAATCCGCTGTTGGGAAACTCGCGCTGCAACCGCTGGCACATGGCCGCGGCCAACTCAAGCTTGTCCATCTCATAGTAAATCTGCCACAACTGCACATACGTGTCTTCGAGCAATCGGCCGCCCAACTTGCGGGCGTCGACCATGATCTCTTCACTCACGCCCAGCGCTTGCTGGTACTTATCCGTGGCGTTCTTCTTGAGCCCGAACTCCTTGTAGCGATTGCCAATGTTGGTCAGCGCGCTGGCCGTCTTGAGTTGCGTCTGAATCCGCAGCTCCTGATCGCTGATCTGAGCCCGGGTCACGCGCACGTCCCCCAAGTTGCCTTCGATCACCTTGGCCTGAGCGAGCACGACGCGAGGGTTCTCGGCGGTGCTGCGCTCGTCGTTGTAGGTCACCTGGAGCACGTCGCCCGGCTGCGCCTGGAGGATGTTGTCTCCATCGACAATCTGCTCGGTTTTGGCCAACTGCACCGTGGTACGGAAGATGCCCGAGTGAATCGAGCCGTCGTCGACCACCGCCGTCGACTTGGCATCGACTGGGTTGGCTGACTTCGGCTCGGGCGAGCCGCTGGCGGGCGGTTCGGGGCTGACGGGCTTGTTTTCCGAGGCGGGCTCCCCTTCGTTTTCGGCCTTGGGAAGCAACGGCAGACTGCGGGCCACCTTGACCTCAGTGAACTTGAGCGCCACACGGTCGACACGCTTGAGCGTTTCGATCTTGGGCTTCTCGCCGTCGACCGTCGGGCCGGCCTTGAGCGCGTCCTCTTCGAGTTCCTCGGTCGACTTCTCACGCAGGATGTCGACAAAGGCGTCAATCGTGTCGGCGCCGTCGGTGCGGTCGTGATCGGCGTCGGTGATTTGCAAGTTGGACGGCTTATCGAGCACCACGCCATGCAATGTTTCGCTGAAAGCACCGTCGGTGATTTGCACAATGGCGTTCCCCACGACCGGCACTTGCTTGCCAACCTGACGATTGAATTGACGATCGCCGGTGTGCTCGTCGATGTAGCTGATCTTGACCTCGTCGCCCCCTTGGACTTCGAGGCGGCCGTTGCCCGGCTGCGGCTTGCCGAGCGCCGTGAGGATCGAGCCCAACACGACGCGGACATTGCGGCCGACCGAGAAGCACTCGATGATTTCCTTGTCACCCTTGCTCGTCATGCATTCGACCTTGACGGCCCGACCGGCTTCGAGCGCGGCCAGATCGGCGTCGTCGACCTTGAGGAACAGCCGCTTGCCAGCTTCAACCTTCTCAAGCTGACCGGTGGAACCGGAGAGGGTCGTGCCGACCTTTTCCAGGGCGTCGATCGCGCGGCTGTAGTGGCCAAGCTGGAAGTGCCCCAGCCCGATGTAGTAGTAAGCCTGATTCACCTGGGGCGAGACGGGGAACTTTTCAATCACGTCGCGCATGACGGTGAAGCACTTGCCGTAGTTGCGGGCTTCGTAGAAGCACATGCCGAGCTTGAGCGTGGCTTCGGCACGCTGCTCTTCATCGCTGTTTTGATCGCCGGCAGCCGCCTCGAAGTGAATGCGAGCCCGATCAAAGGCGCGGTCGCGCGTGAGCAGGAAGTTGCCCAGCCGCATGTGCGCGCTGAACCGCATTTTGCTGCGCGGATAGCGCTCAATCACCGACTCCCAGACCTCGACGGCTTTGGCAAACTCATCGGCGTCGAAGCGGGAGTCGCCCGCTTCGAGCAGTTTGGCAGCCGCCCGATCTTCGACAATCGAGCCTCGCACGCCACTGGCCGCGTCTTCCTTTTCTTTGGCTTTGGGAGCCTGAGCGGCGAGCGGCAAGGACCAAGCCAACAGCGTGCACGCCAGGCACGCGACGATCGTCAACTGTTTACGCATGTCGATAGTTCCCCATGGCCGGGAGAGGGCCCAAATAATCAAAAAAGTCGCTAGACTTTCACAGTAATTGCCAACGGGCGTCCGCTCAAGCAAATAGCTGCGACAATTCGCCGCGAGACTGCTCGGGCAAGGCGATACCGAATCGCTTACACGCCTAAAAGATAAACTCGCCTGCCGGCACCGTCATGAGGCCGGCAAGAATCCGTCGTCACAGCTTACACAGCGACCGCCATGTCGCTGCGACCGAGCGTCAGAGTGCCCTGCCGGCAAACAGGAAGGACCGACCGGGCACTTACCGCACAAAATCCACGGTCCGCGCCGAAGCGCGGACCGTGGGGAAATTCACATCATAACCTTCACAAATGACCGTCGCTTCGACTAAGCGAACAGTTCCTTGACCGGCGTACCGTTGTCGACCAGCTTGAGCGGCCGTTGCAGCGGTGTCGGCACTTCCTTGTTGTGATCGATGCCGAGCGCTTGGCAAACCGTGGCATGGATGTCGGGCACCTGCACCGGACGATCCTTCGGCTTGTAGCCGTCTTCGTCCGAAGAGCCGATGACCTGTCCACCCTTGATGCCACCGCCAGCGATCAAGCAGCTGAACACCGACGCATGGTGATCGCGTCCGGCATCCTTGTTGATCTTCGGCGTGCGGCCGAACTCGCTCAGCGTGATGATCAAGGTCTTCGCAAGCATGCCGGTGCTCGCCAAATCGGCGATCAACGATGCCAAGGCCGGATCCATCACTTCGCCGTGCGCTTCCATCGCCGGGAAGGCGTTCTGGTGCACGTCGAAACCGCCACGATTGACCTGCACAAAGCGAACGCCTTGCTCGACCAATCGCTTGGCCAACAAGCAGCCACGACCAAACTCGGTGCGGCCGTAACGATCGCGCGTGGCGTCGTCGACCTTGTCGAGCTCGAACGCTTCCAAGGCCGGGCTTTGCATCAAGCGAACCGCGTCCTTGGTGGCCGTGCTCGTCGCCGCGAACTGATCACTCGAACCTTGTTGGGCAAACTTCGAGTTGATCCGCTCAAGGGCGTCGAGACGCTTCATACCACGCAATTGGGCGATCCCTTCCGGGAAGGCCAAGTAGGGGTCCTTCTCGCCAGGGCGGCCCACGAAGAACGCCTCGCAACGCTGGCCCAAGTAGCCAGCCCGCGTGCCGTTGCCACTGACCGACACAAACGCCGGCAGGTCACCCTTCTGCTGCAATTCGCTGACCACCATGTTGCCCAGGCCCGGGTGGGTCAGGTTCGGGAACGTGTTGTAGCTGGTTTGCAGCTGATAGGTGCCACGACCGTGATCGCCGTTGGTGCCGGCAATCGAGCGGATGATCGAGAAGTTATGCATCTGCTTGGCCAACTGCGGCAGAATCTGCGAGATCTGAATGCCCGCAACCGAGGTGCTGATCGGCTCGAAGTCACCCTGAGTCGGACGACCCGGCTTGGGATCGAACGTGTCGATATGGCTCATGCCACCGCCGTTCCAGAACATGATCACATGCTCGGCCGTTTGCTTGCCGCTCGTGCCAGCAAGGGCCATCAAGTTACGAACACTCATTCCCAAGAACGTACCGGCGCTCGCACCGAGCATGGTGCGACGGCTGAGGCGATATCCCAAGCAACCAGATGACATGGAGGACTCCTTCGTAGTGACTAGTGGAATTGGTTGCCGGCGTCGTCGCAGCCGGCCTGTGTAAAAAACCTGTACGCAATCAATTCAGGGAACCGATCCGGTGAGGTCGGTCGCTTTACGGAATGAAACGGAACTCATGGCTATTGAACAACACCCACCGCAGATCGGCCATGCCATCAACTTCGCTGGCCGCTTCCTTAATGACCGCCTGGGCATCGGCCAACTCATCGGCCGACGGCTCACGGGTCAGAATCTCGCGATAGGCCATCTTAACGGCTGCCGTCAAGTCGGCCTGCTTGCCCACCAACAACGGATAAATCGGCTCCAACTTGCCCACCCGCGAAGCCTCATGCGTGACCTTGCCATTGAGCATCATCAGAGCCTGCCGCATCGACGGGCTGTGGTCGCGATGATCGCCCAACAGGTCGCGAGCTGGCTGGCCGAACACCCGCAAGAAGTGAGCCGGGGGAGCCGGCGAAGGCATCCGCATTGCACTGTTGTACTTGGGATTATCATCCACGACCTTCTCCACCACCTTGTCGACATACTTGCGACGCGTGGCGCGGTCCATCATCATGCGTTGGGCTTCGAGCTCTTCGTTCGAGACCTTCATCATCTCGACCTGCGGCTCGTCTTTCTTGGCCATCGCCAAGACTTGCTTGAAGTCAACCTCAATGGCCGACTCCAGGTCATACGACCCGCCAGCGGACGCGCCACCGGCCGAGGCCATCATTGCGCCCCCCATCGCAGCGCCCCCCTGCTGATTGAGAGCTTGAATGACCGACTTGGTCGTCTTGGCGGCATTGCCGTCAAGGTCGACCGGAACCTGCACGATTTCACGCACGGTCTTCAGGTTCTCGCCCGAAGCGTGCTTTGGATTGAACAAGTGACCGGCCAGCACCACGCTGTCGAACATGCTCTCGGCGAGCATCCGGCGAACCGGAGCGGCCGTGAATGCATTCTCGGCCGCCTTGCGACGCTGCTCGTCCAATTGATACGCATGGGCACGCTGATAAGCGTCCGAAGCGACAACCATCTTGATCAAGCTACGCAGATCATAGCCACCGGCGACGAACTCGTCGGAGAGGTAGTCCAGAGTCTTCACATGACTCGGGGCGTTGTTCTCGCTGAAGTCATCCACCGGCTCGACAAAACCGCGTCCGAGCAAATTAGCCCAAACTCGATTCACAAACGACCGGCTGAAATAGCGATTCCGCGGATTGGTCACCAAATCGGCCAGCCGCGAGCGGAGGTCGCTCATCTTGTACAGATCTTGCTCGACCCGCAGGGCCCGAGCCTCGTTGACCGCCTGATTGGCCACATCGAGCGGGTCCTTGGCGTCCTTTTTCTTCCCCTTCTCGACCGCACCCAGCAACGAGTCGAGCGAGCTCGACTTCTCGGCCTGCTGGCGAGCAAGCGCCTCTTGCTGCTCGCGCCGCAGGCTCACCAAACGATTGACGTGCTTAAGCGATGGCGAGTCCTCTTCAAGCTGAAACGGGAACGCCGGGGTCATGGCCTTCCGCTCCGACTCAGGAGCCGTCCCTTCCGGGGGCCACTTAATCGTCGAGTTCTGATTTTCGATAATGTAGATCGCCTTGGTCAACTCACTCTCACGGCGAGCGGTTTTGCCAAAGTACGACGCCATGCCATAAAACTCTTCACGCTTCCACACATCGAACGGGTGGTCGTGACACTGGGCACAGGCAATTCGCACCCCCATGAAGACTTGCGAGGTGGTGGCCGTCAGGGCCATCGGATCGGCTCCATCGCCGAGCACATAGCCTGCCTCGGGGATCTTGCCGGCCTTGCCCGTGGCTACAATCAATTGACGACAGAGAATATCGTACGGCAGACCGTCCTGCACCGACTTATGAACCCAAGCCAACAAGGCCGAGCCGCCATCGGCATTCGCACGAATCCGCAACAGGTCGGCCATGAAGACGGTCCAGCGATCGCCGAACTCTTCCTTCTTCAGCAAGCCTTCGACCACCAACGCGCGACGCTCCCCCTTGGGCAACGCCTCGTAGGCCTGAATCTCTGGCAGGGTCGGAATCCGACCGATCAGGTCGAGCGACACGCGACGCAGAAACGCCAAGTCGTCGATCAGCGGTGCTGTGTCGACCTTGCGCTCGGCATTCTCCTGAGCCAAGAATTGATCCAATTCCGTTGCTCCCTGAGTCACGCTGACCGTCGCAACGGTTAACGCACAGGCGAGCAGGCCAAAACAGCGGGCTAATGTTGAACCAACGTGTGACACGTCTGGAACTCCTCAGTGTTTTCTACGGCAGGCAAAATGGTCTACGGTGGGCAAATGCGCAACGCTATGTTGATCGATTTAACTAGCGTTGTAAACAAGTACTTGAGTTTTTTTATTCGACAGGCGAGACGACCTTCCGGAAGGCGAAAGCGAATCGGGTGGGACATACCGCACTCATCGCCAATAGATTGACCTTGACTCCGCTTTCGTTACATCCCGATGCTCAATTCCATGACAAAAACCTAAAATGGTCGTAAAATGTGCTAGCAAGGCAAGTTATATCGATTCTTACCAATGCATCACCTGCCCTCCGTCCACGTTCATCGTTTGCCCCGTAATGTTTTGGGCCCGATCTGAGGCCAAAAAGACCGCCAGCGCCGCCACGTCCTCGGGCGTCTGCCAGCGCCCCAGGGGGGTCACCCGGCGAACCTTCTCGCCCGCCCAATCCTCGTAAGACTGCTGCTGACCAACGGGCTGCTGCTGATTCCACGCCTCCCAGACCGACCGGTTGAGCGTCGTCTGGATCATGCCCGGACAAATCGTGTTGACCCGGACACCGTGGGGCGCAAGGTCCTTGGCCGCGCATTGAGCAAAGTTGATGAGGCCCGCCTTGGCCGCACTGTAGGGGGGATCGGTTTGCGAGCCGATCTGCCCCGCCACCGAGGAAATGAACAACACCGTGCCGCGTCGCGCCTCGACCATCGGCTTCACAAACGCCTGGGCCGTAATGACCGCACCGGTCAAATTGACGGCGATCACACGTGGCCAGTCGGTCGAGGGCACCTTCCAGAACGGAAAGCCAAACTTGCCCGAGCCGACTCCGGCGGCGTACACCAGATGATCGCAACGGCCTAGCTGAGCCGCGACCGTGGCCGCCGCGCGCTCGATGGCTGCGCTGTCGGTCACGTCGGCCACGAGGCCGAGTGTCTGCCCCGAAAGTTCTTGCGCCGCCGCCTCAACGCGCGGATCGCGGTCGACGAGCACGACGCGCGCCCCTTCCTCGGCAAACGTTCGACCGATCGCCAGGCCAATGCCTTGCGCTCCGCCCACGATTACGGCGATCTCGTTATTGAAGTTGAGTTGCATGGTTGGGAGGGGGAGAGTTTTCGGTTTTCGGTTTTCGGTTCGCGGTTAATCTATTGTCTCGTTAGCCGCGACGCGCAGCGGAGCGCGTCGCGGCTAACGAGGATACAATTTAACTGAAAACCGAAAACCGAAAACTCTCCCACTCATTTCTTGTCATATTTCGCAAACCACTCGAGCACGCGCCGATAAATATCTTCCTGATGCGGCAACTGCACAATGCCATGTCGCTCGTTATGGTAAATAACCATCTCGGTCTCGACCCCGGCGGTCTTGAGCGCGCGGTGATACATGAGCCCCATTGGCAAGGGGCAACGACGATCGTGATCGGCATGCAAGATGAGCGTGGGGGTCTTCACCTGGTGCGCGTAGGTGAGCGGGCTGTGCTTGCGCATCAGATCGGGCACTTCCCAGGGCTGGCCGCCGAACTCCCAATGCGTCCAACTCTGAATATCGCTTAGTCCCCACATGGCGTTGAGGTCGGTCACGGCGTTTTGCGGCGCGGCGGCGCGAAATTGATTCGTCTGGCCGATCAGCCAACTGGTCATAAAGCCGCCATAGCTGATGCCGTACACGAATTGCCGCTCACGATCGACGACCCCGTCACGGATAAGCTGCTCGATGCCGGTGAGAATATCGTGCATGTCGCCGCCGCCAAGGTCGCGACGATCGGCGTCGAGAAACGCCCGGCCGTAGCCGGTCGAGCCGCGAAAATTCGGTTGAAACACCGCATAACCGTGCGCGGCAAAGATCTGCGTCGTGAAGTTAAACCCCGGCGTCGAGCGACCGTGCGGCCCGCCGTGTGGGTAGACCAGCAGTTTGTACGGCTTCGTGGCCACGCTCGGCGGCGGGATCGTCAACACGCCGTCGATGTCCATGCCATCGCGACTCTTCCAGCGCACGATCTGATCCTCGGCCAACACGCGCTCGCTCAAGAACGAGTTGCTCGGCACGCTCAATGCGCGACGAGCCGACTGTCGCCGCTCTTCGACCTCGTGCGACTCCGCGAGCTGTTCCCCAGCGATTGAATTCAGATCGACGATCTGTCGCCGCGACTCGATCCCCGCAAGCGTGTTCGTCAGCAAGTAACGCGCATCGAGCCAGGCATCGTCGGGCAAGGGAAACGTCGGCGAGCCATGCGGCGGCGGACTGCTCGACTCGCTGTGATGATCGTACAGCACGCGCGGAGCCGCGACGCCATCCTGCCATCCGATCACGGCCAGATTGTAAACATCCGCGTGCGGACCCTGGCGCGGCACGCTGAGATACGCCAGGCGCTTGCCGTCGGGGGACCAACGCGGCGACACGTCGGGGCCCGGGTTCGTCGTGAGCTGCGTCAGCTTGCTCGTGGCGACGTCAAGGTGCCAGAGGTCAAAATTCTTGTTAATGCTAAACCGCACGCTCTCGCGATCGGTCGAACGATTCGCATGCACGACCAGGCTCTGGCCGTCGGGCGACCACTGCGGGTCGCCGTACCACACGTCATCGTGGGTCAACCGACGAATGCTCTGGGCCGCGAACTGCGTCGGCTGTTCGAGCAACTCGGCCACCCACACCTGAGCGGCCGTGCAACCTTCGTAGCCCTCTCCCTGATCGTCGCGCACCACGGTGATGTCGCGGGCCAGTTCCTCGGCCGAGCGCACGCTCTGCCCGTCATCGGCGACAAACGCCAGTCGCTTGCCATCGGGCGAGAAACTGAGCCGGCCATAAAACGGGTCGGTCAGCACACGACCATACGGCCTGTCAGCGCCCGCGAGCGGCATCGCTTTCCCGCCGTCGATCGAGAGCAACCAGATGTCGCCGACCGGCTCGCTCCACACGGGCACTCGGCCGTACGGTAGCGTCCCGTCGGCGCGCGGACGCGTCGACACAAACGCCACGCGCCGACCGTCGGGCGAAATCACTGGCTTGCGACCGTCGGGCTCGCCGACCTCAAGAGGCCGACGCTCCCGGGTCGCCGCGTCGACGCGCCACAGGGCATTGAGCCGCCAACGCGTGTGTCGCACCGACCAGTCGCGAACGTAGATCGCCTGTTGCAAGTTGGGGGCGACCGTGAGATCCATCGCACTGTCGAGTCGGTACAGGTCGTCGATCTGCAGCGGTGTTTTCTCCGCCGCCGAGACCATCGACGCAGCGAACGTAATGGCAATCCACAAACAGCATCGCAGATGCATGATGAGCTTCGCGGGAATGGAATGACTGAACGAACGAAAATGAAACAAGTTAGCCGCGACGCGCAGCGGAGCGCGTGACGATGGCGCGCCGGTTGACCATGCCATGTGTACGCGCTCCGCTGTCGCGCCAGCGGCTAATGAAAACAGAACTCGGCAATCAACACCTCGTCCGCAGTTTACAACGCGCTGATCTTCGGCAACTCGTAGGGCTTACGGTACTCGGCACGGGTCAGGTACTGGTTCGCGTCGTTGTCGCCCGTGAAGGTGTAGGTGTCTGGATCGAACCGCAAGGTGCGCCCGGCGCGCCAGGCGCAATTGCCCATGTGACACAGCGCACTCGATGGATGCCCAACGGTTTCCAAGTCGGCGTTGGGACGCTTGCGCGACCGCATGCAGTCGAGGAAATTCTGCGCGTGGGCCACGTCGTTGGTGTAGGTCCCCGTCTCTTCGAGGACCTGCTTTCCTTTGGGGTCAAACACGCGAAAACGCTTGTTGCCCAGCACCATGTAGCCCTGGTCGCCGTAGACGGCCGCCCCTTCCTCTTCTCCCTCAAAGGGGTATGCGCTCCAGATGCGCATTTCGTAGCACATCAACTGTCCGCCGGCAAAGTCGTAATTCACTTGCAGCGTGTCAGGCCACTCCTGAGCATCATCGAAATAGTACTTACCCCCGCCGGCCGAGACCCGCGTCGGCCAGCCGATCGCCTTCCCGCCACCGGCCTGCACGGCCGTATCGAGCGCCCAACGGGCCACGTCCAGCCGATGTACGCCGTCGTTCCCCAGGTCCCCCGTACCGTAGTCAAAAAACCAGCGCCAGTTACCATGAAACCGCAGCGGATTAAACGCCCGCTTGGGCGCTGAGCCCAGCCACATATCGTAGTCGACCGTCTCGGGTGCCTCGGTGTCGGCCGGTCGTCCGAGCGACTTTTGCCGCGAACTCTCCCAAGCTCGGCCGAAGGCAACCTTGCCGAGGTTCCCCTGCCGCAGGAACTCGATCGCCTTGAGAAAGTGCTCTCCGCTGCGCGATTGGGTCCCCATCTGCACAATGCGTTCATACTTCTTCGCTGCCGCGACCATCGTGCGTCCTTCGATCATATTATGGCCGTCGGGCTTTTCGGTGTACACGTCCTTGCCCGCCTGACAGGCCCAAATCGTCGGCAATGCATGCCAGTGATCGGGGGTGCCGAGCACGACCGCGTCGACGTTCTTGTCGTCGAGCGACTTGCGCACGTCCTTGAGCCCTTCGACCTTTTTGCCCAGCTTGCTGGTCATTTGCTCGACCCGTTGCGTGAGCACGGCCGAGTCGATGTCGCAGATATAACGCAACTCGACCGTGGGGAGCGCGGCAAACGTGGTCATCACACCGTTGCCACGACCACGGACGCCGACCATCGAGATCACGATTCGATCGTTGACCAGGTTGTTCGACTCGGCCCGCGGCAACGACAAATGACTGGCGGCGACCAGTCCCCCGGTCTGCAATAAGAATGTCCGGCGATTCATGGCTCAGAACTCCTTCGTTGAAAGAAAGAGAGAAGGATCCACGGATGAACACCGATGAACACGGAGATTAAATTCGGTGGAGGAGCTGAGGGGCAGAGGAGTGGAGGAGTATTCGCTCTCGCGTCAGCGCTACTCCTCCACTCCCCCGCTCCTCCACTCTAGTCTCCGGTCTCCAGTCTCATTCCCGTGGCTCCACTCCCTGGATCGTTATTTTCCGGTCACGACTTGCACCTGAGCGGTCGAACCGGCCACGTCACGCACCTCGACCCTGAGGGTGTCGTTACGTTCGTTGCGATTGACGGCCCAGGTGAGACGGTGTCGGCCGACACTCAAATCGAGTTCGATCGAGTTGGCGAGTTCGACCGGCTGACCGTCGACCCATAAAGATAAACCCTCGGGCGAGTTGAGAGCTAGCGCAAACTTGCCGCTCGATAGAATCTGCAACTCACACCGCACGACACTGATTTTAGGAAGCGTCACGTAGCCCATCCACTTCTGCTCCATCGAGGGCAACTCGCCGATGGGCAATTCACCCGCGACGGTACTGTAACGCGGCGACCACGTGAACGCCGGGTTGTCTTGAGTGGCCGAGCCGATGCGATCGCGACGCAGCCGCTCGCTCGCCTCTTTGGTCGCTTCGAGCGCTTGCCAGCGCCGCACCACGCGCTCGCGGCCGACACTGTAGTTGCCGCCGACTTTGCCCAACTCGCTCATAAAGCGGACGATGTCAATCAACTCACCCCGGGTCAGATTGTCGGCCAAGCCGACGGGCATGAGCGACTGGCCCGGCGCTTGCTCGTCGATCGACGCGAGCGGCACGATCACTTCTTGATCTTCGGCATTGCGCAGGATCAACTCTCGATCGGTCTGCCGCACCTTGACGCCGGTCAGCAGACGGCCGTCGGTCGTTTGCACGACCACGCTATGGTAGTTCTCTTTGATTTTCTTGCTCGGTTCGAGCATCGACTCGACGAGGTAGTCGACTTGCGCGCTGCCGCCAAGGCTGGTCAGGTCGGGCCCCACCTGCCCCCCTGCCCCGCCGATGGCATGACACTTGAAGCAGACATTGTCGGCGCGGCGAAAGACTTGCTCGCCGCGGGTCGCGTCGCCGCGTTCCTTAATGGCCGCCACAAGCTGCGTCATCTGCTCGGGGCTCAGTACCGTCGGCTGACCGCTGAGCCCGCTCGCCTTGCGGAGTGCCGCGATCAAATCAGGAAGCGGCTTGGCGCTGCTGTTGGCCGTGCGGATCGCCCGCTTGGCAAAATCGGTCGGCAGCTTGGCGCTCGCCAACTCGGTAATGAGCTTGGCCGGGGCGTCTTTCCGCTCCAAGAACCGTTCGATCACCGGGCTCACGTCGGTCGACCCCAGTTGCTCGGCCGAGGACACCAAGGTCTTGGCGGCTCGAACAGGATCCACCTCGACGAGCGCGGCCAGGGCTTGGACCTGCACGACCAAATCCGCTTCACTCGACGCTAGTTGTTGCAACGTTTCGCTCGCGGTCGAGGCGCGTAGTTGCGATAAAGCGCTCAGCGCGCTGACGCGCAATTCGCGCGGCAAGGTGGCTGACCGCGCCACGGCAACAACGTGCGGCGCGGCTTCTTCCAACCGCCAGACGCGGGTCAAATGCAACGCGGCGCTCGCCAGCGGCACATCGGGCGATGCAATCAACGCGATCACGGGGCTCACGTCTCCCACCGGGCGAGCGCGTCGCGCCGCCAGGGCGTCGGCCCAGGCGTCGAGCACGCGGGCGGTCCCCTCGGCGTCTTGCACACGATACTTAAGCACTGCCGTCAAAAAGTCTCTCAGCGTCTCTGCTGAGCCTGAGTTGCCAATGATCCGCGCCAACGCTTGCAGCGCATCGAGCGACAGTTGTCGTTGTGTGATGAGCAGCCCGGCCGCTTGCGCCGCCTCGGCCCCATCGACCACCCCCAGGGCATAGGCCATGTGCGCGACATTCTCCTGCTGAGAGAGCGTCGGCAACCAGAGCTCTTTGTACTCGCGGAGCAACGACCACAATGCGAAGTCGAGGCTCTCATCCATCGGCTGGTCGAGGATCTTAAGCGCGGCCTTGATGCCGGCGAGCGACGGTGAGCGACGGATGGCATGCAACGCCGAGAGACGCACCCGCGGATGCTTGTCCTGCACGGCCTGGAGCGCCGCGCGCTCGTCGAGCCGCACCGTGGCGGCACGCAACCGCGGTTCGTCGGCCGTTTGCAACGACGCAAGCTGCGCGGGAGGATGACCCGTCACCGACTCCAATGCCCAAGCTTGTTCGAGCGTGTCGAGGTCGGCCTGCGCAAACGACGATTGGCCGATCCGTTCGACAAGTGCCTCGCGATCCCCTTCTTGCAGCACCCGCTTGGCCTGCTGACGAGTCCATTGCTCGGGCGCCTTGAGGGCCGCGAGCAACGTGTCGACGCTGGCCCCAACGAGTTGCGGACGCTCGACGAGCGGGCGGTCCTTGCGACTCACGCGCCAGATGCGGCCGTGCGTGTGATCGCGCCTAGGGTCGCGAAAGTCGACCTCGCCGTGCTGGATGATCGGGTTGTACCAGTCGGCGATGTAGATCGCGCCGTCCGGGCCCATCTTCACGTCCACCGGTCGAAACGCGACATGCGACGTCTTGATCAGCTCGGGCATTTCTCGGGCCGTGTAGCTGCTGCCGGCCTCGCTGAGCTTGAACCGACACACGCGATGGCCGCGAAAGTCGTGCGTGATGCAATCGCCTTGCCAGTCGTCGGGCAAATGCCGGCCGCTGACCATCTCGAGCCCGCAGAATTTCGGGCTGCCGGGGTTCATCCCGTGCAACACCCGTTGCGCCCCGGGTGAGGTCGGAAAGACCGCCCCGGGAAAGATGTAATTGATCCCCTCGCCGCCGGCACCATCGGTGGCGAACATTTGTCCCCAGCGGTCGAAATGGAAGCCCCAGGGGTTAATGAGCCCCTTGGCGAGCACGTCCAATTGCATCGTCTCGGGCCGAAAGCGCCAGATGCCGCCGCCGTTGAGTCGTCGCACGCCCTGGGGTGTCTCGATGTGACTATGAATATAGATCGACTGACAGAAGTACAGGCAGCCATCGTAGCCCCAGCGGAGCGTGTGGATGATGTGGTGCGTGTCCTCGGTTCCGAAACCGCTCAGCAGCACGCGACGCTCATCCGCCTTGCCATCGCCGTCGGTGTCCTTGAGGTGTAGCAACTCGGTGCTCGCGCCCACGTACGCGCCTCCGTCCCCCGGTTCGATCCCGGTGGGAATCAATAGCCCGTCGGCGAAAACACTCGTTTTCTCCGCGCGGCCGTCGCCGTCGACATCTTCGAGGATGATGATCTTGTCGTTGGCTTTCTGGCCCGGGACAATCTGCGGATAGGTCTCCGAGCTGGCGACCCACAGTCGACCGCGGGGGTCAAAATTCATCTGGATCGGCTTGGCCAGCAACGGGTCAGCGGCGTAGAGATTGACCTCAAAGCCATCGGCGACTTGGAAACTCTGCCGCTCCAGTTCCGGATCGGGGGGCGGAATCTCGGTCAGATTGCGTTGCGCCGCGGCCTGCACGACCAGCAGTGACCAAACAAGCAGAGGGAAGTAGTTTCTCATGGCGTGGTCACCCGACGAAGTTCAAATGTGTGAGGACGCGGCACACGCAGAGCGGCGATCTTTTTTTCCTGCTCGGCAATGAGCGGATCGAACTGCGGTATCTCGACGGCGTTATTGCCCTGCTCGCGCTGGCGGAAGCCGAACAGGTACGTGACGTTCTGAGGCCGCCAGCGATGAAAATACAATTCGTTTTTCTGCACAATGGCCTTGCGCAACTGCTCGACCTGCTGCGTCTCGAGCGGATCGTCGAGCATGACCCCCTGGGCCAAGTCAGCGTGTGAGAAGGCGTTCATGCGTTGGCCGTCGATCAGCAGCTCGTACTTGCCGGCAGGAAGGCCTGCGATCTTCAGTTGACCAGCCCGGCCGGGGTGCCGGAGCGCGGCGGTCACGGGGAGCACGTCGCTCGTGAGCCGGAACCGCTTGTGGTCACCCGCCCACTCAACTGCGGCGACCGCCGTTCCCTTGCGCTGCGTGACCTGGCCGGCGGCGTCGAACTCGATGTGCCAACCGGACGGCGTAAATCGCAATTCGTTTTCGAGCATGCCGGCTGTGATCCAGTAGCCCAGCGGAGTGGGGTGGACGCCGTTGTCGGTAAGTCGGACTTGCTCGTCGCTGTCGCGATGGCGGCGGACCCAGCCCTCCAAATCAACCCACAGCAGATCGCGTGACGCAGCCAGCTCATGCAGCGCGTGGTTGTAATGCCACAGTTGCTTGTTGTACGCCTCGGGGCTGGGGAGCGGCGGGCCCAGATTCTCTTGCTGCATAGGCGCGAGCACGACGACCCGCGCCTTGCTGGGCGAAATTTCCTTGAGCAGTGTTTTGGCCTGCGTGACGAAGTCGGCCAGCTTGGCCTCGCCCGCAAACGCCTCGTTGGCTCCATACTGCATGATGAGCACGGTCGGCTCAAGCGCCAGCACATGCTTGACCAGTTCCTTGAAGCCGTCGGCGGGGGTGCCGAACCCGGCCCGAGATTCACCCCACACCGTGTCGCCGCTCCAACCGAGGTTGCGAAACGTGACGTGGCGTTGCGGGAAGCGGCTCGTGAGCATCAACTCCCAGTAGCCGTGCTGCTGTTCTCGTTCAACGACCGTCGAGCCGATCCAAACGACGCGGTCGCCGTCTTTCAGATCGAGTAGCTGGGCCGCGGCATCGTTCGTTGCCCACCACCCGAGGGCGAGCAGCCAGAGCCCGCACCACTTTCCATTGCGCCACGAACGCATGACGACCTCTCCACGAATGACGAACGGACATAGACTGACCATCGTAGCCAGAGTCGGCGTGAGTCACAACGCACGCCCCCCCTCGCCCTCCGGGAGAGGGTGGTTCGCGCAGCGAACCGGGTGAGGGCACCTCGAGGCGCGTGCCCGAGAGCATTCCTGTCTCCGAGCCGGGGGCTCACGCCCCCGGCTCGGAGAATAATGTCGGCAGCGAGTGGGCAACGTCCGAGCGTGCATAGCCAGTTTCGGCGGCGATGGTATCATGAGGCGATGGCATCCACCGTGGACGATGTTGAACCGCAACTGCGCGCCTTGCGGCAACTTTTTGAGGCGCGGCGCTGGAACGAGGCGACACACCTGCTGTTGCAGGCGCTGAAACCACACCCGTACGACGAACGGCTCTGGAAGTTCCTCAAGCACTTCGGCCAGCATTTGTTGTACGAGGGTTTTTTTCGCGAGGGGCTCCGCCTCTGGCAGACCGCCGTCGATTTGCGGCCCGACGACCCCGACACGCAAAAATACGTCGGCGACGCCTGGTTGAACCTGGGAGACTGCGAACGCGCGCTGCCCTTCTATGACGAGGCCTTGCGGCTGCGGCCCCAATTTGCCGACGCGCTCAAAAATGTCGGCGTGGCCCACTCGCAACGTCGGCGTTACAAGGCCTCGCGCGATGCCTACGAACTGGCCATCCAGATTCGGCCCGACTATCCCGAGGCGTATTTGGGCCTCGGCGTGCTGCACGAGGCGTTTGGCAAATACGAGGCCGCCGAACGCTGCTATGTGCAGACCTTGCGCTTCAATCCGCAATTGGCGTCAGCGCACAACAACCTGGGCTCGCTCCATTTGGCGCAGGGCTACCACGACCGCGCCGCGGCCGGGTTTCGCCGCGCGCTCGAATTGAAGCCGTCGTTCATGGAGGCGCACACGAATCTGTTGTTCTGCGAGCAGTATCGCCACGCCTGGTCACCCGCCGAAATGCTGCGACAAGCCCGCGAATGGGACGAGCGTCACGCGCAGCCTTTTTTCCCCCGCGCGCCGCAGTGGCCCAACTCCCGCGAGCCCGATCGAGCGCTGCGCATCGGGTTCGTCTCGGGGGACCTGGGCGAACACCCGGTCGGGTTTCTGATGCTGCCGATTCTTGAGCAAATGGACCGCACGGCCTTCGAGACGGTCTGCTACTCGACGCGACTCACCGACGACGCGGTGCTCGTGCGTCTGCGCAAGGCCGCCACGCTGTGGCGCGACGCCCGCGCGCTGGATGACCTGGCGCTGGTCGAGCAGATTCGCCACGACCGCATCGACATCCTCTTTGACCTCGCTGGGCATACCTTTGGGCATCGCTTGATTGCGATGGCTTACAAGCCCGCGCCGATTCAGGTCTCTTGGCTTGGTTATGTCGGCACGACCGGCATGCGGGCGATCGATTACCTGCTCACCGACGCGACCAAAGTGCCGCCGGAACATGACCCACACTATGCCGAGCGCGTCGTGCGATTGCCGCGCGCGGGCTGGTGTTTCCAGTTGCCGCGCGAGCTGCCGCCGCTCGCCGCGCCGCCGCTGTTGCAGCGCGGCTACCCGACCTTCGGCAGCTTTAACAACCCCGCCAAGATCACGAGCGAAGTGCTCGACGTGTGGAGCGAATTGTTGCGCCGCGTGCCCCATGCCCGGCTGCTGCTCAAGTACCGCGGGCTCGAAGAGCGGCGCACGCAACAACGGCTGATCGACGGCTTCGAGCGCTGCGGCATCGACCTGCATCGGGTCGAGTTTCGCGGCCACACGCCGCTCGAGAAAATGCTCGCCGAGTACGCCGAGATGGACGTGGCACTCGACCCTTTCCCCTTCACGGGCGGCGCGACCACCATGATGGCACTGACGATGGGCGTGCCGGTCGTCACCCTGGCGGGCGAGACCATGGCCGGCCGACAATCGCTGGCCGTGCTCGCGGGGATGAACCAGCTCGAAACGGTCGCCCACTCCAGCGAACAATATCTGACGATCGCGGAAGGACTGGTCGCCGAGCCGGCGCGGCTCGCCACGCTGCGCGGCGAACTGCGTCGGCGCGTGCTCGCGTCGCCGTACTGCGACGCGCCGCAGTTTGTGCAAGACTTCGCCGCGACTATCCGCCAGTTGTGGCGCGATTACTGCCGTCAGCCGTCGTAATCGCCCGAGCGCCCCGTGGCCACGTCAAACTCAAAGAGGGCCGGGACCAGCATGGCCGCGGTGGTAAAGCTGTAGGTGAGCCCCAGGCTCAGCGCGGCCGCCAGAGGGTAATTGAGCAGAAAGCTGGTCAGCGCGTAAAAGGTCGCAAAGGGGCAACTCAGCGCGGCGAGTCGAATGGCCGCCGAAGGGTTGCGACCGCCGAGCGCCACATGCAGCGCGATGCCGCCACCGACCATCGCGGCCAAGAATGGCTGCAACTGGAACCGAAACGAGCCGCTGAACGCGACCATCATCCGCATGGCCACGGCGATGCCGACCACGAGAAAGAACAGCGTGCCCAGGCTGACCGCGATCGCCGCCGGTGAGTGAACGTAGTTGATCCCAGCGTGTACGCCGAGCATCGCCGTGAACGCGACGAGCACGAGCCAGCCGAGCAACACGTAGACCAGATTCTCGCCGCTGATGAGCTGTTCGTACCCTAAATACCCACCCAAGATGAGCGGCGCGAGGACCATCTCGCGCGTGTTGTAAAGGATGCCACCCAATTTGCCAAACACGAACTCTCGCGGCGACAGATCGGTGACCAGCAGCAAGTCGAGGGCCCGCGCGTCCCGTTCGCTGGTCAAGCTGGTCACGGCCTGGGCGTTGATCAGCAGCAGGCTAATGACCAGCAGCGGCACGATGGGGAGCGCGAGTTCGAATGCCCCGATCGGGCCACCGCGTTGGGCCAGATCGTGAACCGCCACGGCAATGCTCGCCGCCAGGGCTCCATACGCCACGCGCACGAGCAACGTCCGCGAGCCATACGCCCAGGTACGCACTTCGCGCCACAGAACCGGATTAGCCCACATCGCTCGTGTATGGCGGCGAACGCTGTCGCGGTGGACACTCTCGCCGTTGTTGGTTGTGCTGACCGCGCGAGCAGGCTCCTGCGCGAGCACCCAACGACGCAGACGGTAGACGCTGAACGTGTTGAGCAACCCGGTCGCGAGCAGGGCGTGCAGCACGAACAGCCACGCGGCGCTGAGTTGCCCTGCGTTGCTCTCGGGGGGGCGAATCGCTTCGAGCAGTGCATGCCACGGACTGCTTGCGATGATCCAGCGAGCAGGCACGGCCTGGGCCAGCGAGCCGGTTCCGTCGTAACGCAGCGCCCCCTCGGCAAGCAGTGTCACTCCCAGGATCGCCACGGCCGTGAGTGACAACGACTGAAAGGTCTTTTCGCGCCACAGGGCCAGTGTCGAGCCGAGGCTGCCGCAGGCGACGACCGCGGCGAGCGTGACACACCCCATCCGCACGAGTTGATCGAGCGACACGCCGCCGAGCACGACGAGCAGCATGAACACCGGAGCGCCGGCGAGCAGCATCATCAGCGCGCTCCACACACTGGCGAGCAGTTTGCCCCAGACCAGTTCGGCGCTCGTCAACTCGGTGAGCAGCAGCAGATCGATCGTGCGACGTTCTTTTTCTTGTCCCACCGCGATGACCGCCGCCGACATGCCCAGGAACACCAGCACCACCCCTTGCACGAGGGCGAGCACCTGAAAGGCGCTGATCGAGAATTGGGCCAGTGCCCCGACATGCTTGACCAGTTGCGTGCCGGTGAGCAGTTGCCAGGCGGTGGCCAGGAACACGAGCATGGCGGCGACGAAGATCGAACGCGCGCCGTAGCACCGCAGTCGACGCGGCGACGTAACCAGTTCGCGCGAAAAAATCGGTCCGGCTAACACGAGTCGTGCGTTACTCTGATCTGTAATGATCCCCTGTCAAGCTTAATCATCATACGCCGCCTAGCTCACTAGACCAATCTGCATTTGCGATTAGCGAGCGGGCTGTTAGCGAAGTGTGAGTTGCCCCCCTACGTCACGATACCGCGCAGCCCCTCGTCGATCGCGGCGCGGATGGCCTCGGCGGACTCGATGCCGACCGACACGCGAATCGTGCCGCCCGTGATGCCCAACTGCGCGCGACGCTCGGCGGTCATGCTCCGGTGACTGGTCGACTCCGGGTGACTGAGCGTGGTGCTTAAGTCACCGAGCGATGGGCAGAACGGGATCCGCTGGGCCGCGCGGATAAACTGCTCCGCCGCCACGCGCCCACCGGCGAGATCAAAGGTAACGATGCTGCCAAAGCCGCCGGTGAACTGGCGCTTGGCGAGCGCGTGATCGGGATGATCGCTGAGTCCTGGGTAGTACACGTGCGACACTTGGTTTTTGGTGCGCAGGTGCTCGGCCGCCGCGAGGGCGTTGACGCTCGCCCGCTCGGCACGAAGTGCCAGCGTACTGAGCCCGCGCAGGGCGAGCCAGCAATCGAACGGTGCCCCGGCCAGCCCCCAGGTCGACATCACCTGCGGTACGCGCTCCCAGTGTTTCGTGTGGCCGCAGAGCAAGCCGAGCAGCACGTCACTGTGGCCGTTCATGATCTTGGTAAGGCTCTCGATCACCAGGTCGGCGCCGAGCGTCAAGGGGCGGCAGATCGTCGGCCCGGCAAAGGTATTGTCGACCAGCAGCAGCGCCCCGACCGAGTGTGCCAACTCGGCCAAGCCGCTCAAGTCGCTCACCTTGAGCAGCGGGTTGGTGATCGTCTCGACGACGATGAGTTTGGTGCGCGGCGAGAGCGATTGGCGCACGCTATTCAGGTCGCAGGTGTCGAGCACCTGGCTCGTGACACCGTAGCGGGGAAGCTCGGAGGCGAACAGGTGAATGCTGCGGCCGTATAACTGGTCGCTGACGATCGTCTCGTCTCCGGGAGTGAGCACGGCCAAGGCCGCGGCCGCGAGCACCGACATGCCCGATGCGCCAATCGTGGCCTCCTGCGCCTCGTGCAGTTCGCGACACTTATCGGCGAGCAGATCGCGGTTCGGGTGCGCGTCGCGACTGTAGACGTAGCCATATTCCTGCCGGGCGAGCATGGCGTCGGCCTGGGCGGGGCTCTCGCACTGATACACGGCCGACGTGTACAACGGCGGCGCGAGCGGCCGCGTGGCAAACGGCCGGACAAAGTCAGGGCGAGGGCAAATATCTTCAGGTCGTTCGCTCATGGTCGTGTGCCTTTTATTCGCTGTGCGCGCTGGGCCCGAAGCGCGCTTCGAGTACGTCGCGGTAAATATCGTCGAGTTGCTCCAATGCCGCGCCATCGACCGCACCCGGAGGCGTCACGGTGAATCGCGCATCGTCCAAGTCGCTCAGGGCAGTTTGCGTTTCGGCTTGCAAGGCGGTGGATGAGACCAACAGCCGGCCCGCATTTTCAGCCGCCTCTTGCACCATCCGCCGGCAGCGAACGTCATCGCGGAGCGCCTGCAACTCCTCGCTCCAAACCGTCGCCACGTAGGGGACGCCTGCCTCCAGGGCAAGATGCGCGAACAACCACAGATGCTGGGCATGGATCAGGTGCGGATCGAAGTGTTCGACCTCGTCGTCGAGCGTCTGCCGCAAGACCTCCAGGTACTCGACAAGCTGCTTGTCATTGAGCGCCGCGAAGGTCATGGCCCCTGCATGCGTGACGAACTGCGGCAGCTCGAATGACAGCTGCGCGTCGCTGCGTTGCGGATGACAGATGATCCGCCGCACCTGGAGCTCGTCGGCGCGCGACGCGCGGTCGACCGTCAACACTCGCACCTGGTGCCCCGCGTGTTGCAGCGCCGACATGAGCTGCCGCGTGGCATGGCCAGCCGCCAACTCCTCAAGCGGCGCATGCGCCGTGAACAGGATTCGCTTTCGCGCCGGATGGATTCGCGCAGCCATCGTCAAAGAGCACATTTGCTAGCAACACAGGCGCCGCTATCAGGCCAGCGCGAACGAAAGAAGAGCATCTCACGACAAGTGAGGCCCAAGTAGTGTAGCTAGCGACAGGGGTTTCCGGCAATTGCTCTGGTCTCATGGGCCGGGTGTCGGGTATTTCATGCCCGTTCGACCATTCTCGCTCTGCTGTCACGACTTGGACTCACGCCTGCGCTCGATTCGGTCGATACACGGCTCCCGATGACGTCGTGGTCTCAACAGCACGAGGATGGTATGGCTACTACGCAACGCAAAGGTCGCCGGATCAAAATGTCGTTCGCCCAGCGCGACGCTGGCGCGCCGCGCGAGGGTCGCCCCTGGCTCACTCTGTTTGCGATCGGCATACTCGCCACGTTGGCCCTGGTCTGGGCAGCGCCCTGGGTCATCGCCAGCACACCGTTGCTCGGCGCGCTCGTGTCGCGCGCCGCGGGTGATCTGAACGGCTCGGTGACCATCGGCCAGGCCTCGCTCGGCTGGCTCTCGCCGGTCGAGATGCACGACGTGACCGTGGCCGACAGCTCGGGCAAGACCGTGTTGCGAATCCAAGGCGCACGGACCGAAAAGAGCTTGCTCGCGCTGCTGCTCAACTCGCGCGACCTGGGCAAGCTGCGCGTGGAACAGCCCGCGCTGGAACTCGTGCTGCGCGACAATGGCAGCAACGTCGAGGACATCCTCGGCAAGCTGCTGTCTCACGATCAGGCTACCACCGCGGCGAGAGTCGCCCTCACGCTCGAAGTGATCGACGGCAGCCTGACCTTGCGCGACACGAGCAGCGGCGGGCAGTGGAGCCTCCGCGAATTGAACAGCGTGATCGCGATTGCGACCGATTCAACCTGGCCCAGCGAAGCGACGGTCGTCGCGCAGCTCGAACAGCAAGGCGTGCGACGACCCGTGCAGGTGAACGTCTCGGCGCAGGACGTGCAGACGACCGATGGGGAGTTGGCCTCGACGGGCAAAATCGTCGCCAAGGCAGACAAGTTCCCGCTCGCGGCGGTGCAGGCGGTCGCGCGTCGCTTTGTCGGCGACATGGTCCTGGCTGGCGAGTTGACCACCGCGCTCGAACTCGAGTGGGGCACGAACCCGGAGGGGGCGACCTCGTGTCGCATCGGCGGCGAGTCGACCATCGAGCAGTTGGTGTTCGGCGGCGGAGTGCTCTCGGGGGATCAGTTGCGGCTCAATCGGATCCATGTCCCGCACAAGCTGCAATTGCAGGGAGACGCGCTCACGATCGAGCAGGTGAACGTTTTCTGCGACGTGGGAGAGATGGCCCTGCAGGCCACGATTCCCAGCGTGACTGCGCTGCGTCAAGCCGCGTCGGCTCAAGCGTGGGTGGATCAACTTGCGCGCTGCAAGACGCAACTGGCGACGACACTCGACCTGGCCAAGCTTGCCCCCATGCTGCCGCGCACCCTGCGCGTGCGAGACGACACGAAGATCACCAGCGGCAGCGTGACCCTGCAAGTGAGCACGACGACCGAGCCCAACAAGACACTGTGGTTTGGCGTGGCGCAGGCCTCGCGGCTGGTCGCCCTGCACGCCGGCAAAGAATTGGCCTGGGACAAGCCGCTCAAGATCAACTTCTCGATCCAAGACGAGTCAGGCCGACGGTCCATCAACAACGTGCAGTGCGTCTCCGATTTCTTGCAAATCGACCTGGCTGGCTCTGTCAACGATCTGCGGCTCAGTGGCAGTTGCGACCTCAACCGGCTTAGCGGCGAGTTGGGCCGCTTCGTCGACTTGGGAGGCATCCGGCTCGAAGGCCAGGGAACGGGCAACGTCACGCTGCGTCATCAGCCGACGGGCTTGCTGGACGCGGCCGGTCAGCTGAGCGTGCAGCGATTTCAACTCGCGCTTCCCAGTTATGCGCCGCTGAGCGAAGAACAACTCACGCTCAACGTTACGGCGGCGCTCACGCAACAACAGGGTTGGCCCCAGGGGATGCAAAGCGGTCAGTTGACCCTCGACGCCGGCGGCGACCGCTTGTTGGCCACGCTCACCCAGCCCATCGACGCGCTCGATCTGTCGACGCGTTGGCCGCTCGCGCTGCAAATCCAAGGCACGACCGCGTCGTGGCTGCGACGATTGTCGCCGCTGTTTGCCTTGCCGCTGGGCTGGGATCTCAACGGACAATTGCAGGGCTCGACCTCGGCCGTGGTGAGCAGCGCCGCGATCGAACTCTCGCAAACGCAAATCCAAATTCAACCGCTGGTCGCGCGGCTCGCGGGGCTCGTCGTGCAAGAGCCGCTGCTGCGACTCGTCGGCGGCGCGAACTGGCAGCGCCTCGCGCAGCGCGTCGAAGTGCCGCAGGCCACGCTCGAAGTTGGCAGCGCCACGCTCCACGTGCAAAACGGGCTCATGATCTGGGCTCCGGGCAGCGAAGGTGCCTCGGGCAAAGTCGGCTTCAAAGCGGATATCGCCGCGCTGAACGGTTACCTTGCCCAGCCCACGACACCGGCCCATTGGCAAACCTCGGGCACGTTGCAAGGCGAGGGGCAGTTGGCGCTCGCCGCGGGCGTGACCAGTTTTGAGTTGGACACGACGGCGCAGAACTTGGCCTTCATGCCGCGCCAAGGCCGACAGATCATCGAGCCCACGGTGAAATTGACCGTCAAGGGAAGCTACCAGGCGCCGCAACAGACGCTCGAACTCAAGCAGTGCGAAATCCTCGGCGATGCCGTGGCCGTGCAGTTGGCCGGCGACATTCGCAATCTGAGCACGACGCGCGACGCGCAACTCACGGGTCAGTTGAATTACGATCTGGCCAAGGTCACGCGGTTGCTCTCCGCGTACTGGGGCAACGCCGTGCAACTCTCGGGACGCGAGTCGCGGCCGTTCTCGCTCACCGGGCCCTTGGCTCCGCCGCCGGGCATCGCCCCCGAACAGGCATGGTTTGTCATGGCCCAACAGCTCAAGGGGAAAGCGCAACTTGGTTGGCAATGGGCCAACGTGCTGGGCTTTAACCTGGGGGCGACCGCACTGGAAGGTGAATTGGGGGGCGGGCTCTTCCGCCTCAGACCGGCCGAGATCGCCGTCGGACAAGGACGCGCGCGGCTCAGCCCCGAAGTGCGGCTCGGCCCGCAGCAGGTCGAATTCGTGCAGGGACCGATCACCATGCTCGAACAGATCGACATCACGCCCGAGATGTGCAATCACTGGCTCGGTCACATCGCGCCGCTGCTCGCCGGAGTGACGCAGGTTCAAGGGCGGTTCTCGCTGCACATCGACTCGGCACGCATTCCGCTGGCCCATTGGCAGCAGGGAGACATTGCCGGACGGCTCACGATTCATCAGGTCGAGATCGGTCCCGGCGGTTGGATCATGCAGCAGATCGCCCAGTTGCTCGGCGGCGGCTCGGCGGCCCGGCTCAATCGTGAGTCGACGGTCCCCTTCCGCATCGTGCAAGGTCGGGTCTACCATCAGAACTTGGAACTGTCGTTTCCTGAGGTGACGATCCGCACTCAAGGCTCGGTCGGCTTCGATCAGACGTTGGCCCTGCTGGTCGAGATGCCCTTCCCGCAGCCGTGGCTCGTCAATCATCCGCAGGCCCAGTTGTTCAAGGATCAGGTGATTCGGATTCCGGTGGCGGGGACGCTCCAGCGTCCGGTGGTCGACGGCAGCGCCGTGAGCCGCGCCCTGACCGAGGTCACCGCCGCCGCGGCGAGAAATGCCGCCCGGCAGGAAGTCAATCGCGGGCTGGACAAGCTGCTCGAGAAGATCCCCATGCTGCCGGGGCTCAAGTAGTATCTCCGCCGACCGTGCGTTAACGCCCTTCTGTGTGCGATGCGGCACGCAGCGGGGTTTCAGTGCCCTTTCTGTTGGTCGTCAGGGTATTTTCAGGGTACACTAGAGCAACGGATTTTAGCTGTCCCGTTGCTCTCAAGTGCCCCCATGAACCTTCGCGCGCTCCGCTATGGGATGATCGTGCTCATCGTGGGCAGTTATCTCAACTGCCTGTACGAGCATAGCGCGGAAATGCGCCGCTCGGTGGAGGGGACGGTCGTTCACACGCCGCTCACGCAGTGCGGGCATGATGAGTCGGGCTGCTTCTGCCGCGGGGCGGTGGTCATCTCGGTCGTTCGGGCCGACCACCCGCTGACGCTCGTCAACTTTTGGACGACGCACCCCCTGCACGCAACGCCCGTTCTCGCGGCGTTCATTGCGCCGCTCGCCTCGACCGATGACGGCTCGTCGATCGCCTCGCAGGGGGATACTGCGCGCAGTGGTCGAGAATTGCGCACTCGGCTGGTCTCGTTGCTGACCTAGTGTCGCCGCCGCGCGACGCTGTTTCCGCCGGTGACGCACACCCATCGCGACTCACTCGGCGCATGCTTTGCAATGTGATCTTGTCGAGGAGTTCATTCCGTGTTGCAGCAACTTCAACTCAACAAACCCCCGACACCCTTTCAGCTTGGTCAACGCACGCGCAGGCTGCTGCTTGCGCTCGTGGCCCTGAGCGTGGTCGGGGGCCTCATCGTTGCGCTCGGCGCGTGGCGGAGCGCAGGGCGCGAGCTCCCGAGCCGAGCAACGTCGGGGGCGAGCCCCGAGCACGCCGCCGTGAGTGACACCGTGCAGTTATCGCCCGAACGGCTCGCCACCGTCGCGCTCACGGTCGAGCGAGTCCGCTCAGAGCCGATTCAAGACATACGCACCGTGGCGGGAAAAATCGGCTACCACCCCAACGGACGGCTGCAACTCAACGCTTCGGTCGCGGCGGTGATTAAGCGTCTGCTCGTCGCCCCGGGCGATGTCGTCCAGGCCGGCGCGCCATTGGCCGTGCTGGTGAGCGACGAGTTGGGCACGGTCCGCGACGACGTGGCCACGCGCGAGAGCGAACTGCGACAGGCGGAAAAGGAACTGGACCGGACGCAGCAAGTCCACAAGAACCTCGCCGCCCTGCTTGTCGATTTGCAGGCCCGAGTGAGTGTGGATGACGCGGAGCAAAAATATCACGATCAACTCTTGGGCGAGCATCGCGAGAGCATGCTGGGGTCTTACTCGAAGTTGTATCTCGCCGAGCGGCGCGTGGCCGCCGCTCAGCCGTTGGCCGACCAGGGAGCGCTCAGCGCGCGGCTGATCGAGGAGCGGGTGAGCGAGCGACAGATTGCACGCACCCACTTTGCCAGCGTCTGCGAGCAGGCGCGGATCACCGATCAGCGGCAACTGCACCAGCATCGGCTGGCCGTCGAGCACGCCGAGCGTTTACTGGCCGTGACACGACAGAAACTGGCATCGCTGCTGGGGCCTTTTGCTCAGCTCACGGGCGAGCCAAACCAGCTCTGTGAGCTGACGCTCTACGCCCCCTCGGCGGCGAACGTCGAGCAACGGCTCGTGGTCGAGGCGGGGCGTGTCGCCGTCGGACAGCATTTGTTTACGCTGACCAACACCGATCGGCTCTGGGTGTCGGCCGAAATCTACGAGCACGATTGGCTCACCCTGGAGAACGCGCCCCAGCAAGAAGTGATCGTGCGCCCCACGGCGCTCGATGGCGCCGAGTTCAAAGTCAAGGTGCGATTCGTCGGTCTGAGCGTGTCGCCCGAGAGCCGCACGGTGCCGATCGTGGCCGAGTTGCCGAACACGCTGCGTCAATTCAAGCCGGGCATGTTCGTGCGGGTCTCGATACCCGTGGGCCAGGCACACGAGGCGCTGGTGGTTTCGAGCGGCGCGGTCATGCATCACGACGCGCTCGCCTTCGTCTTTGTCGAGCAGCGGCCGGGCGAGTATCGCCGCGTGGATGTGAGCACCGGACTCGAAACGCCCGAGCGGATCGAAATTCTGCACGGCCTGGCCGAGGGGGAGCGAGTCGTGACGCAGGGTGCCTTCGTGCTCAAATCGGAGTTGCTATTGGAACGCGAGGTCGAATGACCCGCGCCGTGCTCGTCGTGTGAACGGTGTTTGAAATAATCACTTGAATCGGCTCTCGACATGCTCAGCTCACTCATCGATCTCTCGTTGCAGCACCGATTGTTTGTGTTGGTGATGGTCGGCTTGCTTGCGCTGGGGGGCGTGTACGCGGCGCTGCATGTGCCGATCGACGCCGTGCCCGACATGACCAACATTCAGGTTCAGGTCGTCACCCAGGCCGGCTCGCTCTCCCCCATCGAGGTCGAACGCTACGTCACCTACCCGGTCGAGGCCAGCATGAGCGGCCTGCCGCGCGTCGAGCGGATTCGGAGCATCTCGCGGTTCGGGCTGTCGCTGGTGACGATCGTGTTTGACGAGGGGACCGACATCTACTGGGCGCGGCAATTGGTCAACGAGCGCCTCAGCGACGTGCGCGCGAAGGTCGGCGCCAGCAACGCTGTCCCCGAACTGGGCGCGCTCACGACGGCGCTCGGCGAGGTGCTGCAGTTCGAGGTTCGGGGCGAAGGCTACACGCCGATGGAATTGCGGTCGCTGCTCGACTGGCATGTGGCCCCCATGCTGCGGCAAACTCCCGGTGTCACCGACGTCAACGCGATGGGGGGCTTCTACAAGAGCTACGAGGTGCAGATCGACCCCAATGTGCTCGACAGCCAACAGCTCACGCTCGGCGAAGTGCTCGACGCCCTGCGGCGGAACAACGCGGCGGTCGGGGGCGGATACATCGTGCATCATGGCGAGCAACGGTTCATTCGCGGCCAGGCACTGCTCGCGCACGTGAGCGACATCGAGCAGGTGGTGGTCCGCAGCGATCACGCAGGGGTGCCGCTGCTGGTGCGAAACATTGGCAAGGTCGCGACCGCGCCGCTCACGCGCCAAGGGGCCGCGACGCGCGATGGCCGCGGCGAAATTGTCACCGGCATGGCCATGATGCTGCTCGGCGGAAACTCGCGCACGGTCGTCCAGGCCGTCAAGCAGCGGTTGCACGAAATCGAAGCCACGCTCCCCGCGGGCGTGCGGCTGGAGGTGATTTACGATCGGGCGCACCTCATCGATCGCACGCTGCACACGGTGGTCAAGAATTTGCTCGAAGGGGGCACACTCGTGATCGTGATCTTGCTGCTCACGCTCGGCAGCATCCGGGCGGGCCTGATCGTCGCGCTGGCCATCCCGCTCTCGATGCTCTGTGCCACGCAGCTGATGTTTGTCACCGGCGTCACCGCGAGCCTGATGAGCTTGGGAGCCATTGATTTCGGGCTGATCGTCGACAGCTCGGTGATCATGGTCGAGAACTGCATCCGGCGGCTCTCGCATCCGCACGGCGAGATGACCCACGCGCAGATCATTCGCGACGCGGCCATCGAGGTCCGCAAGCCCACCATGTTCGGCGAGCTCATCATTGCCGTGGTCTATTTGCCGATCCTCGCCCTGCAAGGGACCGAGGGGAAACTGTTCCGGCCAATGGCGCTGACCGTGCTGTTCGCCCTGGCCGGGTCGCTCGTATTCTCGCTGACGCTCATGCCGGTGCTCGCGTCGCTGGGCCTGCCCAAGAAAATGGAAGAGAAAGAGGTCTGGCTCATCCGGCTCGTGAAGTGGTTCTATCGACCGGTCATGCTGCGGGCCGTGGCCCATCCGGTGCTCACCGCGGCGATCGCGCTGGGCGTGTTCGCGTTGAGCGTGCCGCTGTCGCTCCGCCTGGGGGCAGAATTCATGCCGCGGCTCGACGAGGGGGATATTCTCATCGAGGTCGTGCGGCTCCCCAGCGCCACGCTCGAAGACTCGCTGCCGATCACCACCCAAATCGAGAAATTGCTCAAAAAACTCCCCGAGGTGAAAACGATCTTCTGCAAGACCGGTCGACCCGAGATCGCCAACGACGTGATGGGGGTCCATCAGACCGACGTCTGGGTGATGCTCAAGCATCACGAGGACTGGCCCGATGCGAACAAAACGCGCAACGAACTCATTGACGAAATGAGCGCGCTCTTGCGGCAGCATGTGAGCGGCATCGCGTTTGGGTTCTCGCAGCCGATCGAGATGCGCGTCGACGAGTTGGTTGCCGGCGTCAAGGCGGACGTGGCGGTGTTGCTCTACGGCGACGACTTGGAAGTGCTGAACCACAAGGGGAAAGAGATCGAGCGCATCCTACGCGATATTCCGGGAGCCGTCGACGTGAAGGCCGACTATCAGGCGAATATCCCCACGGTGCGCGTGCAGGCGCGGCCCGATCGGCTGGCGCGCTACGGCATTGAAGCCGATCAGGTCATGCAAACGGTCGAGGCCCTGGGGGGCACGCAGGTCGGCGAGGTGCTCGAAGGACGCGCCCGCTACCCGATCATGGTGCGGTATCCGAAAAGCTGGCGCGAGAGCGTGTACCAACTGGAGCAACTCCCGGTCGCGCTCAGCGGCACCGAGCAAGTCCCGCTGGGGGAGCTCGCCGACATTCAGCTCGAAGAGACGCCGCCGAGCATCGAGCACGAAGCGACCCGCCGCCGCACGTTCGTGCAGGTCAACGTGCGCGAGCGGGACGTGGCCAGCTTTGTGCACGACGCCCAGCAAGCGCTCGCCCAGCAACTGACGTTGCCGGCCGGCTACTCGATTGCCTGGGGAGGCGATTTCGAGAACCTGCAGTCGGCCTCGCTGCGGCTGTCGATCATCACCCCGCTGGCCTTGCTGCTGATCTTCATGCTGCTGCTCGCGTCGCTGGGTTCGGTACGCTTGGCGCTGCTCATTTTTCTGGCGGTCCCCATGGCGGCGTCGGGCGGTGTGTTCGCGCTGCTTCTGCGCGGCATGCCGTTTAGCATCTCGGCCGGGGTCGGGTTCATCGCGCTCTTTGGCGTCGCGGTACTCAACGGCCTGGTCTGGGTCAGCGCGGCCGAACACCTCCGGCACGCGGGCAACGACTTGCACGACGCGGCCCGCGAGACCGCGCTGATGCGCATTCGGCCCGTGCTCATGACCGCGCTGGTGGCGAGCTTCGGCTTTTTGCCGATGGCGCTGTCGACCACGGCTGGGGCCGAGATTCAACGCCCACTGGCGACGGTGGTCATCGGCGGCCTCATCACCGCGACGCTGCTGACCACGCTCGTCGTGCCGGCAATCTATCCGTGGTTTGCGCCGCGCGACGGCAAGCACGCTGCGGCCTGAGCGCGTCTCGCGCGCCAGCAACGCGCGCACTGCGAGCATCGTTACAGCTTCGCCAGTCGATTTTTCGGGACAACTTTCCCAATTCGATTTAACCGGCACATGCAGTCAGGTCGATACCGAGGCTGATGACAGAGAAACTGTACTCACTCTCCTTGCGCGAGTGCTCCGGATCATGAATCGTACTGTGCTGGTTGTAATGACGTTGCTCGCCATGCTGTCGCAGCAGGCATCGGCGCAGCTTCCGTATGGCCCTCTGCGGCAGAGCTTGTTCGGCGCTCCCGCTGGCAACTCGCCGTCGAGCAAGAGTACGACTGGCTCGAAGAAAGTAGCCTACGGCTCCGATGCCAAGTTACGGTCGCCGGGCAGCTACACACGCGGACCTACTCCAGCGCCAGCCAACAAGTACTCGACTCCGTCGCCGTCGGGTCGCGAGTCCAACGGCGGTCGCTTCGATCCGTTCAGCCAGGCCGCGGATGACGACTTCCGTTCCAACGGTACCCTTGCGGACGACGCTCCCGTAGCCCGAACGGCTCGAGCGCCGCGGACATCAAGCCCACGGGTCGACGAGGAACCGTTCGTCGATGCAGCGGCGGAGACGCCCAAGCCGAAAACGGTTTCCCAAAAGCCGACCGTGAACAAAGGCTTTGTCGATGCCGAAGAGCTCGAACAGACGTTGCCGGCCGGGTCGGTCAGCGCGAGTCCCAAGCCCTTGAAGACACAGGTTGTCGAAGAGGACGAACCCGCGGAGGTCGTGCGTGGCGCGAGCGTGCGCCCGACACCGGCGGCCGTGGTGGCGAGCCCGGCTGCTGATCGGCTGCTGATGTCACGGCACAGTTCGTCGATCCAGGTCGAGACAACCGGCCCGCGTCGCCTGACGGTTGGCAAAGAGGCCGTGTATCGCGTCACGATGAAGAACAGCAGCGACACAAGTGCCGAGGATGTGGTGTTATGGGTGGCGATACCGAGTTGGGCCGAGGTGGTGTCGGCCGAAGGCACCACGGGCACCGCCGGTCTGGTCGCGCAGAGTGGCAGCGAGGGGGTGCAATGGAAAATCGACAGCCTGGCCGCGCTGAGCCGCCAGGAATTGACGATCAAGCTCATCGCGCGCAAGAGTCAGCCGTTCGATCTCGCCGTGCAGTGGACCTGCTCTCCCACGTCGTCGCAAGCGACCGTCGAGGTCGACGAACCGAAATTACAGTTGTCGGTCAGCGGTCCGACCGAAGTGACGTTTGGCCAGCAGCAGCTTTATAAGTTGACGCTCTCGAATCCGGGCACGGGCGATGCCGAAAACGTCACGCTGACGTTGTTGCCGCTACACGGCGACGACCCACCCGCGACGCAGAAGGTTGGCCGCTTGGCTGCCGGAGCCAGCCGTTCGATCGAGGTCGAGTTGGCGGCCCGACAGGCGGGGCAACTCGCGATTCGCGTCGAGGCCACGGCTGACGGCAGCCTGAAGACCAGCGCGCAACAACTGGTCCAGGTTCGTCGCGGCGAGTTGCAGATCGTGACGAGCGGGCCCAAGGCCGCTTATGCCGGCGTGCCGCTGGCCTACGAGATTCGCGTAAAGAATCCGGGCGACGCGCTCGTGCGGCGCGTGAACCTGCACGCTCAACTCCCCGCCGGGGCGGAAGTGCTCACGGCCAGCAATCAGGGGCAGCGCACCACAACCCGCGGCGAGCTGCAATGGCAGATCGACAGCATCGCCGCCGGCGGCGAGCAGCTTTTTCAAGTCAAATGCCTGCTCCGCAATGGGGGCAACAATCGCTTCCAAATCGAGGCCACGGCCGAGTCCGAACTGACCGCCTCGAGCGAGTTGGCCACGAACGTCGTCGCCCTCCCCGACCTGACGCTCGAAGTGGTCGACTCGCCCGGCCCGTTGTCGCTCGATCAAGCCTGTGTTTACGAAGTGCGGTTGCGCAATCGAGGCAGCGGCGCAGCCGAGGGAATCGAGATCCAAGCGTTCTTCAGCGAGGGCATCGAGCCGATCGGCTGCGACGGCCTAGCCGCCGATATTCAGCCGGGCGTCTGCACGCTACGGCCCAACAAGCCGCTCGCGGCCGGAACCGACGTCGTCTACAAGATTCGCGCCAAGGCCTCGCAGGCCGGTCAACACCGCATTCGGGTCGAGGTCGTCTGCAAATCGCTGGGCAACAAGATTACCCAGGAAGACACGACGCTGTTCTATGCCGACGACACGCCACCGTCGCCCGCCGCCGCGACCGCGAACAAAGACTCCACGACCTCGCCGCGGTAAGGCTGGGCGAGGCGAATCGTGTGCCTACGGCTGGGTGCGAAGCACGCCGGCTTGCGACGCGGTGGGGAACGGATCGTCCGCCACCTGTTTCAGAAATGCGTCATCGAGCTTGGGTGCCATCGTGGCCCGCGCGCAGCCAATCGCCAACGGCAACCAGGCCAGCCACAGCCAACGATAGCCTGTACGCATCGTGAAGCCCATCGCGGAGCGCCTTCTCGATCGCCGCATAAACTACTGCGGCCGGGGTTGAGATAGCCAGTCGCCGACCGTTTTGATCTTCTTCTCTTCGGGCTTGGGCTTGAAGAGGTTGGCGATCCACGAGCCGTTGCTGTCGGCTTTCTTGGTCACGACAGGGGGCTTCGATGTGCTCGTCGAGCGCTGCGGCGCGCTCCACTTGTCGCGCAGCGGCTTGAGCGTCACCACGTCGACTGTCTTCTTCGAGAGGTCGCTCATCTTGGCGCTCCACGACTGAGGCTTGTCAGCCGACGTGAAAATCGGCTTGCCGTTGAGCAGCGGCGTGCTGGTGCTTTTCTGGCTCGGCACGGTCTGTGTGACCGGCTTTGCCTTGCTCGACGAGCTCCAGGGCCAAAGCTCGGCTTGAACCGTCGTCGAGACGCTCGCCAACAGCAGCGCCGTGAACGTGAGTCGTAAGCGGGAGCGCATGATTATCCTCCATGAACAATCGGTGCTGGACCTGCCTGGTCCACGCCACAGACGAAAGAACACCTAATGAGCCGGGGCGGGACTGTCGCAAAATCGCTTCGGACGAGCAAGATGAAATTTTTTTCATCCCCGCGACGATAGCGGCCGCAGCATTGCTAGCCGCTCAGGTCGAGTTGCGTGCCGCATTCACCCAGCGGGTCGCGAGGGCCCTTGGGGATGACCGGCGCTGCCGAGGCTTCCCCCTCGGCGCGCTCGCTGAACTCCCAGAGGCGTCGGCCGTCGGCGTCGCGATCTTCGGGGCGCGATTCTTCGCCGCTGGTGGCGCCGATCCCCGCGGCGTCGGCCGCCTGGGTTTGCGAGCGGAGTCGGCGCGCCTGCGCGGCCGCGTCCTGACCGACCCGTTCCAGTTCGCTCCCCTTGGTTTGGGCAAGTGGCGCGCCCGCCACGCCCCCAGCGCCCGTCAGCGGACCCATGCTCATGGTCTTTCTCCGCTCGTTCGAATCTAGGTCGATCTTCTCCGCTTAAGAGCGTCTAACAAAATGGCTGGGGACTGTCCCCCTCTCTGCTGCCATTTTTCTTAGACACACTAACTCTACCGCTGGATTATATCTTGAGATTGAGCCCGGGTGCCATTTCCGCGCGAGACACGGTTTCGTTCGCGGGATTGAAATTCCGCCTGTAACTGTTGCAACGCCTGATTGACGCCGGGGAACGCCTCGCGACGCACGATCGGCTGCGCGAGCGTCCCCTCGGCATGGATCTGCATGATCTGCTGCGCCGCGCCGCCGAGTAAATAACGCATCCCGGGCAAGCGGTTCTCGTCGCGACCAATCGTCGCGTAAAACGAGAGGTTGATCTGCTTGTCGAGGCCGATCTCCCCCTTGCCCAGCAGGCTGATGGCATCGCCGTTGAGGTCGATGCGATCGACGTAGACGTGTTGTCCTTCGATGCGAAAATCGATGTCGCTGGTCGTGAACGCGGTCGAGTCCGGAGGCCGGGCGCTGACCAGCTTGAACAAACTGACCATCAAGGGGAGTTCGTAAATGTCGGCATCGCGCAGTTGCACGCCGCCGCGCCCGGTCAACTCGTGCGCGTTCACGCCGCTGCCGGCCAACTCGATCCGCGCCGACAACTGTCCCTGGAGTCGCTGCTGTTGCGCCGCCGTGGCGAGGATCATCCGCGACAAGTCGGCCTGCGCCAGCGCGGCTTGTAGCTGATACTGGGGTTTGGGGCCAAACGTGACCCAGCCGTCGGCCGTCACCTCGCCGCCATAGAGCCGGCCGGTCAGGCGGCGCTCGGGTCGGACTTCGCGAATTCGATCGGCCCAATAGCCCAACAAAACTCGCGACTCGTCGATCCACAACGGACCGCGCACGTCGGTCACTTGATGATCTTGCCAGGTGACCGAGTCGATGTTCACGTCCCCCCGGCAGCGAAACTCGCGGCCATCGAAATTGCCCACCAGACTCACGCCGCCATTAAGATTCTCCAGCCGCACGCCGGCATTGAGCGAGGTTTGTTGAAAGTCGACCAGCACGTTCCATTGACTCTGAAAGAGATCGCCGGCCCGACCGCCGCTCAAGTCGATCGCGCCACGCAAACTGACCGGCCCACGCACGTCGAGGTCCGTCGCCAACCGCTTGATGCGCTGCGGCACGGCGGCCATGAAGTCGCGATCGGCCACCAGGCGGTCGCAGGTGAACTGTTCGATGTGCAGACTCCAGCCGCCGTCGTTTTGCAGCACGCCGATGCCCCGTGCCGCGACCAGGGTCCGTCCATGCTCGGCCTGCAAGTTCTCGAACGTCACGCGACCGTCGCTGAACCCGATCACGCCGCGCAAACGTTCGAGCCGATACGGAAAGTGCACTGGGTCAAGGGCCACGGTCTCGTCGACCGGCTCGGCGCGGACCCACACCCGGGGATGCTGTTCGCCGCTCTGTCGTTGGACTTCGACTTGCACGTTGACCTGCCCGCGCGGCCGCGCGTCGCTCCAGAGTTGCTGAGCCGAGGCGGGCAGCGCCTCGCGCAGTTCGTCGTCGAGCACGATATGCCCACCGGCCGCCCGGATCAGCATCTCGTAACCCCCTTCGCTCAGCGGCGCGACGCGACCGTTGCAGACAATATGACCCGCGTCGTTCGTACCGTGCAAATCGCGAAAGCTGACAACGCTGTCGTGCAACTCGACCACGCCTTGTATGGCATGGATGGGATAGGGGAATGCATCGAGCTTGACGCTGCAATTCTGCACGTTGAACTGCGCCTGGCGATGCGGCACCGAGTGCGGACCACTCTCGCGCCACCAACGAAACGCCACGTTCATCGAACCGCTCGGGTGCATCGATCGCATCCACCGCGCGGTCTGCTCGGGCATGGCAAACCAGAGCTTCTCGTCGAGCCGCACGTTGTCGGCTTGCACGTCGGCCCAACCGCTCGCCGGATGCTCATGCGTTTGCAGTTGCGTCGTAATGCGCACCTCGGCATGGTCGCTGTAGGCCGTCAACCGGCACTGCAAAAGACCGTCCTTCAGGTCGATCGTCCCTCGGCCGCGATCCAAACGATACGGAAATTTATGATGCGTGAACGAGACCTGATGGCAGTTCAGCGAGACCTCGGGCCGCCACTGCTGGCCGTCGTACTCGGCTTTCACCGTGGCGTCGATTTCGCCCGTGGGCATGTACTTGTACCACTCTCCTTGCCATTGCGGCGGGACCATCTCGAGCAACTTGCCATCGAGCGACAACTGCTGGGCACGCACCTCCAAGCGGAGCGGGCTGCACTCGTCGAACCCCCAACGCTCGATGTCGGCCGACACGCGGGCCTGACCGATGCGGCACGTCAGATTGCGCAGTTGCGCCCCGCGCGGCGAACAGGCCACGTCGGCTCGCAATTCGGTGAGCGGATACGGCAGCCGCGGGTCGTCGACCCGGCCCTGCGAGAGTTGCCCCGTCAGTTCGTAGTCGAAGGCCGGTATCCGCCCCTGCTGATAATCGACGCGGAACCGCGCATCTCCCTGAGCGCGAACCCCATCGAGCTTGAGGAGCGGCTTGGCCTCGGACTGCGGCAACGCGCGGCTCAGGCTGGGCGAAATGGCCAGCCCCTGCACCTGGCCGTTTGCACGCCAAGTGCTCCCGCTCGGATCGATCAACGCATCGAGCGCGATCTGCCGCACGTCGTCGCTCGACGCGGTCCCTTGCAATCGCAACGGCGCGCGTCCGCCGCTCACCAACGACGCTTCGGTCGTGGGGACCACGCGCAGCTGCGCCTCGCGCAGACGCACGATGTGCGCACCCTCGGGTTGCGGATCAATGACCTCGACCACGCCGTCCTCGATCACCACCTCGGGCGGTGCCCCATTGCGCTGCGGCAGCGGCAGCAACTTGCCGCTGCTCCACTGGCCATCGGCCAACCGCGTGGCGCGCAGCGTCGGACGACGCAGTACCAGGCGACGGATTTCCAGATCGGCCTGCATGAGCTGCCGCAACTCGGTGGGGCACTCCAGCAACACTTCGTCGAGCGCGAGCAGTTCGTTCTGCGGATCGCGGCTCTGCGGGTCGCGGAACGACACGCCGCGCACGACGATCCCTTCCCCCTCGACCAGCCGCGCGCTGCGAACCGTCACCAGCAATTGCTGATAGTGTCGGCCCAACGTCTGCTCAACGCGGAGCCGGACCTCTTCGTCCATCCGATGGTACAAGTAGGGCGCAGCCACAAGCGCCGCGACGGCTGCCAAGAGCAGCCCCCACTTGATGGTGAACCAACAGAAATTGACGAATCCTTGGAAAATAGCCGGCGTCCTTGCCAACACAGTTCCGACGAGTGGGGCCCGCGGCGCGCAATGGTCCCATTAAAAACCACGCGAGTGTCCCCAGTTACGCGATCTGGGTCAATGCGAGCTCGTCGAGTGCTGGCAATGCTGGCGCGGACCTGCTCCCATGCGAAGAAGAGGGTAGCCCGGACAACTCGTGGTCCGGGTCGCGCAAGCGACAAGAGGCTCAGCTACATGCATGCTTCCATGCCCACTTGTGGCTTCGCCCGTGTGAGCATCTTCAAAGTTGGTCAATCATCGGATCTGGCATCAAGGGCATCATTGAGCGGGTGGCTGGCGGTTTGCGAAGCAAACCGCCAGCCACCCACAACGCTGACGCTCACACGCTTCGCCACCCCGCCCCCGTTGACTCTGACGTCCTCCCTCTTCAGTGCTGGCAATGCTGACGCGGCCGGGTATACTCCTAGGCTCCCCAATCGGGGCAGCTTCGTGCTTTGTTACCGAAATTCCGCAGGAGACCACCCGCCGATGTCCGCCACGAACCACTCGAAGGCCATCTTCCTGGCCAGCTTTCTGACCTTGATTGCGGCCGGCATGGGCTTTGCCATCCGCGGCGACATTCTCGGCGACTGGGAGTCGCAATTCGGATTCACCAAGACCGAACTCGGCAAAATCACCGGCGGCGGCCTGTGGGGCTTCGGCGTCATGATTATCATCTTCAGCCTGCTCGCTGACCGGGTCGGCTACAAGGCCATGTTGTGCGGCGCCTTTGTGCTGCATGTGTTGTCGGCCTTGGTCACGCTCGCGGCCACGCCGGTTTTCGAGGCCGCTGGCCGTGACGCCACCTACCAATGTCTCTACTGGGGCATGTTTCTCTTCGCACTGGCCAATGGACTGTGCGAGGCAGCCATCAACCCGCTCGTCGCCACGCTCTACCCACAACAAAAAACGCATTACCTCAACATCCTGCATGCCGGTTGGCCCGGCGGCCTCATCGTCGGCGGCCTACTCGCTTACGGCTTCGCCGGTCATCATGCCGTGATCCATCACCTGCGCTGGGAAGTACTGATGGGCTTGTTCCTGATCCCCACCGTGATCTACGGCGTGATCTCGCTCAAAGAGAAGTTCCCGGTCAGCGAGGCCTCGGAAGCCGGCGTGAGCTTCGGCGAAATGCTCACCCAGTTCGCATCTCCCGTCTTGATCGCCCTGCTGCTGCTGCATGCGATGGTCGGCTACGTCGAGTTGGGCACCGACTCGTGGATGCAAGACATCATGAAGGCCTCGATCTCAAAGTGGGCCGCTCTGCTGTTCGTCTACACCTCGGGTGTGATGTTCGTGCTGCGGTTCTTCGCCGGCCCGATTGTCGAGCGAACCAATCCCCTCGGCTTGTTGTTTATCAGCTCCGTGATTGGCGCGGTCGGGTTGGTCATGTTCGGCAACAGCTCGTCGGCGGGCATGATTCTGCTCGCCGGCACGATCTATGGCGTCGGCAAGACCTTCTTGTGGCCCACGATGCTGGGCGTCGTCGGCGAACGCTTCCCGAAGGGTGGCGCGCTCGCGATGGGCATGATGGGGGGCATCGGCATGCTCAGTGCCGGCTTGTTGGGCGGGCCCATCATTGGTTACAAGCAGGACTATGCCGCGGCCGAGAATCTCAAACAAACCGCGCCTGCCGTTTACCAGAAAATGGTCGCCGCCGAGACCAAGCAACTGTACGCCTTGCCCGCGATTCATGTGTTGGATGCTGACAAAGTCGGCGACCTCAAGGGGAAACCCGAGTCGCTGCTGACCGACGAGGACCGTAAAGAACTCGATGCCGTCAAGGCCTCGGGCATTTTCGGCGGCCAGCAGGCGCTCGAATGGACCGCGTGGGTACCGGCCATGATGGCGATTGGGTATCTGCTGTTGATCCTGTACTTCCGAGCGACCGGTGGCTACAAGGTTGTCGACATCACGCACGGCAAAAAGTAACTCGTACTGCAAACCGCGACCGGTGGTCGCGCTCTTGTCTGGAATCACTCAACCGCGGCGCGGCACGAAGTTACGCAGGTACGTGTGACTCTGCCGCAACGCGGCCTCGCGGTCAGCGAGCGAGCCCTCGTAGGCCCGGTCCTCGACCTCGACACACACGCTCCCCCGATAACCCACGTCGGTCAGTACCGAGAAGAATCGGCCCCAGTCGACGTCCCCCATCCCCGGCAGCTTCGGAGTATGGTACTCGATCGGATGCGCCAGGATGCCCACCTCGTTGAGCCTGTGCCGGTCGACCCGCACGTCCTTGGCATGCACGTGGAACAACCGCTCGCGGAACTCGTAGAGCGGTTGCAGGTAGTCCATCTGCTGCCAGACCATGTGCGACGGATCGTAATTCAACCCCAGATAGTCACTGTCGACCTCCGTAAACATCCGCCGCCAGATCGTCGGGCTCGTCGCGAGATTTTTGCCGCCGGGCCATTCGTCGCGGGTGAACAGCATCGGACAGTTCTCAATGCCGATCCGCACACCATGTTCCTTGGCATACCGGACCAGCGACGGCCACGTGACCCGAAATCTCGGCCAATTGTCGTCGACGCTCTTGGTCCAATCGCGGCCAATGAACGTATTCACCTGATTCACGTTCAACAATGCAGCCGCTTGTATCACTCGCTTCAAGTGCTCGACGTAGCGATGCGCCTCGGCCTCATCCGGAGCGAGCGGGTTCGGGTAGTAACCCAAGCCGCTGATCGCGACGCCGGCCGACTCCATGATCGAACGCACGCGCTGTGCCGCCGCGGCGTTGAACTCAGTCACGTCGACGTGTGTCACGCCGGCATAACGCCGCTCGGCCTTGCTCGGCGGCCAGCACATCAGCTCCACGCAGTCGTAACCCAGCTCGGCCGCGCTGTGCGCAACTTGTTCGAGTGTCTGTTCCGGCAAGATCGCGCTGACAAATCCCAATTGCATCGTCTTTCTCCTGGTGAAGAAAGTGATGATACGCCATCAGCCGAACGCGATAAATACCTGGCCTGCTCGGGGCAACGTCGCTTACCAAATCGTAAGACGTTAGCGCGCCACGTCGCCGCTCGGGGTGACAAGCATCCACTGGTCACGATAGTACGCCACGGCGTCGGTCGGGCTCAGATTGAAGATCACCTGCCCGTCGGTTTGCCATTGCCACTCGACGTACTTGAACACGGCCGTGGCCGCGCGCAGGTTGCTCACCGCCTCGACATCCTCCATCGGGCCACCCGGAACCGCCTCAAAAGACACGGTGCAGGCGACGAGCGCTTGCAGGGCGCCATCCCGGATCGAGCGGGCATAGGTCACCTCGCTGGCAAAATCGATCTCGGTCCAGATCAGGCCACGTGGCCGACCGGAGTTGGCTGCCAGATTAAAGAAGCGGAGTTCGAGCCGCTCGCGACACGGATGAAAGGCTTGCTGGGCGATCGTGAGCTGATGCGCCCAGCGTTTGTCGCGCGAAGGCCTACGGACTACGCCCCAGACGTTCTCCACTGTGCGGCGCAAGCCCGCGACAAATTGTGACCAGTGTAACATGATCCGACTCACGACTGAGAATCGAGCTCGACTTCGCGCCCCAGCGGCGATCGATCAGATCATTATAGGGCTTGTCGCTCTCCGACAACAACCGCTCATCGTCTCTTCCTCTCCCCTCGCGGGAGAGGGCTGGGGTGAGGGGGCAGCGAGAGCAACGTCTCCATGCACCCTCACTCAGCGCGTGCAGCTACTCTTTCAACGCCTGCTTAATCGCCTGCACCTGCTTGGCCTCGGGCAACTGTTTGTAGTACGGGTCGAGCGGGTAGCAGCCGCTGACAATGCCGTGCCGCGGCGCGGTGGTGCAGTCACTGAACGTACGGCAGACTTTTTTCCGCTGCCATGCACCGTGTCGCAGCACGTCATCAGGCAACTCCGGGTACGAGAGCACCACGCGGCCGAGCCCGACCGAGTCGACCCAGCCGCGGCGCACCACCGCTTGGGCGACATGCGGCAGGTAGTCTTGCAGGTACGAGTAGCCTGACCCCACCAAGGGCACATCCCCCAGCGCCGCCTTGCACTGCCGCGTGGCGTCGATCTGCCGCGCCACGCCCACGAGCGGGTCTTCCGGCGGCTGGTAACCATCGCTGGGCGGAAAAATGGCCGGCCGCTGGATGTGCGGATCGTAGTACGGACTGCCGCACGAGATGTTAAACGCCACCACTCCCAATGACTGCAATTGACGCATCAGCTCGATCGGCTCGCGCAGGTCCATTTGCATCGGGTCATCGTGCGACACTCCAAACGCATAGCGATACGGCAGGTGATCCTGATAGCGCATCGGCCGACCAACTTCGCGGCTCGACTCATAAGGCGGAAAATCGAACACACTCAACCGCACCAACACCAGCAAATCCGGATACTCGCTCCGCACCCGAGCGACGATCGTCCGCAGCACGCGGGTCCGCCCCGCAAAATCGCCGCCGAAGCGTCCGCTCCGCACGTAGGCGCTGAGGAACTCATGGAGCAAATAGCCGTGACAAGCCTTGATGTCGACAAAGCGATAGCCCACCTCGCGCGCCAAGCCGGCGGCAGTCACATAGCGGTCGATCAACCGCTCGATCTCGTCATCGGTCCACACCGCGCTCGAGTCCCGGGGGTCGATGCCAAACTTGGCGTCGAGCAATGGGTGGTGATAGGCAATGCGCGGTTCGAGTTGCTTCGTGTTTGGCCGACAAAATCGCCCGCTGTGCGTCAACTGCAAGCCGACCAACAAGTCGTCGGTCGTCCCGTAGCGCTCCTGGTGCGCCGCGAGCAAGGCTTGCAGGAGTGCCGCGAGACCGGAGCGATTTTCACTCACGGCGAGCGTCTGGTAAGGGTTGGCGCGACCGTCACTCTGGACCGCCGCGGCTTCGCCCCCCCAGATCAACTTCGCGCCGCTGAGACCGAAGTTGCGCCAGCGACGCAGCGTGTGCTCGCTCGGCGAGCCGTCGCGGTTCGCGTCCCAGCCCTCCATCGGATGAATGCACCAGCGATTGCCGACCCGCACATCACCGACTTGCAGCGGCTCGGCGAGCGGCGACCCCTCGGCGGCGCTGAGCGGTCGGTCATCGCATGGCAGCTCGACCCCCAGCGACGCGACATGCGAGCGGAACGACTCGACCTCTTTCAACTGGGCAACTTTCGGATACATCGCTCACTCGCGCTGGGCCAGGTGGTTCGAGCCAAATTGTAATCGCTCGGCGCGAATCTGCTACGGGCTGCTCATGGGTCGCTGCTGGCGATCGGCCGCAAAGGGCTAGCCGCGAGGACAAACGTCCGCTGCATGTGATTGCCGAGGAACTCGATCGTTGCCTTGCGCTGGCTCCGACTGCCGCTGAGCGCCACGATCTTGCCGACACCGTACTCCGGATGCGACACCAGCATCCCCTGGGCAAACGTCTCGGTCCCGTTCGTGTCGGTCGTGGGGCTGGCGTGACCGGCCAACTGCGCGGCCGTGGTCAGTCGTATCGAGCTGAACTGAGGCGCAGCACTCCGCGGAGCCGGTGGCGATTCCTCCGCAATATCGAAGCTGGGCTCTTCCCAGTCGTGCTCGTCGACCCCTTCCAGATCGCCCAGCAGTTGGCCATGTTCGCCGGTGTCCAATTCCTCGCGCGGTAGCTCGAACAAAAACTGACTGGGCACGACGTACTTGCGTTGCCCGCGGAACTCACGGAACTTGGCCAGGCTAAGTTGCAATTCCTCCTCGGCGCGGGTGATGCCAACAAACAGCAGCCGACGTTCTTCTTCCAATTCGTCGGCGCTGCCTTGGCTGCGCTCGTGTGGAATCAGGCCTTGTTCGACGGCCATGATGAACACGACCGGAAACTCGAGCCCCTTGGCGGCATGCATCGTCATCAGCGTGACCCGATCGCCGTCGCTCTCCCAGTCGTCGGTATCGTTGACCAGGCAGACCTGTTCGAGAAATTCTTCGAGATGGCCGTCGCCCGGGTGTTGCTCGTCGAACTCGCGCGCGGCGGTGAGCAGTTCTTCGATGTTGGCCAGCCGTTCCTGATCTTCCTCACTCTCCGAGTCGATCAGCGCTTGCTTATAGCCCGACTCGGTCAGCACGTGTCCGATGATCTCTTCGACCGGTTTGCAGGCGAGCAGGCTGAGCCGATCGAAGAGCGCCACGAACTTGGCCACGTGCACGGCGGCTTTCTTGCTGAGTGACTCGATTAGCCCCGCCTCGCGGGCCGCTTCGAGCAACGTGTGTCCGTAGCGGTTGGCATGCTCGGCCACTCGGTCGACCGTCGTTTTGCCGATGGCCCGCGCCGGCCGGTTAACAACCCGTTGAAACGCGACGTCGTCGCGCGGGTTGTTCAGCAGCATCAAGTAACCCAGCACGTCTTTGATCTCGGCCCGCTGATAAAACTCGAGCCCATGCACCATCTGGTACGGGATGCTGTGATCCTTGAGGGCAAACTCGAGCGCGCGTGACAAGGCGTTCACGCGATAAAACACGGCGATGTCACGCGGCCGCCGCCGGCCCGAGTCGATCATGGTCGCAATCTGCGCGGCGATGTCGTCGGCCTCGTCTTTGTTCGTGGCGTAGGTCATCAGCCGGACCGGCGCGCCTTCGTCGTTCTCGGTGAACAGCCGCTTCTCTTTCCGCCGCTGGTTGTAGCCGATCAGGCGGTCGGCCACCCGCAGAATGGCTTTCGTGCTGCGATAGTTTTGCTCCAACCGCACGACATGCACGTCGGGGTAATCGCGCTCGAAGTCGAGAATGTTCCCCAGGTTCGCGCCCCGCCAGCCGTAAATCGACTGATCGGGGTCGCCGGTCACGGCCAGATTGGGATGATCGAGCGACAATGCCCGGGCGATCGTGTACTGCGCCAAGTTCGTGTCCTGGTACTCGTCGATCATCACGTAACGGTACCGCGCGTCGAGTTCGGCACGCACCTCGGAGGACTCGCGTAGCAGCGTCGCGATGTGCAGCAGCAGGTCATCAAAGTCCACCGCGTTCGACTTCTGCAAGAGCGCCTGGTAACGGGGATACACCTGCGCGACGATCGCCCCCAACGGGCTACCAGGACGCGACTGATATTCGGCGGCGCGGATCAAGTTGTTCTTGGCCGATGAGATCGACGCGGCAATCGCCTGCGGCGTGAAGTGGGTCGGGTCGAAGTCGAGTTGCTCGATCGCCCGTTTGAGCACGCCACGGCTGTCGCCGGTGTCGTAGATCGTGTAGTTCTCGGACAAGCCGACCAGCGGCGCGTACTCACGCAGCAGCCGGGCGCAGAAGCGGTGAAAGGTGCTGAGCCAGACCGGCTTATTGCCCACCAGCCGCTCGACCCGCTGCCGCATTTCCTCGGCGGCTTTGTTCGTGAAGGTGAGGGCGAGAATCTGCCGCGGCGCGATCCCTTCGCTCAGCAGGTGCGCAATGCGGTGCGTGACCGTGCGCGTCTTGCCGCTACCGGGCCCCGCCAGGATAAGCAGCGGTCCGTCGACATGCAGCACCGCCTCGGTCTGAGCGGCCGTTAATCCCTTGAGCAGCGAAGTGTCCAACGTCCGTGATTCCCGCAGGTTGATCGATCGTGTTCTGAAAGGGCTCGCACGTGTCCCTCTCTCTCTCTTTTCGGGAGAGGGTGGCCGACCGCGATAGTCCGATTCCCTGGTCTCATGCTATACTTTGACCACACAATCGAACAGGTGTTAGTGGAGTGGTCTCAGTGGCGACATACAAGCGAATTTTGGTCACGGGCGGGGCAGGCTTCCTGGGGGCTCACCTCTGCCAGCGGTTGGTCGACGCCGGACACGACGTCATCTGCCTGGACAATTTTTTTACCAGCCAGAAGAGCAACGTCAGCCACCTGCTTGATAAGCCCAACTTCGAACTCATCCGGCACGACATCACGCAACCCATCTGCCTCGAGATCGACGAGGTCTATAACCTCGCCTGCCCCGCCGCACCGGGCCATTACCAATACAACCCCATCAAGACGATGAAGACATCGGTGTTGGGCATTATCCACGTGCTGGGCATGGCCAAGCGCTGTGGCGCAAAGGTGCTGCAAGCCTCGACCAGCGAAGTCTACGGCGACCCCGATGTCCATCCGCAAACCGAAGACTATCGCGGCAACGTGAACTGCATCGGGCCGCGCGCCTGCTACGACGAAGGCAAGCGCGCCGCCGAAACGCTGCTCGTCGACTACCAACGCATGCACAAGGTGAACATTCGCATCGCGCGGATCTTCAACACCTACGGACCCGGCATGCACCCGTATGACGGCCGCGTGGTGAGCAACTTCATCGTGCAGGCCATCACCGGACAAGACATCACGATCTACGGCGACGGCCAGCAGACCCGCTCGTTCTGTTACCGCGACGATCTGGTCGAGGGTTTAATTCGCCTGATGAACGGCCCCGACCCGTTCAAGGGCCCGATCAACCTCGGCAACCCGGGCGAGTTCACCATTCTCGAACTGGCGCAAAAGGTGATCGCGCTCACGGGGGCGAAGAGCAAATTGATTCACAAGCCTTTGCCGGCCGACGACCCGACCCAGCGGCGGCCCGATATCACCCGCGCGAAGTCGATCCTCGCCTGGGAGCCGAACATTCCGCTCGAAGCGGGGCTGCCGAGAACGATCGAGTACTTCCGCTCGCTCGACCTGCGCCGCTACCGTCCGCCGACCCCGAATTATTGACCGAGAGATGCGCTCGTAGCCGGTCCGTCTCGGACCGGACACTTGCCCCACCGCGAACAGGACTCGCCCTCGTGACGAACATCCCTCAAGCCGTGAGCTGGTGTGGCGACACGACCGGCTATCTGCGGCTGATCGACCAGACGCGGCTCCCCGGCGAGTTGGTGCATCTCGACTGTCACGGCGTGGCGACGCTGTTCGAGGCGATCCGGTCGCTGCGCGTGCGAGGCGCTCCGGCCATTGGCGTGGCGGCCGCGTATGGCGTGTGTCTGGCAGCGCAACAGGCGACGGTCTCGTCCAGCGCGGCGTTCAGTAGCGACATCGAGCAGGCCATCGAGTATCTCGCGACCAGCCGTCCGACGGCGGTCAATTTGTTCTTCGCCCTCGACCGGCAACGTTGCGCCTTGCAATCGCTCGGAGCCAACGTGGTGCCCGAGGTCGTCCGGCAACGCCTGCTCGACGAGGCTCGAGCGATTCACGAGCAAGACCGGCAGATGTGCCGCGCGATCGGCCAGCACGGGGCCGAGCTGCTGCGCGATGGGATGGGGGTGCTCACCCACTGCAACGCTGGCGCTCTGGCGACGAGCGACATCGGCACCGCGCTCGGCGTGCTGTACACAGCCCATGAGCAAGGCAAGCGACTGAAGGTGTTCGCCGATGAAACCCGCCCGTTGTTACAAGGGGCGCGGCTCACCGCCTGGGAGCTCATGCAGTTCGGGCTCGACGTCACGCTGCTCTGCGATAGCATGGCGGCCCAAGTGATGCGCGAGGGACGCATTCAGGCCGTGATCGTTGGGGCCGACCGCATTGCGGCCAACGGCGACACGGCGAACAAGATCGGCACCTACGGCGTGGCCCTGTTGGCCGCCGCGCACAACATTCCGTTCTACGTCGCCGCCCCTTCGAGCACATTCGACCTGACGCTGGAAAACGGCGACGGCATCCCCATCGAGCAACGCGCGGCCGACGAGGTCACACAGGGCTTTGGTAAGCGGACCGCACCCGAACGGGTCAAGGTCTACAATCCGGCCTTTGATGTGACTCCCGCCCGACTCATTCGAGCCATCATCTGCGAGCGGGGCGTGATCGAACCTGTCGAATCGAGTAATATACGCCGCATGATCGGCACACCGTAAACGTCATTTTTTCTCGCACCAGGCAAAACGCTCATGAGCCATGAATCGCTGAGTCTCACCGCCGTATCGGCCCTCAACACACCACTCGCCACCGTCGAGGCCGACGCCGTTGTCGTCGGCGTGTTCAACGATCGTCCCTTGAGCGGCGCGGCCGAGCAACTCGACCGCGCGACCGCCGGGTTGCTCGGCAAGCTCCAGCAGCGGCAGGAAATCACCGGCAAGCCGTATGAGGTCGTGCCCCTGCACGCCCCCGCGGGGATCAAGGCACCGCTGGCCATCGTCGTCGGGCTTGGCAGCGCCGCGAGTTACGATCGAGCCGTCGCTTATCGAGCCGCCGCGACCGCCACCAAGGCCTTGTCAGGCAAGGCTCGGCTCATCGTGGCCGTGTACCTCGACGACAACGTAAAGGCCGAGTTGATCGAGCATGCCGTCGCCGGCGCGCTCAGCGGCTGCGTCGGACAAGACTTGTACAAAGAGAAAAAATCTCGCTACCCGATCGGCAAGCTGCTCTGGAGCACCACCGACACAGCGGCGGTCGAGCGCGGCGTGATCTTGGGCCAAAGCGTGAACCTCACGCGCCGACTGATCAACGAGCCGCCGCAAGACATTTATCCCGAGTCGTTCGCCAATCAAACCGCCGCCTTGGCCAAACAGTTCAACATTCCGTGCGAGGTTTGGGATCAGTCGCGGCTCGAAGCCGAACGCTGCGGCTCGCTGCTCGCGGTCGCCAAGGGTTCCGAGCGACCACCCCGGCTCGTGATCTTGGAGCACCGTGGCGGACCGAAGGACCAGGACCCCATCGCCTTGGTCGGCAAAGGGGTCACGTTCGACTCGGGCGGCCTGTCGCTCAAACCCAACGACGGCATGTTGAGCATGAAGTGCGACATGTCGGGCGCGGCCACGGTCGTCGGCGCGATGCTCGCCATCGCCCGGCTCAAGCTGCCGTTGAATGTCATTGGCCTGGTCGGCCTGGTCGAGAACATGCCCAGCGGGACGGCCATGAAGCTCGGCGACGTCTTAAAGGCCCGCAACGGTCGCACGATCGAGGTGCAAAACACCGACGCCGAAGGACGACTCGTGCTGGCCGACGTGCTCGACGTGGCTGTGAGCCGCGGCGCGCAGCGCATTGTCGATCTGGCGACACTCACCGGCGCGTGTGTCGTGGCGCTCGGCAACGACGTGGCCGGCGCAATGACCAACGATCAGAGTTGGTGCGATCAGGTCATGCGATTGGGGCGCGACTGCGGCGAACCGATTTGGCAGTTGCCGATGTTCGCCGATCACCGCTTGGCCGACTATCGCGAGCTGATCAACAGCCAAGTGGCCGACATTCGCAATGTGGGCGAAGGTCGCGCCGGCGGCGCGATTACCGCCGCCAAGTTCCTTGAGGAGTTCGTCGCTGGTACCCCGTGGGTGCATTTAGACATTGCCGGGCCCGCGTTCAGCGACAAGGCCAAGCCCTGGGTCGACGGCGGTGCCAGCGGCATGTTCGTCCGCACGCTTGTCGAGAT
>CAZZBK010000005.1:4676-17390 GCA_964652155.1 uncultured Planctomycetaceae bacterium | reverse complement strand
GCGAGCGGGTCGGGGTCGAGACTTGCATTCGCTCGGCTTTCGGGCCGGATTCGCGGCGCCAGAACAGGTTCATCACCCGGGCCGGACCGAGTGCATCGACCATTTCGCGCAGGTGCGTGATCCGCCCCAGATGTTTCGAACAACGATCGATCAGCGACGCCACGGGCTGTTGCACCATGCAGGCGATCAGCGCCAAGGCCAGCCCGGCAAACACATCAATCAGATAATGCCACCCCAGCACCACGGTGCTGACGATCATCAGCAGATTGATGGGCAACATGCTCCAGAAGGCCGGGCCCTTGCGCCACAAATACATCTGCATGAGCACCGCCATCGTGACGTGCATGCTGGGTATCGAGCCAAAGTAACTAAAGCCGTGCAGATCGCGTGGCGTCAGCACGGTCGCACGCAGTTCGCGGACCATCACCTGCAACAGCGAATGCGTATCGCCGCCATGCATGGCCGGGTTCAACAGTTGCGGTTTCATGAGCATGGGGCCATACGCGGGCAGGAACAAAAAGCAGATCACGCCCACAACGTAACATCCAAACGTCGTGATGAGCAGTTCCGCCCGCTCGGCCTGATTTTTCAGCAAGAACAACACGATGAACAACTCGGTGAACAGAAAGCTGTAGGCATTTTCCAGCAGCTTGATGATCAATGTGTTGTGGATCAGCGGATACATGCCTTTCATCTGCGCAACGCCCAACAGCGACGAGAACAGCGTCCCCTCCAGTCGCAGCAACTGCGAATCGAACGTCTGGGCACCGATGTAACGGGTGGCCAGATAGTTCAGGTTCCACACCACGCCATAGCCTAAAAAGAGCGCAAAGCCAGTGGCCAGAAACTCGCGTTTGCTTTGCTGTTCAGCCCGCCACCAAGCGACGCTGGCGATGGGCAGCAGGGCGAACAGCACGAACCCAAGGTAGAGCACCGAGGTGTACTGGTAGCTCATCAAGATGGCAAAGCCCGCGACGACGGCAGCCGCGGCACCACGCCGCGACTGAAACCAGGCTTGGGACTCGGCCCGCCGCGCCAACGACACCAGAAACCACGCCAACGGCGCGAACATCGACAGGGCCACCATCACGAACGACAACGGCACCGTCACGCGCAGACCGACGGCCTGCATCGCCGCAAAGCTGATGATGTAGAGCGTTCCTAAAATGACAATCAACCACGGCATGATCGAGTGATCCGAACGAGAGGAGCGAGCGGGCATTATGAAACTCGAGTGACCTGGCGCGTTGCGAACGACTCTGCAAGGAGCTCGCCGCAACGCTCGACCAAGCCCTCTATGCTTCGAGACTAATTCGCTCGCCGAGCCTCTCAACGAAAATGCCCTCGTGCCCGCCGCGATTGTTCGTTGCACGACATTCATTTGCCGGCGCAATCGTTACAGCCGGCACGGTCGGCCGAGCCGAGAGTCGCCCCGGCAAAAAAATGCCGCGGGCGCGGCTTACTTTGCCGCGCTCTTGGCGGTCACGGTCACCGTGATGGGGCGGCTGGGGAGCGTGACCAGCGTGTTTGGACGGCTCTTCGCGTCCGCCTCCTTGCTGAACGGCACCTGAGCTTGCCCCTGCACAAAGAACGTGTACACCCCTGGCCGGGCCGCGCTCAAATCGAGCGACACGACACGCTCCGGCTGACTCGAGTTGATCGTCGCGTCGGCCAACTTGATATTGCCCGGCAGGTTGCCGACGCTTTGCAATTTGATCTCGGCCTTGAAGTCGGCTGCGATCCGCTCGGCCTTGACCTTCACGTCCGGCTTGCTCCCCTGCTCGGCCGTGAGTTCGGCGGGTTCGAACCGTAAGCTGAACGGGGCCGCGTCGCGCACGCCGAGCGCAAGGTCGCGCATCGCGCGGCTCGAATTCATGTTCTGATTGTTCCAGACCTTCGTGTGCGGCCGGACCTCATGTCGAAGCGTCTCGTCGCCACGCTGGCCGACCGCGAAGAGTCGAATGAGGCCCGTCCACTCAGGAGCGTCGGCGTCGGCCCACACGACGAGCCCCGAGCGGGTGTCGTTCAACAAATGCGTCGGCACGCAGTGGACCCCCTTGGGCAACCCCTCGGCCGTGATCGTGATCGGGCCGTTGTAACCGTCGCGCGGCTGCACAAACAGATCGATGTGCGTCGCGCCGCCACGGAGGACGTTCAAGCCCGCGGGCTCCTGGTTCTCGCGATGAATGGCGGCCACGAAGAAGTCGCTGACCGGCTGCCGCACGGTGAGCACGTACTGATACCGGGCCCCACCGCGGCTATAGCGATCTTGCACCAAGAGCCGGTAGCGCTCCCCTTTCTTCAGGTTCACACTCCCCACCGGGTCGCGCAGATGGCCGTCGAACGCCTGCGAGCGCGTGCCAAAGTCGTCCAACTCGCTGACGCGATTGTCCTTCTCATCGACAACCACGACAAACGGGTCGGCGCGGCCGCCAATCCGCTCGGAGTACACCTCGATCGAGTAACTACCGTTGTCGGGTGCCACGAAGGTAAACCAGTCGGCGTCGCGTGGAGAGTCGAATCGCCCGCTCAGGGCCACGGGCAACGTCAGCTCTTGTGGCTTCGCCGAGTCGTCGTTCGGTTCCCGGTCGAGCGTCACGCTCGTGGACGAGAACATGATCGGCTGTGGTCGCAACGCACCCGGACCGATCGGCACGCGAAGCTGCTCGCCGACGAGCGTGCAGGTGGCGGCGGTCGGCAGCACCGAATGGTCGGTCGGATGCGCACTGAACGAGTAGCCGCCGCGCGTCAGGCTGTCGGCCGGGGGCGTGTAGTTGAATTTGTACTCATCCAGCTTTTGACCATCGATAGCGAGCGACGAGGGTTTGCCGGCCGTGCCAAAATTCCGTCCGTAGGCGGTGAGCTCGACGGTCTTGCCCACCTCGACCACGCGCGGATAAATGTTCTCGACGTGCGGCTGATCGGTGACCACGAGCCGATACGGTAGCCCGCCGCGATACGACAAATCGTGCACAATCAGCAGGTACTCGCCCGCCTCGGGCGCGATGAAATCGACGAACGGGTCGCGGCCGAAATAGTCGCTGTTCGTCGCCAGGATGCGTCCGTCGGCGGCTGTGACGATCAGCGTGGCGTCGAGATCGCTGTCGAGCTTGCCGGCCTCGCACTCGATCGTGACGCGCTTCCCCTTGGCAAGCGCGAGTCGAAACACGTCCTGGCCATTGCTGTCGCTCGCGCCGTTGACCACTGCGTTGAGTTCGATGGGCTGCGCCTTGTCAGGCGTGTTGTTGGGCTCTTGGTCGCTCAGCTCAACGAGTCCGCGCGAGACGCTGAACAGCCGCGGATTGCTGACGCCAAAGCGGCCGACCAACCGCACGTCATAGGTCCCGGCCGGCACATCAGCCGCAACCGTGATTTTGAAGCGTTGATCTTTGACGAACTCGGCCTTGAGGCCGGGGTGGTCAAACAGGAGGGCCTTGACCTCTTCGGCGTCTTTCCCTTTGGCCTCGACCTCGATGGTCGAGCCGACCGCGCCGCCGAGCGGTTGCAACCGATCGAAGCGAATCACCGGCAGCTCGGCCCCAGCAGTCGAGACGAGCAAGCCGAGAGCCACGAGCCACGACAGGCACCATCGCAACGTCTTCACGTTAAATCAACTCGCTGATCGGAGCACCTTGCGGCAACACAGGCATCGGCCGTTGAGCTTGATCGTAGAACACATGATGGTGGTCAACCCCCAGCACATGATACATGGTCGCGAGCAGGTCGCCGGGCGAGCAGGGGCGCGAGTTCGGGTACTCGGCGCGGGCGTCGGTCGAGCCGATGACCTGCCCCATCTTGAGCCCGCCGCCGGCGTAGAGCACCGACATGGCGCCGGGCCAGTGGTCGCGTCCCGAGCCGGGGTTGATCTTCGGCGTGCGGCCGAACTCGCCCATCGCCATGACCAGCACACGCTCGGCAAGCCCGCGCTGCTGCAAGTCGTTCACGAGCGCCATCACGGCGCGGTCGTATTTTGGCAGCAGCTTGTTTTTCAGTTCGCTGAAATTGTTGGCGTGGGTATCCCAGCCGCCGCCCGCTTGAATCGTGACGTAACTGACGCCCGCCTCGACCAATCGCCGGGCGAGCAAGCAACTCTGGCCGAGGTCGTTGCGGCCGTACTCGTCACGCAGCTTGGCGTCTTCCTTGGCGATGTCGAAAGCGGCGAGCGCCTTGTTGCTCGTGACCATCTCGATCGCGTCGACGTAGAACTTGTCGAGCCCGGCGATCGTCCCTTGGGTGTCGATGTCGCGGCGAATTTTGTCGACGTCGGCCAATAACTCGCGGCGGCGAACCATGCGACCCTCGTCGACGCGCGATGGCAACTTGAGATTGCGGACCTCGAAGTTGTCGGCGCTCGGGTCGCTGTCGGGCGAGAATGGGTTGTACGACGCGCCAAGGTACGCGGCCTTGCTGAACGGCGTCTGACGGGGGAGCGTGCAGTAGGCGGGGACGCCGCTTTGATTCGCCCCTTTGAGCCGCGACACGACCGCGCCGCAGGCCGGGTAAATGTTGTCATTCACCTCGACCGTGGGCTGCCAGCCGGTGAGCATCCACTGCGAGCCCATGCCGTGACCCGGGTTGGTATGCGTGCCGCTGCGAACAATCGACAGCTTGTCCATGATCCGCGACTGGAGCGGCAAGTGCTCGCTGATCATCGTGCCGGGAACGTTCGACTCGATCGGCTTGAATTCGCCGCGGTACTCGCTGGGCGCTTGCGGCTTGAGGTCGTACATGTCGATGTGGCTCGGTCCGCCCGCCTGCCAGATCAGGATCACAGCCGTGTCCTTGGTCGAGCGCCCCGCGGCCCGCGCTTCGCTCCGCACCCGCAACAACTCGGGGAGCGACAAGCCGCCGATGGCCAACGATCCGACGCGCAGCATGTCGCGCCGCGAGATGCCGTCGCACATGCGCCGCGCGGTTCCAAGTACATTCAACATGGCCAAGACTCCTTCAGCAATTCAGTTCAATGAGTACGTGCCCATCGACCGCCTGGGCGGCGAAGGGCACGACACACGATTAATGGTTGTACAGAAATTCCTTCGAGTTCAACAAGGTCCACAGCACGTCCTCGAACGCCTGCCGACGTTGGGCTTCGTCCGCGGCTTTTTCCACGTATTGCACAAGGCGTTTCTTCTCCGTCTCGTGCGGCATGCGAGCAAATGCCGCCAGGACCATGTCGTCGATCACCTCGGCCACCGGACGCTTCGCTTTTACGGCGCGGTCGATGAGCCCGTCGCCGGACGAGAGCTTGCTTTCGATTTCGCCCGAGTTCGAGAGCAGCAGCACCTGTCCCAGCGTCGCGGCGCTCGAGCGTTCGCACTCGCAACCCGAGACCCGCTTGGGTCGATCGAAGGTGTCGAGGAAGTAGGAGCCAAAACCTTCGTGGGGCAAGTCGACGGCCCGCGCCTCGCTCCCCGAACGATCGAAACGGGTGCGCGTGCCGCAGGTCTGATCGACCGCGTCGAGCAGCACCTCGGCGATCAATCGGCGGCCGTAGAACCGGGCAAAGTTTTGCGTGTCGCTCTGATTGTCGACCGTCGGGACGCTGTCGAGCGCGTAGGCGTTGCTCGTGGCCAGCGTGCGAATGACGTGCTTCACGTCGAGCTTGCGCTCGATGAAGTCCTGCGTCAGGGCGGCGAGCAACTCGGGGTTGCTCGGCGGGTTCGTGTCACGCATGTCGTCGACAGGCTCAACGATGCCTCGGCCAAAAAAGTGCCCCCACATCCGGTTCACGAGCGTGCGGGCAAAGAACGGATTGTCAGCGCGCGCCATCCAGTCGACCAAGGCGTGGCGCGGGTCCTGATCGGGCGAGACGTTCACGACCGCGCCGTCAAGGTACTTGGGCTCAGGCGGTTGACCCGTCAGCGGGTTGCGCTCGCCGGTCGTCACCTTGCTGGCGGCAAAGTACGGCGGCGGCTGGCCGAAACTCTTGCGACCGAGCCGAGTAAAAAAGCCGGCCAAGCCATAGTAGTCGTCCTGGCCCCAACGCTCGTAAGGATGATGGTGGCAGCGGGCACATTGCAGCCGGATGCCGAGAAACACCTGCGCGGTATCTGCGGTGGGCTGGTGCAACGAGTCGTCGCGCATCTGCCAGAACCAGTTAATGGCCGGCGCGTCTTGCCACTCGCCCGAGGCCGCCACGACACCCCGCACAAACTCGTCGTACGGACGATTCTGGGCAATCGAGGTTTTGATCCACTGATGGAATGCGTAGGCCACCTCGTCCGCCCCGGCGAGCTTCGAGTTGCGGAGGATGCTGCTCCACTTCAGGGCAAAGTAGGCCGGGTAGTCAGGCGAGTCGAGCAGGCGATCGACCAGTGCGTCACGCTTGCTGGGGTTCTTGTCGGCCAGATAGGCCCGCGCCTCGTCGATCGTCGGCAGTCGGCCGGCGATGTCGAGCGTCACGCGACGCAAAAACGTTTCGTCGTTGGCGAGCGGCGAGGGCTTGAGTCCCAACTGACGCCACTTGGCCGCGACGTGCTTGTCGACGTAGTTTCGCTCGCTGAAGCCGGCCACCTTGTCCAGCGTGGGGCCATGCGGCACGATGGCGCGGAACACGCCAATCTTGCCGACATAACGGACCATAATCGTCGCCTCGCCGCTGCGCCCCACGGTGCGGACCGTGCCCGCCGGGTCAACCGCCGCGACGACATCAAAGTTGCTGCTGAACTCGCTCTGCCGGGTCACGTCGCGCCGGCTACCGTCGGTGTACTCGGCTTGGATGCTGAGTTGCTGACGCTCGTCGCCGCTCATGATGCGCGCGGCGGGCTCGACGATCAGCCGCGCCACTTGGGGCGCGTCGGGAGCCAATCGCGGCATCCCCTGCGCGATCCAGCGCGAGACGACCTGATACGGCTCTTCGTCGTTTTCCCAGCGGCGTCCGCCGCCATGAGGCACTGAGCCGTCCGCCTTGCGCAGCAACAGACTCTCGTTGGGCGAAGCCGGGAACACACGTCGGCCCCGAGCGCGGAGCACGATCTGTTCGTAATCGTAGGCGGCGTCGAAACCCAGCAGCGACAACTTAAACCCGTTCTTGCCATTGGCGTTGCCGTGGCAGCTTCCCGAGTTGCAGCCGTGTCGCGTGAGCAGCGGGACAATCTCGTTGCCGAAGTCGACCCGTTGTTGTGAGTCGAACGATTCGACCGTCACGTCGACGGTCGAGCGTTGGTCGCCGTGGAGAATTGTGACCTGGGCCGAGCCGGGGCTCTGGGGCACCAGGTAGCCATGCGGCTCGACCTTGACGATCGCCGGGTTGCTCGATGTGAACTGGCTGCTGGTGGTGACGTCTTTTTGACCTTGGGCCACGAGCAACTGCCGCCGGGCGAAGCTGTCGTGGAGCGAGACTTTGTCGGGTGTCACCCGCAAGGCCTCCACGGCCTCGACCACGCCGGGGCACACGAGCAGCATCCCCGCGCCGACGAGCGCAAGCCAACGGGACCCAAGGCGTAGGGTAAGCAACGACAGCATGGCAAACCGGGCGGGAAATGGTAGGTGGGACCGTCTCTATATAATAACGGCTTCTGGTGCCGTCTGCTACACAACCGAGCCGCCGAGGCCGGAGACTCGATGCCAAGTCCATGCCCCCCACCCACATGGATGGGGCCATGAGGGGCCTGGCTTATCTGAGGGTGGTATTCCACATCAGCCATGCAAGACCGAGAAGGCAATTCGCAACCTAAGATTGCGACAGGAGCGCGGATTTTCTCTCCTCGATGACCCAATCCTCAAAAGGTTATAAGTCGTGTCGCGCGTGTTGCTCCTCTGCGGTGGTTGGATCTCGCTCGGCTGTGCGCTCGTGGGCGCGGTGTTGCCGCTCGTGCCCACCACCCCATTCGCGCTGCTGGCCGCGTGGTGTTTTGCCCGCTCGTCGCCACGCGCCTTGCGGCGTCTTGTCGAGTCGCGAACGCTCGGCCCGTTGATCGCCGATTGGCGTCGCGAGCGGGGCATACGTCCGCGGGCCAAGCAGGCGGCGGTGCTTTTTATCCTGGGGAGCGTCGTGCTGTCGGTGATCGTGAGCACGCTTTGCGAACGCTCGCCGTTCGTGGCGTTGCTCGGCGGAGCCATTTCGCTGCTGATCGTCTCGCGGCTGCGGGTGATCGCCCCTCCGCAAGCAGCAACGCTGGCCGCCCAGCATTACGGCTGAGCGACAGCCGACTGCGCCGCGCTCGCCTTTCAACGGAGGTCGCGCGACTTGTCCGTGGGGAGCGTGTCGAGCCAATTTAAGAGCAGCTCGGGCCAACGTGCGGGCGGAAACTTATTCTTGACGCGCTGCGGGATCAAATTCCCCACGCCATGCGCGCCGACGTCGAACTCGTCCATGCGCACGCTCACGCCCAGCTTTTGCAGATCGGCCTGGATGGCGCGCGGCAACTCGATGGGCGCGCCCCCCGCGAGTCCGTCGTTCGTGGCGTGGACCAAATACACCGGGGGTGTTGCCGGAGTGAACTTGAAGGGGGACTGCTTCTGTCGCCAATGCCAGGTCGCAAGCCCCACCGCAAAATCGGGCCGACAACTTTGCCGCTCGATCGGGTCCACGGCCTGCGGGTCACCCGCGTCGAAATTCGCCGCCAAGTTCATCGCCAGATTGCCCCCGGCCGAGTAACCGGCCACGCCGATCTTGTGCGGATCGATGCGCCACTCGGCCGCGCGATGACGCACCAGCCGCACCGCTCGTTGAGCATCGAGCAACGCGAGCGCCTGAATGCCCTCGTTGTCGAGCACGTGCGGAGGCCGCAGGCGATACTTGAGTCCGATCACCGCGACCCCCAGGCGGTTAAACACCTCGGCCGCGTACACAACATGCGTGCGCCAGTCGAGCGCGCCGTAGCCCCCGCCGGGGCAGACGATGATGGCCCGACCGGTGTTCATTTCAGCGGGCGGCAGATACACGCTGATGGTCGGCTCTGTCACGAGGCGAATACTGGCGCGATCTTCGACGACCTCGTCGGGGGCGTCGCTCAAGAAGCGCGGTGGCTGTTCGCTCCAGAGTCGAATCGGCGCCGGTGTCGTCGGGCCCAAGAGCGCGCGCAGCTTTTGTTCGCTGGGGGTTGCGCCCTGCGACGGCGACGCGCCGAGCGCGAACATCAAAGCCAACCCGGCAAACCACACCGCGAGAAACCCGACTTGATTCGGAGCGCTGTTCGCACTGCTATTCATACTCGGACTCAATTATTAAGATGGGGGCCGCCAGGGTGAGTCGCGAACCGGCGTGACCCGCCGTGCGTACAACCATTATCCGCATGAGACCACCGACCGTTCAAGCGGTTGCGGAGTGTGACTGAGCAACCCAACGTCACTTGCATGGAGGTTCGACCGTTGTCGCTCAATAGTCGTTGCCGTCGCAATTTCGATCAACCAGATATTTTGCGCGGCACACAGTATTTCAACTCGGGCAAGGCCGTCATCGTCGACGTCGATGGGTCATTGATCGAAGCCCAGGTGCAAGGTTCGGAGCCGGACCCGTACGACGTGGTCATCGGGCTTGAGGACGAGCGGCAGGGCATCGCCCACGTCGACTGTAGTTGCCCTCGTTTTGCTGACGAAGGCACCTGCAAGCACCTGGTGGCCGCCTTGTGTGCGGCCGACGCCGACAAGCGGTGCTGGAAATTTTCCATCGGCAAGGCATTGAACTTCGTCACGGACGAAGACGAATGGGACGACGGGATAGATGGCGAAGATATTTATTTCTTGGGAGATCACAACGAGCCTCCCGTCAAGCTGGCAGGCCTATTGAAGCAACCAAGGGGCAGCGCCAAGCAGTCACCGTGGCGCAAACAGCTCAAGGACGTGTTGGTCGGCAACACCGTGGAGCAAGGCTTGGTGCATTACGGCGCCAAGCCCGTCTCGCAGCAGCAGCAGGTCTGGTTCATTGCCTACGGCAACGAATGCGAGCTGTCGGGGCAATTGGTGCTCCGCTTTGTGACCCGTGAACCGAAAAAGAGCGGCGGACTGGGCAAGCCCAAGTCGCTCGACATCTCGCAATCGCAAATCGTCGAATTGGCCGACCCCGCGGACCGTGAAGCGTTGGAGTTGCTCCTCGGCTCGCTACCGACCGAGAGTTATTCGTACTACAGTTCCTACGCCTCGGACATGAGCCTGCGCAGGTACAGTCGCTGCACGGTGTCGCCGGCCGTTGGTCGCGTGGTGCTGCCGCAGATCGCGTCGCGCGGGAGGCTGCTGTGGGCCGACCACGATCCCAAGTCGGTGGTCCGCGCTCAGCAACAAGAGCCGCGCCCGATCGGCTTTGACACGGGCGCGGCCTGGCAATTCCGTTTGCATGTCGAGCGGAACGAGACACGCAAAGACTGGGAGGTCACCGGCCGGTTTCATCGCGACACCGAAGCGATCGACGTGTCGCGACCGACGAGCATCATCTCGGGTGGCCTGATGTTGCTGGACAACGCGCTCGTGCAGGTCGAGTTGGGCCGCGCCCGAAATTGGATCCGCGCGCTCCGCCAGCAGGGCCCGCTGAGCGTGCCGAACCAGGAGCAGGACGACTTTCTGGAACAGCTCTACCTGGTGCCGCAGTCGTTGCCTCTGGAGATGCCCGACGAGCTGCGTTGGCCCCGCGTCGAGGTGCCGCCCCAGCCGCGAATCGTGATCAAAAAGCTGAACAGCCGTTACGGTCCGACCGAGCTTGGAGCCACGGTCAGCTTTGACTACGCTGGGCAGGTCGCCCGACCGGACGATTTGGCCCTTAACTTCGTCGATCGCGCGGCGCGTCGGGTGGTGGTGCGCGATTTCGATCGCGAGATGGCTTGCCTGGCCGAGCTCAAGTCGGCGGGCTTGCGCAACCCCTCGTATTATGTGGGGGGGAAGGACGCGCCCAACTTCATCTTGTCACCCAAGGCGCTCGGCAAAGTCGTCGCGCAGCTGACCAAGTCCGGCTGGCAGGTGGAGGCCGAGGGGCGTGTCATGCGCACGGCCGGCGAGTTCAAGATGAGCGTGTCGTCGGGGGTCGATTGGTTCGATCTCTCGGCGTCGCTCGACTTTGACGGCGTGTCGGTCTCGCTCCCCAAGTTGTTGGCGGCGGTGCGTCAGGGTCAACAATTTGTGCAGCTCGACGATGGCTCGCAGGGGATGCTGCCCGACGCCTGGCTGGCCAAGTTTGGCTCACTCGCCGGCTTGGGCGAGGTGCAAGGCGAGGCGGTCCGTTTTCGCCCCTCGCAGGCCATGTTTCTCGATGCGCTGCTGGCCGCCGCGCCGACCGTCGAGGTCGACGCGCGATTCGATCAGGCCCGCAAAAAACTCCGCTCGTTCAACGGGGTGCAAAGCCGCGAGGCGCCCGCCGGGTTCAACGGCCAACTGCGCGGCTACCAACGCGATGGACTCGGCTGGTTGCGATTCTTGTTCGACTTTGGCTTTGGTGGCTGCCTGGCCGACGACATGGGGTTGGGCAAAACAATTCAAGTGCTCGCCCTGCTCGAAGAGCGCCGCACGCGCCGCATGAAGACCGGCGAACCACGCGCTCCGTCGCTGGTCGTCGCCCCACGCAGCCTGATCCACAACTGGGTCGAAGAGGCCCGGCGCTTCACGCCCAAGCTGCGCGTGCTGGACTACACGGGTCTCGACCGCGCCGGCACGCTCGACGACCCCGCCCAGTACGACCTGATCGTCACGACTTATGCCACGGCGCGGCTCGACATCCTGATGCTCAAGGAGATCCGCTTCGACTACGCCATCCTCGACGAGGCGCAAGCCATCAAGAACCACTCGGCACAGTCGACCAAGGCCTGCCGACTGATTCAGGCCGACCATCGGCTGGCCATGACCGGCACGCCCGTCGAGAATCATCTCGGCGAACTGTGGTCGATCTTCGAGTTTCTCAACCCGGGCATGCTTGGCGGCTCGGAGGCGTTTCGATCGTTCTCGACCTCGGGCCGCGAGCAGTCGACCGAGGACCTGTCGCTGCTGTCTCGCGCGTTGCGACCGTTTCTGCTCCGCCGCACCAAAGAGCAGGTACTCACCGAACTGCCCGAAAAGACCGAACAGACCTTGTACTGCGAGCTCGAAAAGCCGCAGCGCAAATTGTACGACGAACTTCGCGAGCACTATCGCCAATCGCTCTCGGGACACATCAAGAAGCAAGGTCTCAAGCGCTCCAAGATTCAAGTGCTCGAAGCGCTGTTGCGGCTGCGGCAGGCGGCCTGCCACCCCGGCTTGCTCGACAAGAAACAGACCGGCGAGCCGAGCGCGAAACTCGACACGCTGCTCGAACAGCTTCGCGAAGTGCTCGACGGCGGGCACAAAGCGCTCGTGTTCTCGCAATTCACCAGCCTGCTCGACATCGTCCGCAAGCGACTCGATGGTGAAAAGATCAGCTACGCGTACCTCGACGGCAAAACGACCGCCCGGCAAAAGGTCGTCGAGCAATTTCAAAACGACGAGTCGTGCCGCGTGTTTCTCATCAGCCTCAAGGCGGGCGGACTGGGATTGAACCTCACCGCGGCCGACTACGTGTTCATTCTCGACCCTTGGTGGAACCCGGCCGTCGAGGCGCAAGCCGTCGATCGGGCTCACCGACTGGGCCAGACGAAGCGCGTGTTCGCCTATCGACTGATTGCCCGCGACACGGTCGAGGAAAAAATCCTCCAGTTGCAAGGCCAGAAGAAGCAACTCGCCGACGCGATCATCTCGGCCGACGGCAGTCTGATCAGTCAGCTAACCGCCGACGATTTGCAAGTGCTGCTGAGTTAACCGACAGCGATGGGCGCAATA
>CAZZBK010000005.1:0-4576 GCA_964652155.1 uncultured Planctomycetaceae bacterium | reverse complement strand
AACCGCCGACGATTTGCAAGTGCTGCTGAGTTAACCGACAGCGATGGGCGCAATAGCTCCGCAGAGCCGGTCCGTCTCGGACCGGTTGTGAGCAGTTGTTCCTGAGATCGAGAGTCGGTCATGTATCGGCAAGATGATGCGCGGCCGAACACCTCCGGTCCGAGACGGACCGGCTCTGAAACTTAATGACTCCGCGCCGAGGCGGCGTCGGCGAGGATCTGATTCATCCGCTCGACGAGCTTGTGCGGGTCGGTCAAGTAGCCGTCGACCAACATGCAGCCCTCGAACAACTGCTCGCAGGCCCGTTCGACAAACGGATCGTTCAAGTCCTTGTCGACCAGCGCGGTCAAATGCCGAATCAGCGGATGCGAGGGGTTCAGCTCCAAGACCCGTTTGGGCAAATCGGTAGCCTTGTTCATGATCCGCATCAGCTTTTCGATGTGCCCCGACATCTGCTCATCGTCGCTCACCAAGCAGGCCGGTGAATCGACAAGCCGTTCGCTGGCGCGGACGTCGGTCACGCGGTCACGCAAGATCTCTTTGCAGCGGGCGACGAGAATGCCAATCGCCGCGTCCTTGAGAGCCAGTTCGGGCTTGGCTTCGCTGGCGTGTGTGCCGACATTCTTCAAGTCGTCGAGCTTGACCTGATCGGCCGAGACGAGCGGCTTGTCTTCGTACTTGCCAAGGCCGCCGAGCACGAACTCGTCGGCCACGTCGCGCAGGTACAGCACCTCGATCCCTTGCTTGCGGAACAATTCCAAGCGTGGGTCGCGGAGCAGCGCCGCGCGGCTGGGGCCCGACAGATAATAGATCGCCTTCTGCTCGCCGCTCATGGCAGCCACATACTCTTTCAAGCTGACCAAGCCCTGCTCGTCGTCGTGCCGCGACGAATTGAACCGCAGCAGTTCCTGGAACTTGGCGCGATGAGCGAAATCGTTGTACCCTTCCTTGAGGATGCGGCTGAACTGCTCCCAAAACTTCCGGTAGTCGTCGGGCCGCTCCTGGGCCATTTCCAACAGCAGATCGAGCAGCCGCCGCGTCAGGCCGTCACGGATCTTCATGACCAGCCGGTTCTCTTGCAGCGTCTCGCGCGACACATTCAGCGGCAGATCGTCCGACTCGACCACGCCCCGGACGAACCGCAGATATTCCGGCAGCAGGTTTTTGTTCTCGCCGTCGATGAGCACGCGCTTAACGTAGAGTTGCAGGCTCACTTCACCCCGGCCAAAGCCCAAAGCCTCGGGGTTGGACCGGGGCACGAACAACAGCGCCGAGTATTGCAGCGGCGCGTCGATGCTGTAGTGCAAACGCACGAGCGGGTCTTCGCCGTCGTGACTGATGAGCTTGAAGAACTCGTTGTACTGCTCGTCCTTGACCTGCGAAGAGGGCTCTCGCCACAGGGCCGAGGTCTGATTGACCTGCTCGTCGTTAACGCGAATCGGGAAGGGGACAAAATTCGAGTACCGCTTGATCGTGTCGCGCAGCGTATCTTCGTCGGCAAACTTGTCGTCGTCGGCCTTGAGCACGATTTCGATCCGCGTGCCGCGCGGCGTGTCGGCCGGTGCGCTCTCGACGGCGTAGCTGCCGAGTCCGTCGCTCATCCAGGTGATCGGCAGCGCGTCGCCTTGCGCGCCGCGCGTGGTGAGCACGACCCGCTCGGCGACCATGAACACCGAGTAAAATCCGACGCCAAAACGGCCGATCAGGCTCACGTCCTTCTGCGCCTCGGCTTTCCCCTCCTTGGCCAACTGCTGCAAGAAGGCGGTCGCTCCGCTATGGGCAATCGTGCCGATGTTCTCATGCACCTCGCTCTCGGTCATGCCAATGCCCGAGTCGGAGATCACGAGCGTCTTGCATTCGCCGTCGGTCTTGGTCTCCAGGCGAATCTCAAGCGTTGCGTCGGGGTCATGCACCGCCTGGCCCGAGGCTTGCAGAAAGCGGACCTTTTCCAGGGCGTCGGTGGCGTTCGAGATGAGCTCACGCAGGAACACGTCCTTGGACGTATAGACCGAGTGGATAAGAATATCGAGCAGTTGCTTGATTTCGGCCTTGAACTCGAACGGCTTGGCAGGGGTATCGGTCGACATGATGACAAGTAGTAGATGAGGACAACGGGATGAAAAAATCATTGCGGAGATGCGTTCTTGCATCTCGCGCAATGCGTATCATGCCCCACATGGTTCTCGGCGAACAAGGGGGTGTAAACATGATTTTCACCATCAGCGACGAGGTCGCTTGGGCACTGAACGGTCCCCTGCCCTGCCCCGGAGTGTGCTTGCCAGGAGCTACTTAGCCGGGGGCTCCTTGAGCTTCTGAAGTACCTCGTCGAGGTTGAAGCTGGCGGCTTTCTGGCGTTGCGGATAATCCTTGAACGTCATCAAGAAATTGCCGACGTAGTCCTGTGCCGGGACGAACAGAAAAACGTGATCGATGAGCCAGTCGTAATAGGTGTTCGACGTGACGTCGGCCCGCTCGTAGGGATCAGTACGAAGGTTAAACAACTTGGGCACGCGCAGGGTCGTGAATGGCTCGGCCCAGACTCGCAACGTGCCCGGGGCACGCTGCTCCATGAATACGATCTTCCAGTTATCGTAGCGCAAGCCGGTGAGCTGCTGGTCATCGTTACAGTATAAGAACGACTCGCGAGGGCTTTTTTCCGCCCGACCGGTCAGGTGCGGTACCAGATTGTATCCGTCGAGGTGGACCTTGTAGGTCGTGTCCCCCACGGTGTAGCCCTGGAGCAGTTTTTGTGTGACGTTCTCGTCGCCGGCCATCGCCAGCAAGGTCGGCAGCCAATCGTGATGGCCGACAAGGTCGTTCGAGATGCTCCCGGGCTTGATCTTGCCCGGCCAGCGAACCATGCACGGCACGCGATAGGCGCCTTCCCAGTTCGAGTTCTTCTCGTTGCGGAAGGGGGTCATGGCTCCGTCGGGCCAGCTATTCATGTGCGGGCCGTTGTCGGTGCTGTACATGACAAACGTGTTGTCGGCGATCCCCGTGTCGTCGATGGCCTTGAGCACGCTACCGACGTTTTTATCGTGATCGATCATCACGTCGTGATATTCGCTTTGCCAGCGCCCCGCTTGACCTCGGCTCTCGGCCTTGACGTGTGTGCGCAGGTGCATGTGTGTGAAGTTGACCCACACGAAGAACGGCTGGTTGGCCTTGGCTTGCCGCTGGATGTAATCAACCGCACGGCTGGCAATGTCGTCGTCGATGGTCTCCATCCGCTTGCGTGTGAGCGGGCCGGTGTCTTTGATCGTCTGCTTGCCAACCTTGCCAAACCGGGGATCAACCGTCGGATCGTCTTGGCTCGCGGCTTTACATTCCAGGACGCCGCGCGGACCGTACTTGACGCGGAACGCAGGATCCTTGGGATAGTCGGGCAGTTCGGGCTCTTCTTCGGCATTCAGGTGATACAGATTGCCGTAGAACTCATCGAACCCATGCACGGTGGGCAAAAACTCGTTGCGATCACCGAGGTGATTCTTGCCGATCTGCGCCGTCGTGTAGCCCAGCGGCTTGAGCAGCGTCGCGATCGTCGGGTCTTCCTTGCGAAGGCCGAGCGTTGCGCCAGGCAGACCGACCTTGGTCAAACCAGTGCGCAAGCCATGCTGACCGGTGATGAACGACGCTCGCCCCGCAGTGCAACTCTGTTCGCCGTAGTAGTCGGTGAATCGGATCCCCTCGTTCGCCAGGCGATCGATGTTCGGCGTTCGGTAACCCATCAGGCCATGCGAGTACGCGCTGATATTCGATTGCCCGACGTCATCGCCCCAAATGATGACGATATTCGGCCGTTTGTCGGCGGCTTGGGCCGAGAGGCATAGTCCCAGCAGCACGATGACGCTCAGCAAAGCACGGCGAAAAGTCATACAGTCATTCCTCATTAGCTGACAATCAGGGGAGACGGTCGAGCCGAAACGAATTTCAGCGTTGTCCGATTGTTGTACAAAACGCCACAACAGGCAGCTCAAATCTACGCCCATTCTAACCATATGTCGTGCAGTCCACGTTGAGTTCTTCGTGTATTTCTGGCATTCGATCTACTACGTGACTCAAACATCGCCCCTCGGGCAGCCGAACTTCCGCAATACAGGATGGTCAAGCTAAGTAATTTGTGCGTCAGCGGTTAGCTCGGCGATCAGCCAGAAGGTTGCGTTGCCACTGCGGGAAAGTGCCGATACCATTGAACAGACACCGCATCGAGGTCGATCTCTCCGCGCAGAGCAAGGAACCGCTATTGTCTACCAAACCGCGCAGCCTGGGCGACGTGCTGCAAGAATTTGCCCAGCACCGCCGCATCTTGCAAGAAGAATTGCAGAAGGTGATCGTCGGCCAAAATGAGGTCATCGAGCAACTCTTCGCCGCCATCTTCACGCGCGGACACTGCCTGCTCGAAGGGGTGCCCGGGCTGGCCAAGACCCTGATGGTCAGCACGCTGGCCAAGATTCTCGATGTCGGCTTCAAACGCATTCAGTTCACGCCCGACCTGATGCCCTCGGATATTACGGGGACAAACGTGCTCGAAGAAGACGAGCAAGGCAAGCGGCACTTCCGCTTCGTCGAAGGGCCG
>CAZZBK010000004.1:104075-115959 GCA_964652155.1 uncultured Planctomycetaceae bacterium | reverse complement strand
GGCGGTGTCCCGTGTCACGCGCCGGGGTTTGCGTCGCAAACCGCCAGCCACCCACAACGGTGACGCTCACACGGGACGTAAGTCCCCGGATGAATCTGCCTTGTCTGGAGTTCTTTGATCGGACGAATCGTGTGACCGAGCGTGCTAGCTTATCCGGGGGCTCACGCCCCCGGCTCGGATGTGTGAGAGCGTCTCGCTTACTCGACGTCGCGCGAGGAGCGCGAGGCGGTCCGGTTGCCGGGGCTCTTGGGCTTGGTGGGCTGAGTCGGCTGCTGTGGGATCGCCTCCTCGGTCGGCTGCAATTCCTCGAACGGCTCACCCTGCTGCTTGGCATGGTCCTCGGCCGAGACATAGGCGGCCGAGGGATCGGGCGACAAGATCGAGTTGCGGCGATCAAAGAATCCGAACATGTTGCCGTCGGGCCCGATCATCGGCCCGGCGTAGTCATAGGTCCCCTGGCTACCGCGACAGCCCAGGGCGCTGAGCGATGCTAGCAACAACGTCACGCACAACGTGTGTCTCATGGCAAGACCTCCGATGCTCTTACGATCGCCGACCGCTCTGGTCGACCCTGGTTGGGCTGGCTATATTTCGGTCGAATCGACCGTGTTGCCCGCATCCTTTTTCTCACATTTCAGAAAAGACTCGAGCCACGATGCCCATGCTGGAGCAGATCGAGGCGCCGCTCTCATGGCAGCGGGTACGGCTCAGCGCGAGCGCCGCGAGCGATTCGCGCGCGGCGACCCGCGTGCTCTGGGGCATCATCGTGCTGGCGCTGCTATTGCGCGTGCCGCTGCTCGACCGTCCGCTGCTGGGCAGCTTCGCCACGAAGAACGCCACCTACGCCATGATCGCGCGCAACTGGATCGCGGGGCGCGCCACGCTCGACCGACCCACGACCGATTGCTTGTGCGGCGGCGAACGGGGCTGGCATCTGACCGAAATCCCCGTGATGGCTTATGTGGCGGGCTCTATCGCGTATCTGTGCGGCGGTTCGCTCGACGCCTGGGGACGCGCCACGGCCATCCTCTTTAGTCTGCTGAGCATTGGGTTGCTGTACCAGCTTGTCGAGCGGCGCGCAGGAGCCACGGCCGCGGCCGGCGCGGCGTTCGTGCTCGCCACCGCGCCGGTGAGCATCATCTTCGGGCAGAGTTTTATGCTCGAATCGTCGGTCGTGGCGTTCACGCTCGCCACACTGCTCGGGGCCGAGCGCTGGCTGTGCGACGGTCGACGCCGTGATTTACTGCTCGTGTTCGTCAGCTTCGCGCTGCTGTTGCTCTCGAAGGTTTACATGCTCGTGCTGGGCTTGCCGCTGCTCGTGCTCATCGTGCAGCACCGCCGCAGCTCGACGCGACGAACAAGCGTGCTTGCGGCGACACTGTTGTTGGCCACGCTGCCGACACTGGCTTGGGTCGTCGACGTGCTGCGCGTCTCAGAGCGCGAGAGCCTCGACGCGCCGCGGGTCTTCTATTCGCTGCTCAATAGCGCCGAGGCCTATGCCTCGCCGCAAGATTTTTTACGCTCGGCCGGTTTTTATCGCCGGCTGCTCGACGACCTGGCCGGGGTCGTGCTCGGACCGATCGGCGTGGCGCTGCTTGTGCTGGGGGTGACGTGTCGCAACGCGCGTGGGTACTGGCCGTGGGTCGTGGCGATGCTCGTGCTCATGCTGGCCATGCCACGCAAGTTCTACGAACTCAACTACTATCACCTGGTCACGTTGCCGCCGCTGGCCATCCTCGCCGGACTTGGTTACGCCCGCTGGGTCGAGAGCTGGCGTCCGCAGCGCGGCGCGGTGGCGTTGCTGATCGGCGTGAGCCTGCTGTTCAGCCTGCGGCACGCGATCACGCCGGCGTTTATCACCCCCGAGGAAGATCGCAGCGTGCTCGCGGCCGCGGCGGCGGTCCAAGAGCTGACCAAGCCCTATGAGCCGGTGGCCACGATTCGCGGCTCGACCTCGGCGCTGCTGTACTACTGCGATCGGCCCGGCTGGGCGCTCAGTGAAGGAGATTCTGAGCTGACTCGATCACTGGAGCAGGCGCGGCAACAAGGGGCGCGGTGGCTCGTCGTGGCGCATCCGTCCATCGAGTTGCAGCGGCAGTTGAGCACGCAGCGGATGCATCTCGCCGGCGAGGATTTTGCGATCTATGCGTTGACCGCCGCGGGCTCGTCAAGTCCGTGATGGGACCGTGTCCCCAAGAGGGCGACTCGGCCGCCGCATTTCCGTTGACGGATCGTCGAGTGGCGTGGGAGACGGTTTCATCCGCCGGCCCATGAGCAAGCAGGGAATGCCGACCGCGCCGGGCACGAGGTACCGCAGGGCGGTGAGCATGCCGACGACGGCCATGGTCGAGGCGCTGGCCACGTCGCTGTAGAGCCAGACGAGCGTGGCGTCGCGCGTTCCCAAGCCCCATAGGGCCACCGGAGCGAGCCCGGCCAGCAGAGCCACCGGCATCCGCGCGGCCGTCGTGCTCCACGAGGCGTCCACGCCTGAGGAGAGCAGAAACAAATGCAGCTGTGTCAGATGCAGCAGCCAGAGACACACGGTCGCGGCCACGACGCCGAGCACGGGTCCCCACCAACGCGGCCGCTGCTCGACATACGGCGGCGTGCTGCGTCGCACCCAGACGGCGAGCGCGACGGCTGCAAAGAGCAGCCCGCCCATGACGCCGGTCAGTCCCCAGGCCAGCACCGACAAGAGGCAGCCCAGGTCGGCGAGCTTTTCGAGCATCACCAGCCCGCTGGCCTTGGCGCGCGACAGGGTTTTATCGAGCGGCAAGCACGCGGCCTTGGAGAAGTCGCCGAGCTTCGAGGGGACGATCAGGTTCCAGGCGCTCGCCGCCAGGGTTTGTCGCGTGGCCTCGGCGAGCGTGATCGAGCAGCAACCGCGGGCCAGGCGTTGCCAGCGCCACGCCGACACGATCGTTTGCGGAATAAAAAGCAGCAGCGCGACGACGAGGTTGCCGGGCTCGAGTTGCCCCAGCTTGTCGACAACGGTCGACCAATCGGCGGCGAACCACAGTCCCGCGAGCAGCGTGACCGAGACGAGCAGCTTGCCCAACCGCAGCAACCAGCGCGAGATCACCATGAGCGCACCACGGTCAATTCGCCGCGCTTGTTCAACTCGTCAACGTGTGGACTCATGTCGGTCCAGCCTTGCCAGGCGGCCGCTTGGTAGACGTTCGCGGCGGCAACATACGGGGCCTCAAGGTCGCTGGAGAGCGCGAGCCGCCGGAGCTTGAGTCGCGCGTCGGTGCGAATGAGTCGATCGGTCACGCGCAGCGTCGTCGAGCCTTCGAGCAATTCGATGGTGCGTTGCAATTCGAGGCCACACGACTGCCGCTGGGTAATGAGTCGACGCTGCAACACACGCCGCACCAGGTCGCGACACCAGCGACCGACGAGCTGCATGCCCATGTGGAACACGGCCTGCTTGAGTGGCGTGGCGGTTTCCCAGCGGACCCAATGGAGCGGTCCGGCGACGGTGAGCCGCTCGCTGACGTTCATGGCCCACGCGTTGGGGTCGCGGCGGTCAATCGATCGGTCGAGGCTATGGAGTTGCGAGACGGCACAGCGGCCGTCGGCGGTTTCGAGCACCCAGCCGGCGTCGACCGCGATGCGCAAGTCGTTCACGAAATGCATAAAACTCCCGCCCCGAGCGGCGCTGACGATCGTGTGCCGTTGCGGTCGGCGATCGACGAGCACTTGCGCGTGATCGAACCAGCGCGGCTCGCTCGTGGTCGGCGTTGCACTCGCCGGGCGTTCGACGACCGCGTCGCGGTAGGCTTCGAGCCAGTTGCCCAGCGCATGAACGTAAAGCCGATCGTCATTGATGAACCCGCGCGTGTCGTTGGCGAGCCCTTGCAAGCAGCCCTCGGCCAGGTCGGCCGCGCGGGGATCCTGGGGCGCAAGCAACTCGAATCCGTGCGGGTAGCAGTGGGTCGTGCCGCGGCTGCCGATCACGCCGCCGAAGCTGCCGTCGGGGAGGATAAAATGATGGGCGAACTCGACGGCCCGGCGGAGCGACTCGCGGATCCGCAAGGCGAGTGACGCGGCAACCCCCGGCGACTCGCCGGAGGCTAAAGGGGACAGCGTGGTTAAATACTTGGCCAGGCAGTCGATCGTCACGGTCGTATAGCCTGGATCGGCGCCGCCGTATTCGGTGAACCAACCCTCGTCGCTCTGGAGTGCGAGCAGTTGTCCCAATCGCTGCTCTGCGGAGTGCAACAGATCAGCGCGGTTGGCCAGCAAGCCGACGCGCCGCAGGGCGAGCGCGGCGAGGGCGTGATGATTGGCCAATGTGCCGGTCTCGTGGTGCTCGGCCAGCCAACGAGCGCGGAGCACGAGCGCGTCGAGCAATGCGTGATCGTCGAGTTGCAGCACTCGGTAGGCCTCGGCCGCGGCTTGCAAGGAGAACGCGGCCGCGCCGAGCGCCCGCTCATAAGGGTAGTAATCGTCACACGAGCCGTCGGCGTGCATGGAGCGGGCGCTGAATTGCAGGCCGGCGATGGCCAGCGCGCGCACCTGCTCGTCGCCATGCCAGCGATTGGCGCGGTGCGGCAGCGTGTAGATCAGCGCCAGCGGCAACACCCCCTCTTGATACATTTCGCTGGGGAACGCGGCCGTGCGGTAGTGCCAGTACTGGCGATCGAAACAGCCGTAGGTGGCGCGGAGCGGGTTGCGATCGATGCTGCCGAGCAGACGTGGTATCTCGCGCAGGGCGGCGTGCAGGTACAGCTCGTGTCGTAGCGGGTCGCGCAAGACCATGCCACTCGCGTTCGCCACGGCCGAATCCGTGAGGCTGCAACTCGACCAGCGGTCCATCGCAATCTCCTCGCGCCTCAACGGCGATGATGGGCGACCACGACCTCGGCCAACAGTCCGAACATACAGGTCATAAAGCCCGCCGTGAGCACGACGATGTCGGACTCTTGCATGCTCCCCGTGGCCACGAAGCTCCACGCGCTTTTGAGCAGCCCGGCCATGATGACCAGCGCGGCCAAGGGCAAAAACACCTTGAGCGGGCGGAAGTACAAGACCATCCGCAGCACGGTGCTCAGGTAGGCGGCCGTGTCTGTGATGGGATGGAACTTGCTGCGGCCAATGCGGGGGCGATACTCGATCGGCACGTACTTGACCGCGTAGCCGTTGGTGAGGAACGCGAGCGTCATGGTCGTGACGCAGCTAAAGCCATCGGGAATGACCCACAGCCAGCGGAGCATCACGTCGCGGCGAAAGGCTTTGAGCCCGGTGTTCAGGTCGGGGATGCGACAGCCGGTGAGGTAACAGGCCAGTTTGCGGATTGCCCACTTGGCCGGTCGACGCAGCCAGGGCCAGGTTCCTTGCTCGCTGGTGCGAGCGCCGTTCACCTGATCGTAAGCCGGAAAGTGACGGAGCAGTTCGGGGATGGCTTGGGCGGGGTAGGTGCCGTCGGCGTCGAGCATGACGATGATATCGCCTCGCGCTTCGCGAATACCTGTTTTGCGAGCCGCTCCTGCCCCGCGATTTTCGCCGCGGCGGATCACGCGCACGTGCGCGCCCCAGGCGTCGGCGGCGAAGTGCTCGGCGAGTCTGACGGTGTCGTCGGTCGAGGCATCGTCGACGACGAGCACCTCATAGGTGTACGGCTCCTCGCGCATGGTCGAGACGATCTCGGCGAGCACGCTCTGAATGGCCCGCTGCTCGTTGTAGCACGGCAGCAGCACGGTGACTTGCAGCGCGACCGCCTCGCTTGCGGCGGGGGGGGTGAGCGCTCGGGTTTGCGTCTGCCAACCGTCCATGGTCGGCCCTCCTGCGAGGAAAGGGGGAACGTTTCCGAGCTAGCGGATGCTCATGTCGCAGCTCAGGCCACCGGCGGCCGGCACATACGCGGCGGTGACGTAGTCCATCACCATGCGATGGGCGCTGAACCGCCAGGCCAACGAGCCGATCGAGTTCATCATCCGTTTGACCCAATGGCGCGGCAGGCCGTCGATGTCGCGATCGTAGTAGAGCGGAATGACCTCGTCGCGCAGCACGCGCAACAGGTCGTCGGCGTCGCGTCGATCGTTGATCTCTTGGTTGACATGGTGCGTGCCTCGGCCGATGCCAAAGCCGTTGCTGCCGTAATAGGCCTCGGCCCACCAACCGTCGAGCACCGAGAGATTCAAGCCGCCGTTGAGCACGACCTTATGGCCGCTCGTGCCCGAGGCCTCGAGTGGACGGCGTGGGTTGTTCAGCCACACGTCGACCCCTTGGATCATGTGGCGGCAGACGTTGATGTCGTAGTCCTCGATGAACACGACGCGCGAGGCGAAGCGCGGGTCGTGCCGCATGTTCGACACTTTTTTGATCAACTGCTTGCCGGGCTCGTCGGCCGGATGCGCCTTGCCGGCGAAAATAATCTGCACGGGCCGCTCGGGATCATTGAGCAATTCGGCGATCCGGTCAGCGTCGGCGAACAGCAGATCGGCTCGCTTGTACGTGGCGAAGCGTCGCGCAAAGCCGATCGTGAGCACGTTGGGGTCCAGAATGCTGCGCGCCGTTTCGACCGCCTCGTCACTCTCGCCACGGCGACGGAACTGCCGACTGACGCGACGCCGGACGAACGAGAGCAATTGGTTCTTGAGCGAGTGATGCGTTTCCCACAACTCGCCGGGATCGATCTCGTGGATGGCTTGCCAGACTTCGGCCTCGCCCATCCGCTTCATCCAATCGACGGCAAAGTAGCGGTCGTAGAGTTGCTGCATCTGCCAGGCGAGCCAACTGGGAATATGCACGCCGTTGGTGATGTGCCCGATGGGAATTTCTTCCTCGACGCGCCACGGCCACAGGTGGGCCCACATGCGGCGGCTCACGTGTCCGTGCAGGGCGCTCACGGCGTTGGCGCGCCGCGACAACTTGATGGCCAGCACGGTCATGCAGAACGTTTCGTGCGGGTTGTGCGGCTCGACGCGCCCCAGGCCCATCAGTTGATCGAACGAGATACCCAGCCGGTCGCGCGTGGGGCCCAAGTGCTCTTCGATCAACCCGCCATCGAAGCGGTCGTGACCGGCGGGCACCGGGGTGTGGGTGGTGAAGACGGTGTGCTGAGCCACTTCGCGCAGCGCCTCGTCGAACGACAGACCGTCGTCCTCCATCATCTGATGAATGACTTCCAGGCCGGCGAAGGCGCTGTGCCCTTCGTTCAAATGGAACACGCCCGGCGTGATGCCCAACGCCTTGAGCGCCTTGACGCCGCCAACCCCCAACACGAGTTCTTGGCGAATGCGCGTGCGATGGTCGCCGCCGTACAGTCGGCTCGTCAGCTCACGGTCCTCGGGGCTGTTGCCGTCGACGTCGCAGTCGAGCAGGTACAACCGCACGCGGCCCACCTGCATGAGCCAGAGCTTGGCCAGCAGCGGGCCGTTGCGCGTGTCGACCGACACGGTGATGCTTTTGCCGTCAGCGCCGCGGGCGGGCACCATCGGCACGTTCTCAACCTTCGTGTCGAGATACTCTTCGGCCTGGTAGCCGTCGTGATCGAGATGTTGTTTGAAGTAGCCTTGGTCGTAGAACAGACCAATGGCCACGAAGTTGATGCCCAGATCGCTGGCACTTTTGACATGGTCGCCCGAGAGCACCCCCAAGCCGCCTGAGTAAATCGGGACCGACTCGTGCATGCCGAACTCGGCCGAGAAATAGGCGACGGGCTTGGCACCCAGCACGCCGGCGTTGGTCGTGGCCCAGGTTTGTGGGTGCGACATGTACTCTTTCAACCGGCGATACGCGTGGTTGATGCGGCTGTACAGCACCAACTCGGCCGCACGCATCTCGAGTCGCTCGGGCGTGAACTCGCTCAGCAGCGCGATGGGGTTGTGATCCAACTGCCGCCAGCGAATCGGGTCGAGATCGCGGAACAAGTTGACCACCTCGGGCTGCCAGCTCCACCACAAGTTGTGCGCCAGCGCCAAGCACTTGTCGTACAGGCTGATCGAAGATACGCCCACGCTGCTTGTCCGTTCCGGCGAAGATGCCATGTCCGTCACGCTCATGTGAAGAAATCCCTTATTGGTGCTGTTCGAGCGACGTTGACCGACAACTGCTCCACGCCAAGGCGCGACACCCGACGTGCCGTGATAGCAGAGCCAACGCTCCCAAGCCTCGCGATCTTCTCGCGAATCGGGGGGATGAGTCAATGCCAACTCGACTCGCTCGCAAAGCGAATTGCCAAGTTCTACTCTCCGACGTTCGGGTCTCCAATGAGCGGGAGACGTGAGTCTCCCGATAATCTCGCAGTTTCAGACGGATACCTCACACGGGCAAAGCGTATCCTTTCGCGACGAGATCGGGGGCCTAACGACCCTCGCTCGTGAAGAGAATCGGGTTGGCAACATCGCTTAGGCTCATTTTTCGTCCGGGAGCATCGAGGCGAACTCGGCAATCTCGGGCAATTCGAGCATCAGGAGCGACGTGCTCAGCAATTTCCCCTGCGTATCGATGCGCAACGATCGACTTGCGCCGCCGGCGAGCACGTTGTACAGCAGAAAATTGAACGCTAGCAGGCCGGGCAGCTCGAAGCGCTCGACCCGTGTGGGCTGTAAGGTTTGAAAGTGCTCCGCGACCCGCTCGGCCGTGAGCCACTTTCGCAGCCACTCGAACCCAGCCGACTGATAAGCAATCACGCCGATATTCGCGTGATTGCCTTTGTCGCCACTGCGACCGTGGGCAATCTGGCGTAGATGCAAAGCTGGGGGTGTATTAGTCATCTGCGCACCATTGCTTCGCCGTGCGGACTTCGTGCTGCGCCGCGACCCGTGACTTGGGGACGAGCGTGGGCCAGTAGGCGAACACCGGCCGCACCGTGCCCCGCGCCGCCGTGTAGCCCGCCAGACCCGCCGGGCCACCGGTCGCCAGCGGCGCAAACTCGCGCGTGAAGCGCTCGACCGCCTCGCGTCGTGGATCGTGTACGCTCACGCGCAGCAGCACCTCGCGCAAGTCAGGGGGCGGCTTATGAACGCCCGGCATGGCGTCCCCCGCGCCGAGACACTCGACGTTCGTGCGCTCGTAAGTGAACCCCGCCGTTTTGAGCCGTGCGAAGATAATGTCGGCACAGTTCCGCGCCTTGGCCAGGCAATCGTCGCCGTAGACCAACAACTGTCCGCTGGCCGTGTAGCCATTGCGATACGCGAGCGACACCTTGAGCGTGTCGGTCGCCGCTCGGCCCCGCGCGCCGTGGATGCTCACCCGGTCGCTCCCGGTCTCTTCGAGCGAGAGTTGCGTGAAGTCGACATCGACATCGGGCGTGAGGTAATGGGCCGGGTCGCCGATCTCATACACGAGTTGCTCGGCGACCGTGTGTCGATTGACGACCCCGCCGGTACCGGGTGGCTTGGTGATGGTAACGGCCCCATCGCTTTCGAGTTCGGCGATCGGGTAGCCGACGTGCGCCAGGTCGAGTTCTTTCCAGAACGATGAGAAGCCGCCGGTCGCTTGGGCGCCGCACTCGATCACATGCCCGGCGACACTGGCTGCCGCAAGTCGAGTCCAATCGTCCCATTGCCAACCGAACGCATGCACGGCGGGACCCACGGTCAGCGAGGCATCGGCGACCCGGCCGGTGATGACGATCCGCGCGCCGTCGCCGAGCGCCGCGGCGATGGCTGACGCACCCAGATACGCATTCGCGCTGACGATCGGTTCGGTAAGTTGCGACAAGGGCGCGCCGGTGTCGAGATTGTTGAATTGGCAGCCGGCTTGCCGCAAGGCGTCGAGCTGGCCGAGCAAGTCGTCTCCCCACACCGCGCCGAGCCGCACGTCACCTAGTCCCGCCGCGACGAGCGTTCGCGCGGCTTGTTTGACACACGCGAGCGGGTTCATGCCTCCGCCGTTGGTGACGATCTTGAGTTGCGGCTGTTTTTGCAGCGCGGGCGTGAGGCTGCCGAGCACGTCGAGCAGATCGGCCGCGTAGCCTTGCGCGGGGTCTTTTTCGCGCAGCCGGGCGAGGATCGACAACGTTAGCTCGGCCAGGTATTCGAGCGTGAGGTAGTCGACGCGCGAGTGCTCGACGAGCAATCGCGGAGCGTCGACGTTATCGCCCAAGAACCCTGCGCCATTGGCAATCCGCAGCGTCACGCCAGGTGCTCCGCGAGCCTATTTCTTGGCGGCCGACGGTCCCGGCTTCTTCTCTTGCTTCGGCTTCTTCATCTTCTTGTCGTCTTTACGGCTGTTGTTTCCTTTACCCATCGCAGGCTCCCATGCAAAAAGTGGTACGAGCATCGTGCGGAACTCGCCGACGTCAGTTTGAGTTATACCACATTCGCGCGATTTGCACTCAGAGCAGATCGCGGCTCGCACCGACTATGCGACGCCGTCGCGCTTGGCGAGTCGGCGGGCGATGCGGACGCCGCTGTTCAAGGCCCCTTCCATCCAGCCGACGAACGCGTAGCAGCAATGCTCGCCGGCGAAATGGACCCGCGAGGCATGCGGCGCGGCGAGCAACGGCCCCACGCTGGTCACCTGACCCGGTGCAGGAAACGAGTACGTGCCGCGCGCCCACGGATCGCTCACCCAATCGACGAATCGACCTCCGGTCAACGCTTGGGCAAAGCCGGGGAAAAACTCATCGAGCCGCTGTCGATACCGGGCCTGGCGCTCGTCGACGTTCCAGCCGCGGCAGGTATCGGCCGCGCGACCACCACTGAACGCGACCAAGGCGTGCGAGCCCGAGTCCCCTTGGCCGGCCGTGGCCTCCCAGGTGATTTGCACCTCGGTCGAGGACATGGCGTTGGGCTGATGACCGTCGCGCCGCCAGATCGGCTCGTTGACGACCGCCAAGTATTTCGTGCTCGCGGCCAGCGGCACGCTCAAGTGCGGCGGCAAGAGCGGCTCGAACGCGATTTTGTTCCAGGTCGTCGGCGGAGCGGTCAGGATCACGTCGTCGGCCGTGAGTTTGCGCCCATCGGCAAGCTGCACGGTCACGCTCTTTTCGCCCACGCGAATCGACTCGACCGGGCAGTTCAACTCGAGCTTGACCTGCTCGCCGCGCTGATCGAGTGACTGCCGCAGGCGCTCGGCCAACTGTTGCGTGCCGCCGACGCAGTGCATGGTGTCGGTTTCGTCCCAAAACTTTTGTACGCCACCGCCGCGCACGGTACACAACACCCCCAGCAAGCTCTGCCAGGCGGGGATCAGCCCGTTGATGCCGGTCATTTGGATGGCGATGAGCTGCTGACACGCGGGGCTCACGTCGAGGCGGCGAATCCAGTCGTCGAGCGACTGCGCGTCGAGTGAGCGGGCCTGCTCGCTGCGCCAGGGCTCAAAAGCATCGAGGGGCTCGGCGAGCGCGTTGAGACGCTCGAGCGCGATGCGCATTTCGTTCCAGAGCTTTTGGGCCGCGGCGGCGTCGAGTCGTTGGCCGTCGAGGAGCACAACGTCGGAGGGTTCCCAGGGCAACTCGACGAATTTCAGATCGAAACGCTTGGCATAAGCCATCCAGGTGGGCTGATTGGGGCCGACAAGCTCGCCACCCCCTTCGACGGTTTTGTTCGGGACGAGGTCGCGATAGGTGAGGACCCGTCCGCCGACGCGATCACGGGCTTCGACGAGGGTGACCTGATAGCCGGCCGCTGCCAATTCGTCGGCGCAGGCCAATCCGGCGAACCCGGCCCCGACGACGACGACGCGCGGCAACGCGCGTCGCGCTGCATGGGCCAAGCCTGATTCGAGAGCGAGCAGGCCCGACGCGCTAGCCAGCGCCGCCTTGAGCACGTCGCGGCGTGAGGGGCGGTCGAGGCGTGGTTGCAGCGCGCGATAGATGTGGAAGGACATGCGTGAGGGGCGCGGGGTGTGGGGATCGGGACGAGTGACACGACGCGCCATTAGCGTACCCGGTTCGGACGGCAACCCCAAGCCGGCGGCTTGGCCGCCG
>CAZZBK010000004.1:57999-103975 GCA_964652155.1 uncultured Planctomycetaceae bacterium | reverse complement strand
GTTACACGCCGTGGAACATCTCGCGTGGTTTGGCGCGGGGGGCGCGCCAGTGGCCAAACCAGGCGTAGAGCACCGGCAACACGCTGAGCGTGAACAGGGTGCTCGTGATCACGCCGCCGATTACGACCGAGGCGAGTGGCCGCTGGACCTCGGCACCGGCCCCCAGGCTGACCGCCATCGGGACAAACCCGATGCTGGCCACGAGCGCGGTCATCAAAATCGTGCGCAGGCTTTCGCTCGACGCGCGCTCGATGCTCTCGGCCGTGTTGTAGCCGTCGCGCTGCTGTTGGCGGAACAGCGAGATGAGCACCATGCTGTTGAGCACCGAAATGCCCGAGAGCGTGATGAAGCCGACGGCCGCCGAGATGGACAGTGGCAGTTCGCGATACCAGAGGGCGACGATGCCACCAATGGCGGCGAAGGGGACGCTGGCAAACGCGGCCAGGGTGTCGAAGCGGTGTCGGAAGCTCAGGTACAGCAGCACGCCGATGAGCGACAAGGCGAGCGGCACGACGATCATCAGCCGTGTTTGGGCCCGCTGCATGTTCTCGAATTGCCCGCCCCATTCGATGCGGTAGTTGTCGGGGAGTGGCACGCGGTCGGCGATGGCCCGTTGCGCCTCGGCCACAAAGCTGCCGACGTCACGGCCGCGCACGTTGCACTGGATCGTGATGCGGCGCTCGCCCCATTCGCGCGAGATGAGTCGTGGGCCGTCGACCACGCGAATATCGCAGAGCCGTTCGAGCGGCACGAGCTCGCCCGAGGGGGCGCTCACCAGGATCGACGCGATCGTCTCGGGGCTTTGTCGCAGCGACTCGGGCAGCCGCACGACGAGCGGGAAGCGCAATTGACCTTCGACCACTTCGCCGAGCGTCTTCGAGCCGACCGACTGCACGAGGTCGAGCACTTTCTGAGCGGGGATGCCGTAGCGGGCGATCTGGTCTTGCTTGATCGCGACGCGCAAGATGGGTTGCCCCAGCATTTGTTCGGTCGACAGATCGACCGTGCCGTGGATGCCGCGCAGCACCTCCTCGAGTTGTCGACCGGTGTTGACCAATTGGTTGAAATCTTTGCCGAACAATTTGAGGGCCACATCGGCGCGGACGCCGCTGACCATCTCGTTGATGCGCTGCTCGATGGGTTGCGTGAACCAAATGATCTGGCCGGGGATGTCGCGCAGCTCGCGCTCCATGAGCTCGACCAGTTCACTCTGCGTTTGGGCTAGGCGCCATTGCTCTCGCGGGTAGAGGGTGACGAACAGGTCGGTCATTTCCACCGTGCTGGCGTCGGTCGGCACCTCGGGTGACCCGATGCGGCTCCAACAGCGGACGACCTCGTGGGGGAATTTTTCGCACAAGATCCGTTCCATGCGCATGTTCAGGCGGCGGCTTTCGTCCAGGTTCGTCCCCGGTGGTCGGGTGATGCCGACGACGATGGCCCCCTCGCTGAGCCGGGGGACGAATTCGCTTCCCAGGCCGGCGGCCAGCCAGAGGGCCGCGCCCAGCGCGAGCGTCGCGCCGCCGATCACGGCCCAACGTCCGCGGAGAATGAGTTGCAGCAGGCGCTGATAGCCGCGCCGAGCGACGCGCACCAGCCAGACATCTTTTTCTTCGAGCTTCTCGGGGAGCACCACGCTGGCCAGCACGGGGACCAACGTGAGCGAGCAGAGCAACGACCCGACGAGCACAAAGATGACGGTGAGCGCCATCGGTCGGAACATTTTGCCCTCGACCCCCTCGAGTGTCAGGATCGGCAAATAGACGATCATGATGATGAGTTGGCCGTAGCACGTGGGGGTGCGGACCTCGATGGCCGCGTCGCGGACTGCTTCGAGCCGTTTGAGTCCCATCAGGCGGCCCAAGTGCCCGAGCCGCTTGACGACGTTTTCGACCACGACGACCGAGCTGTCGACGACCACGCCGAAGTCGATCGCGCCGAGGCTGAGCAGCGAGCCGGCGATCCCCGCCCACCACATGCCGCAGAACCCGACACACATCGAGAGCGGGATGGTGACGGCGCAGATCAGGCCTGCCCGCAGGTTGCCGAGAAAGACGTACAAGATGAGGATGACGAGCGTTGCGCCTTCGAGCAGATTGTTTTTCACCGTGGCGATGACCCGATCGACCAACTCGGTCCGATCGTAGGCGACGACGGTACCGATCGAGCCGTCCTCGGGGAGGTTGGCTTGCACCTCGGCGAATTTGTCGCGCATGGCCTGCGTGACGGCGTAGCTGTTTTGGCCCATGAGCATGAAGCCGAGCCCGAGCACGACTTCGCCCTGGATCAACTGCTCGGGGTGGTCGCTGTCGCGGGTGGTGGCGGTGACCGCGCCGCGGCGAATTTCGTGGCCGATGGTTACCTGGGCGACGTCATTGACGCGGATCGGGACACCATCTTTGGCGGCGACCACGATGTTGCGGATTTGTTCGGTGTTGATCGTGCGTCCGACGCCATGCACGAGCAGCATGTCGCCGGCGAGATCAATGCTGCCGCCGCCAATGTTGAGGTTGTTATCGCGCACGGCGGCCATGACCTCGTCGAACGTCAGGTCGTAGCGGACCAGCGCGGTCGGGTCGACACGCACCTGGTACTGCTTCTCGAAGCCGCCCCAACTGTTGACCTCGGCCGTGCCGCTGACCGGTCGGAGCATCGGTTTGACGACCCAGTCGTGGTACGACCGCAGCTGCGTGAGGTCGGTCTGCTTGGCGATCAGGAAGTAGTGAAACACTTCGCCCAGCCCTGTCGAGACCGGACCCATCTGGGGGCGCGTAACGCCCTCGCTCAGCACGAGCGAGGCGAGCCGCTCCTGGATCAACTGCCGCGCGAAGTAAATGTCGGTTCCGTCGCGAAACGTCACGACCACCTGCGAGAGCCCGAACAGCGAGATCGAGCGGACCTGCTCGATGCCCGGCATGCCGTTCATCGCCAGTTCGACGGGGAACGTGATTTGGCGCTCGATCTCTTCGGGCACGAAGCCGACGGCCGAGGTGTTGATCTGCACCTGCACGGGTGTCGTGTCGGGAAAGGCGTCGATGTTCAGGTTGCACACCGACAGCACGCCCAGCGCGGCGACGACGAGCGACGCGAACACCACCGTCCAACGGTGCGACAATGACCAGGCGATGATGCGATCGATCATAACAAGCGGGCGACCGAGGACTATTGAGCGGAGACGATCAGCAACTCGGCCTTGAGCACGTGGGCGCCGACCGTGGCCACCTGTTCGCGGGCCGCGAGGCCCGACAGAATCTCGGTCCAACCGTCCTTGACGACTCCCGGCCGCACGTTGCGGCGGCGAAAGATTTCTCCCTCGCGCACGAACACGTAGTGCCGCTGGCCATCGAATTGGACCGCCTCGTTGGGTACCGCCAGGGCGTCCGGCCGTTCGCGAACGACGATGTGTCCGGTGCCAAACGTGTGGGCCCGCAACATCCGCTGCGTCTGTCCGCTCCGTTGCTCATCGATGAGCGGGTTGTTGACCACGGCGCGGACGGTGAGCGTGCGGGTCTTTTCGTCCATTTCGGTGCTGATCCAGTCGATGATCCCTTGCACCGTGCCGCTCACGCCGTCGGCCTCGAACGACAGCCGCTGCCCAATCCGCACGTAGCCCACGTCTTCTTTGCGAATGTCGAGCATCAGCCACATGCGGCTCGTGTCGGCCACGACGAACTGCGAGTCCTCGGGCGAAACGAGTTCGCCAATGCTCGTGGCGCGGCCGATCACCACGCCATGGAACGGCGCGACGACCGGGATCAAGTTGCCGGTGGTCGACCGCGGATCGAGCGTGTCGCGGATGGCCTCGGGAAGCCCGAGAAACTGGATGCGCTGCGCGAGTGCTTCATCGTCGAGGTTTTTGAGGTCGGCGAGATCGATTGTAAGGCCCAAGCTGATGAGCGTTTGCCGGGCGCTGAGCAGCCGCACGTGGGCTTCGCGGGCATCGGCTTCGGCCTCGCGGACCACGCGCTCGGAGATGGCGGCGCTGGCGTCGCGGAGTCGCTTGAGGTTGTTTTGCTTGAGGTCGGCGGTGACGATCGCGCGGAGCAAATCGGTTTTGGCCTCGCCGACGGCGAGCGACTCGACAATGGCGAGCACCTCGCCGCGCTGCACATTTTCGCCGACGCGTTTTTCCACGCGCCAGACGTTACCCTTGACGCGCGACGAGAGCTGCGCGACGGCGTCTTGGTTGTAGGCGACCACGCCGTGGGCGTCGATTTTTTGCTCGATGCGCCGCGCGCTCACGTCGGCGACCTCGATGCCCGCCTTGCGAATCGACTCGTCATCGAGCCGCAGCTCGGTTTTCTCCGGTGGCTTCTGTTCGCTCGGTGCCGCGCGGGGCGCGGCGATCGGCCGGGGCGGCAACGCCTGCGCGGCCGCCGTTGGATCGTGAGGCAGCGACCAGTGCGTCGAGTGCCCCCAGGCCAATAGAGCCAACAGCGAAGCGATCACGAATACGTAGACGAGTTTATCGCGCATGCTGAACCAACCGCGAACGAATCGAGCAGTCATGTCGAATCCTTGGGCAAGGTGATGAACGCCGGCGTGCGAGCCGTTGGTCATTCCCGTGCAGTACAACATGGCCATCCGTAACTGGTTATGAAGGACGGCGCGATTCGTTACCCACGCCAATGGGTATGCAGGCGAAGCGCGACCATCCTCATTTGTGCAAATTACGGACCGGTCCTGTTGAGAGTCGGATTCGATCGAGGGCGTTCCCCTGAGAACCTTAGCTTACGGTTGCGCACCGGGGGGGCTCGAAATGCCGGGCGGGGGCCTGGCCTGGGCGGATCTTCGCAAGCCTTTTCAGGTTAAATCCTTGTGACAAAAGCGTGGCTCGGCGGGGTCGCCCAGGTGCGGTTGTCCCCGAAGGGCAATGGCCCTATACTTTCGTGCCTTCTGTGCGACGGACCAGCGCCACCGTCGTTGACCGATCCCCTGTTGCGAAGCAAGTCTCTCGTTCTGCCCTGAGCACATGTCGACCGAACGTCGTTTTTTGAAATTGTCTGAGGCGCAACGCCCGTTCTTTGCCGGGGTCGACTTGGGGGGGACGAACATCAAGGTCGGCGTCGTCGACGACCTGGGTCGCCCCTTGTCGTGGCTGAGCATTAAGACCGACGCGGTGCGAGGTCCCGAGGACGCCACGCGACGGATGGCCGCGGCGCTTGAGCAAGCCGCCCAGCAGGCCTCGCTCGGCTCGACCCAGGAACTCGCTTATGTCGGGCTGGGCTCGCCAGGGACGATGGACATTGCCCAGGGCATGTTGCTCGAGCCGCCGAACTTGCCTGGCTGGAATGATTTTCCGATCGTATCCCGATTGGCGCATCACTGCGGTCGGCCTGTCGCGTTTAGCAACGATGCCGGCGCCGCCGCCTTGGGCGAGTTTTGGGTCGGTACCGGCCGCGAGCACGCCAGCCTGGTGATGTTCACGCTCGGCACCGGCGTCGGGGGAGGCATCATCTTGCATGAAGAATCGATCGAAGGAGAGCACAGCCACGGGGCCGAACTCGGGCACATTATCATCGATTGGAGTTCGCGGGCCCGTGTTTGTTCCTGTGGACAAGGCGGACATCTCGAAGCCTACGCCAGTGCCACGGCGGTCATTCAACGCACGCAAGAGGCGCTCGACAGCGGGCGGCCGTCGAGCTTGCGCGCGCGCTTGGCGGCCGGCGCGACGCTGTCGCCGCTGCTCTTAGCCGAAGAGGCCAATCAAGGCGATGCCTTGTCGGACGAACTCATCATGGAAACGGCCATGTACCTGGGCATTGGCGCGGTGACCTTGATGCATACGATCGATCCGGCTTGCGTGGTCATTGGCGGCGCAATGACCTTCGGCGGCAACAACGCTCCGCTGGGTCGACGCTTTTTGGATCGCATCCGTGCCGAGGTGCGACAGCGCGCCTTTCCGGTGCCCGCGGCCAAGACCACGATCGAATTCGCCTCGCTCGGCGGCGACGCCGGTTACATCGGCGCGGCCGGGGTCGCCCGGCAAGCGTGGCGGAAGAGGGGCTAGAGATGAAGGGGCTAGATAAGAAGTTGGACGAAGTTTCTTCGGCCGCTTCAGGTAGAATACATGGATCGATATTCCCGCGTAGGCCGCGATTAAACACGACCCAGTTTGTGACAACGACACGATCACGGACCCTTTTTCCATCGCCCCTCATCTCTAGCCCCTAGCCCCTCCTCAATGCCCCTCGACGCTCAGCATATCCGTAACTTTTGCATTGTCGCCCATATTGACCACGGCAAGAGCACTCTGGCCGATCGGCTATTGGAGCGCACCGGGACGGTCTCGAAGCGCGAGATGCAGGAGCAATTGCTCGACGACATGGCGCTCGAACGGCAGCGCGGCATCACGATCAAAGCCCGGGCGGTCGCGATGCGCTACGAGCTGGATGGCCAGCAGTACGAGTTGAACTTGATCGACACGCCGGGGCACGTCGACTTTCACTACGAAGTGTCGCGGTCGCTCGCCTGCTGCGAAGGGGCCCTTCTGCTGGTCGACGCCTTTCAAGGGGTCGAAGCCCAAACCGTGGCCAACGCCTTCGCGGCGATCGACGCCGGGCTGCACATTATCCCCGCCCTCAACAAGATCGACCTCACCCACGCCCGTCCCGACGAAGTGATTCTGGAAATGGAGCAGAGCCTGGGGGTGATGCCGGACGAGGTGTTGCGTTGCAGCGGCAAGAGCGGCATCGGAGTCGACGACGTGCTGCGCGCCATCATCGAGCGCATTCCGCCCCCCAAGGGAGACCCCAACGCGGCCTTGCAGGCGATGGTGTTCGACTCGCACTACGACGACTATCGTGGCGCGATCGTCTACGTGCGGATCATGCAAGGGACCGTGCGGCGCGGCCAGAAGATTCGCTTCATCAAAACCAGTGCCACCTACGAAGTGCTCGAGCTGGGCCAGTTCGTGCCGCAACGCCGCGCCTGCGACGAACTCATCGCCGGCCAGGTCGGCTACCTGATCTGCAACATCAAATCGCTCAGCGACGTGCACATCGGCGACACCGTGACGATCCCCGGGGACGGCGCCGCGGTGGCGCTGCCCGGCTATCAGGAACCCAAGCGGATGGTGTTTTGCGGCCTGTACCCGAGCGATGGCCAGAACTTTGAAGAGCTCCGCGACGCGCTCACCAAGCTCTCGATCAACGACCCCAGCTTCGAGTTCGAGCCCGAGACGAGCGACGCGCTCGGCTTTGGCTTTCGTTGCGGGTTCTTGGGTCTGCTGCACATGGAGATCATTCAGCAGCGGCTCGAACAAGAGGCCAACGTCGATCTGGTGCAGACCGCCCCGAACGTCACCTACGAAGTGCTCACCCGCAACGGCGAGACGATTCGCATCTACAACCCGCAGAAGGTGCCCGACGCCGGTGATATTGACGAGTTTCGCCAGCCGATCGTGCGCGTGAGTTTTGTGCTGCCGATCGAGCAGATTGGGCCGGTCATGCAACTGGCCACCGATCGCCGCGGCGTGTTTGTTAAACAAGAATATCTCGGCGCCAAGCGGGCAATGATCGTCTGGGACCTGCCGCTGGCCGAGGTGATTTACGATTTACACGACAAGCTCAAGAGCGTCACGCACGGCTACGGCACGATGGATTACGAGCTGGTGGGCTATTTCCCCGCCGACCTGGTCAAGCTCGACATTCTTGTCAACGGCGAGCGGGTCGATGCGTTGTCGATCATTTGCGACCGGCGCGACGCCGAGCGACGCGGCCGCGCGGTGGTCAAGAAGCTCCGGACCGAGATCGATCGACACATGTTCGAGGTCGCCTTGCAAGCCGCGATTGGCAGCCGGATCGTGGCCCGCGAGACGATCAGCGCGATGCGCAAGAACGTGACCGCCAAATGTTACGGCGGCGACATCACACGCAAGCGCAAGCTGTGGGCCAAGCAGCGCGAGGGCAAGAAACGGATGAAAGCCATCGGCAACGTCGAGATCCCGCAGAAGGCGTTCCTCGCCGTGCTTGAGACCGGCAACGACGAGAAGGGGTAGGCCGCGGCGAGACTAGCCCCTAGCCTCTAGCCTCACCTCTGCCGCCAACCCTTCGCGGTACGACGGATAGCGCAACGACACACCGATGTCGGCAAATAACCGACGCGGATCAATGCGCTTGTCGCTCGCGGCGCGCTGAGCGGCCGGGCTGTCCGGGGTCGGTGCCGTAAACGTCGGCGGCGGCGCGTCGAGCAACCGAGCAATCTCGCGGTAGTAATCACGCCGCAGGCAAGGCTGACCATCGGAGACCACGTAGCGCCGCGGTGGCGCGAGCCGTTCGACCGCTTGGATGATCTGCACGGCGTCGTCGACGTGAATGAGATTCAAATAGCCATCGGCCGGCGCGTCGATGGCATCGCCACCGCGAATCGACTCGGAGCGCGGCACGCGCAGTGGACCGTAAATGCCCGCGAGACGGAGGATCATACTGCGCGCGCCGAACGCCGAGGCTTGCAAGAGTTGTTCGGCAGCCAGGCAGGCGCGGCCCCCGTCGCGCAGCGGCAGCGCCGGTGTGTCCTCGTCAACGCGATCGCCCGTGGCTTGGCCGTAGACCCCGGTCGACGAGATGTAGATGAACCGCGCGACCGACGCGGGCAGCGCGCTGAGGATGTGCTGGAGCCCCTCGACATAGACCGCGTGCTGAGGTTTTTGGGCCGCTCGATCGAAGCCCACGGCGAAGAGCACCGTGGCAACCTCGGGCAACGGCGGGAAGCGCTCAGGCTCGGTCACGTCGACCAGGAGCGGAAATAAGCCACTTTCCGCCAAATTTTTCGCGCGATCGGCGTTTCGGGTCGTGACCCAAACCCGGTGGCCGTCACGCAGCCAAGCCTCGGCCACGCGTCGACCTAGGTAACCACAACCGACCACTAGTTTGTCTGCCATTGGACTTAATCCACTGAAAATAAATGACTTGCGACAAATCACGGCCTCCATCGCGGAACCGGTTGTCTGACCGCTTTCAAGCTCGTTCCGATTTGATTGTGACCGCCGTAGCCCCTGATGGCAACAAACCTTGCGGGCGGTAGCATCCGCGCTACCCCCTGACAAATCTCTCACTAACCGGCTGGAGTTGCGTCGAGTTGACTTTACATCCGCTGTCTGCTCGTTCGCATCCAATCAGCCGCAAGGACCGCGCTATGTCGAATTGTCTGTCTGTTAGCCGTACGGGTCTGAGTACTTCGTTTTGGTCTCGTTGCCTTCAGCGGTCGGCTCTCGCCGCGGCGGCGTTGGGCTTGGTCGGCGGCGCGCTACTGGCCGCCGAACCCGAGAAGCCTCGGGAGCCCGAGCGGGTTGCCAACGTCGCCACCGCGTCGTCGCCGAAGTTCGACGGCGTGATCGACCTGTCCTCGCTCACCGAAGAGCAAAAGGTCTTCGTTCACTTCATGCAGACCCTTCGCCAGGCGCACGACAAACTGTCGAACGTCTCGACGATGCAGTGCGTGTTTCACAAGCAAGAGCGTGTCGACGGCCAACTGCAAGACCTGAACATCATCAACCTGAAGGTTCGTAAGGAACCGCTCAGTGCCTATATGCGTTGGGAAACCCCGTCGGCCGGCCAAGAGGCGATCTGGCAGCGTGGCGCGAACGATAACCTCGTGCTCGCGCACCCCAGTGGCTGGAAGCGCAAGATCGTTCCGCTCATTAAGCTCGAACCGCTATCGGAGCGGGCGATGGAAAACAATCGCCGCCCGATTACCGAGATTGGCCTCTGGAACGTGACCCGACGTCTGTTGGAGTACGCCGAGGCGGGCCAGCAACGCAAAGCCGATGGGATCCATCCCAGTGTGAACGAAAATGCCAAGCTCGCCGGCCGCGACTGCATTTGCTTCACCTTCATCTACGAGAAGGCCTATCCCGGCCTCGACTTCCATAAGGTCAACGTCTTCTTCGACAAAGAGCACATGGTTCCGATCGGGTTGCAGAACTTCGGCTTCCCGCGTCGTGGCGACCGCGAGCTACCACTGGAAGAGTCGTATGTGTTCGCCAATTTGCAACTCGGCGTGCCGCTGACCGACCATGACTTCAGCGCGGACAACCCGGCCTACCAATACAACGGCCGCTAAGCCCATCGCGCCCACCGTTTTTTCTTCCGCCACGAGAGCCCGGCAGCAATGTCGGGCTCTTTGCGTTGAGTGGGGGGGCAAAACGCTCTCTCATGGAGCACTGCACCGCGCGTAGGGCAGGCGGGTTGTGTGAGCATCTTCAACGTTGGTAAATCATAGGATCGGGCATCCAGGGCATCATTGAGCGGGTGGCTGGCGGTTTGCGTCTGCAAACCCCGGCTCACTTCGAGGCGGTGTCGCATGTCACTCGCCGGGGTTTGCTTCGCAAACCACCAGCCACCCACAACGCTGACGCTCACACAGGCGGGTTGCTCCGTTACCGCCCAGTTTCCCTGCCTTGACGAGCCCCCCTTGCGACGGTTAAAATTTCGCCCAAACTTAAATGCCCGTACCGAGTTGTGCTTATTTGCGGCGACTCAACCACGACTGGCTACGCAACCCGCGTGTGGCTTGTTCGATGGTGCGCGTCGAGCGGGCTGGGCCCCGTTGTCGTCCTAACTTCAACTGCGAAAACATTCTCTAGCTCGTAGGTTGTGAAAATATGTCAGATTCTGGATCCACTTCGGGCGATATTTTTGACCTGCAAAAACTGCGGCGCCTGGTCGAGTTGATGAACAAACACGGCCTTGGCGAGGTCGATCTGCGCGATGGCAATTTGCGTGTCCGGCTCCGCAAGGAAGGCCTGTCGGTCGTCACGCATGTCGCGCCCCCGGTCGCCGTGGCCCCCGCCGCCGGCGCACCACCGACGGCACCCGCCAAGCCGCCGGTCGACGACAAGTCGATCGTCGTCAAAAGCCCGATGGTCGGCACCTTCTTCACCTCGTCGAGCCCCGAGGCCTCTCCTTTTGTCAAGGTTGGCGATCATGTGGGCCCCGAATCGGTCGTGTGCATCATCGAGGCCATGAAGGTCTTTAACGAGATCCCGGCCGAGTGCTCGGGCCAGATTACAGCCGTGCTGGCTCAAAATGGCGAGGCGGTCGAATACGGACAGCCCCTGTTCCGCGTCAGCCCCTCGAAATAACGCCGCGCAACAGCGCCGCACGATATCTTTGCCCCCTCTCCGCTCGACAGCCCATAAGTACCATGTTCCAACGCATTTTGGTGGCCAACCGGGGCGAAATCGCCCTGCGCGTGATTCGCGCCTGCAAAGAGCTCGGCATCGAAACCGTGGCCATCTTCAGCGAAGCCGACCGCGGCGCGCAGTACCTCGACCTCGCTGACGAGGCCTTCTGCGTCGGTCCCGGAAAAAGCGCCGACAGCTATCTCAAAATCGATCGCGTCATTAGCGCCGCCGAGGTGGGCAATGTCCAGGCCATCCATCCCGGCTATGGCTTTTTGAGCGAGAACGCCCACTTCAACGAAGTCTGTCGCGCCTGCAAGATCGACTTCATCGGGCCTTCGCCCGAGGCGATGCGCGCCCTGGGGGACAAGAACACGGCCAAATCGATTGCCCGCCGCGCCAAGGTCCCCTGCGTCCCCGGCAGCGAGGGGCTGCTGGCCGACGAGCGCGACGCGCTCCGCATTGCCCATGAGATCGGCTATCCGGTGTTGATCAAAGCGACGGCCGGCGGCGGCGGACGCGGCATGCGGGTCGCCCAGAACGACCTCTCGCTCAAGACGGGCATGCAACAAGCGCAGGCCGAGGCCCAAGCCGCGTTTGGCAATGCCGGCGTCTATCTCGAAAAATATGTCGAGCATCCACGCCACGTCGAGGTGCAGGTGCTCGCCGATCAGCACGGCAACGCGGTCCACCTCTGGGAGCGCGACTGCTCGATGCAGCGTCGCCACCAGAAGGTCATCGAGGAAAGTCCCGCCCCAAACCTCGACGCCAACATCCGCCGCTCGATCTGCGAGGCGGCCGTCCGCTTGGTCAAGGAGTCGGGCTACACCAACGCCGGCACCGTCGAGTTCATCGTCGACAAGCAGGGCAACTTCTACTTCATCGAAGTCAACGCCCGCATCCAAGTCGAGCATCCGGTGACCGAATTAGTCACCGGTATCGACCTGATTCAGATGCAGTTGCGGGTCGCCTCGGGCGAGAAGCTGCCGTTCACGCAAGAGGACATTGTGCATCGCGGCTGCGCGATCGAGTGTCGCATCTGCGCCGAAGACCCGGCCAAGAATTTTCAGCCCTGCCCCGGCAAAATCGAACAGATGTTCATCCCGGGCGGCTACGGCGTCCGTTGGGACTCGCATGCCCACGCCGGCTATGTCGTGCCGCCGAACTACGACTCGATGATTGGCAAGCTGCTCGTGCATCGGCCCACGCGCGACGAAGCGATCGCCGCGATGCAGCGGGCCCTGAGCGAGTTGCGGATCGAAGGCATTCGCACGACCGTGCCGCGTCTGCAAGACATCTTGCGGCACAACGCCTTCATCGAAGGCCGCGTCGACACGACGTTCATCGAGCGGACCTGGACGAGCTAATTGCACAACTATTTACGTGCATCTCGTTATTGATCCTCAGATAATGAACTTAATAGGCCGAGCAACGCGAGGCCGGTATTTACGGACTGCCGTTGGTCGTCCGGTTAACTTAATTACCTGAACCTCAATAGCCGCTGGCGCTGGGTGCCATGCCCACGGCTCTGCGTGGGCATGGAACGACTCGACCACTTCAGTGACCGAGGATCATTGGCAATGACTGCCGATCCAATCGTAACGGGCCAGCACGCATGCGAGCGTAGTCAACCGCGCTCGACCACAGCCAATCCTCCGGTCTTTCACACAGCCCGCGGCGAACTGGGTTGTTGTGTAGATATTCAATTTGCTGATAAACGACCGATGGCTCAATGACATTCCGATCGTAGCCTCCGCCGCGTTGCCAAAAGCGATGGTGAATTTTCCCGTTGGGTTGACGATCTTCCATTCTGGTCAAGAACGTCGGTGAATGTTGTTGCACGTACGCCAATGCCCGCTTAGCCACGGATTGTTTGATCGCACTCAGAATTTCGCTGATGTCGTAGAGCGGCTCGGCCGGCCATATCAGAAGATGAACGTGTTCGGGCATGATCACATAGGCCCAAACATGAACTCGGTATCGCTCGCGGGCTCGGTCGATCGCCTCAATCATCCAATTCTGACTACGTTCTTTACTCAAAAACGGTTGACGTTGAAAGCAAGAAAACGTCAATGCATGCGCATCGCCGGGATGATTGTATCGCTGGCATTTTTTGCGAATCGGCATCGTGGTGATCTCCTGGTGTTGTTTGTTCACCGAAGTTCACTTTACGATTTTTGTTGGAGAGATCACTCCAGCCGGGTCACGAGGATCCCCGCATGCCCACGCCGAGCCGTGGGCATGGCACCCAACGACAGGGTGGCTGGCGTTTTGCGTCAGCAAAACCCGGCTCCGCTGCGCGCCAGCGGCTATTGATCCTCAGATAATGAACTTAGTAGGCCGAGCAACGCGAGGCCGGTATTTACGGACTGCCGTTGGTCGTCCTGTTAACTTAATTATATGAACCTCAATAACGACCGAGCTTACCGCGACTGCTTGTCGGCCGGGGCGCGGGTGACGTTCTTGTCGTCCTGTTGCAGCTCGCGCCACGCTTTGCCAGCCTCGTAACTGGCCAACTCCTGCTGGAGTGCGTCGCGCTGCGCGCTGTCGGCCACTTCGAGCGCCTGCCGCGACCATTTCTTGGCCGACTCAAAATCGCCCGACTCGGCATAGGCCGCCGCCAGCGTGCTGAGAATGTGCGCCTGCTTGTGCTCGGTCAGCTCGGCGGCCTTCGTCGCCAAGGCAATCGACCGCTTGCCGTCGCGCACCTTCTCGTCGGGCGAGGTGGCCAACAGCCAGGCAAAGTTGTTGAGCAGCCCGGTGTCTTTCTGTTCGATGGCGTAGGCCGACTCGTAATCGGCGAGCGCCTCGCGATGCCGTCCCACGCTCAGATAGGTGTCGGCCCGGCCGTAGACCACGAACCAGGCGTCGGGCTTGACCTTGAGCACGCGGTCGAACAGCGTAACGGCCTTGGCAAAGTTGTGCTGCGTCCGATAGAGCACGGCCAACTGGAAGAGTGTTTCCAGATCCTGCGGCTGTTCGGCGACGATCCGTTCCAAGTCGGCGATCGCTTCGAGCGGCTTGCCCGCCGCCAACTGAATCTGCGCTCGAGCGCGGAGCGCCGGCGGCATGTTGGGCTGGGTCTTGAGGACCTGATTCACGTCGACGAGCGCGGCGTCGAATTGTTCGTTGCGCAAATGCACCTGCGCCCTGAGCATCCGCGCCGCGATGTTTTTGTCGTCGATCTCGAGCACCTTGCTCAAGTCGGCCACCGCGTCCGCGTACTTTTTCTGCAACAGCGACACCTGCGCGCGCTGCAGCCGGGCCGAGATCGACTCGGGGGCCAACGCGATCGACTTGGCATACGCGGCCTGCGACTCGTCGAGCCGGTCGAGCAACGCGAGCGCCGCCCCCTGGGCTTCGAGCGTGATCGCGTGGTCGGGTTCGAGCTTCAATGCCGCCTCGAAATCGGCCAGTGCTTGGTCCGCTTTTTGCGCCGCCATGTACAGCGCCCCGCGCGCGCGCAGCGGCATCGCGTCGGCCGGCTTCAACTCGATGGCTGCGCTCAGGTCGCCAAGCTTGTCGTCGAGATTGTCGTGCAGCGACGAGCGCATGATGATCGCCTGGAAACGCAGCTCGACGTCCTTGCCGCTTCGCTTGATCGCTTCGTCGAGTGCGGCGATGGCCTTGTCGTCGTCGCCGCCCGGCAGGGCCTGCAATCGCGCGATCGTGATGTAGACCTTCGGTTGCTCTGCTTCGTGCCGCAGAGACCGTTCCAGATCGGCGAGCGCGAGCTTGCGCAGCTGCGGCCAACGGGGGTCGGGCTGCTCGGGCTTGAAGATCGCATCGGAGAGCGCCTCGCCACGCTGCGACAGCGTCGACGCCAGCAATTTCTTGGCGAACACTTCGTCTTCGGCGTCGAGCCCTTGATCCAGCGCATGCTGGCACAGGTTAATGACCTCGCCCAGCGACTCGGCCCCTTCGGCCGTGAGCTTGCGATCGATGGCCTGTTCGAGGTCGGCCTTGCCGGGCTTGGCCGCCCACAGCGGCGACGCCCACAGCAAGCAGGCCAGTAATGTGAAACGCCCAAGTGGCGAGCCGATCATCGTTGCTTCCTCCCTGACTGAGCAATTGAGGGACCGTCCTGGTCCGAGCTTTTTATCCAACGACCGCATTATGACGGCTCAGCGGGTTTGACACCATGTGAATCTCGGATGACAAATTCGAGTCGCTGCTAGCAATCCGTCCCCCCCAAGCCGGCGACTCTGTCGCCGAAGTAACAGCCGGCTTGGGGTAACCACCTCGCTCATTTCGTGGAAGTCCTTAGAATAGACTCGCTCTAGCCGATAGATGCCCTGTGTGCCTGTGTGGCCCCCACTCAAACGATGGAATCAACGCGCGTCCCATGTCGACCGTGATCGAAGTCCTGCGTGAGGGTCTCGCCCAGCAACAGCAGGGGCAGTTCGTGCAGGCCGACTACCTGTTCCGGCTGGTGCTCTCAGCCGATCCTCACAATGTCGACGCCCTGCATCTGCTCGGTGTCTCGGCGTTGCATCAGGAGCGGCACACCGAAGCCGAGTCGTTCATTCGCCAGGCTCTCGCCGTGCAACCCAACGCCCCGCCGTTCCATAACAACCTGGGGCTCGTGTGCCGCGCCCTGGGACGCCTGGCCGAGGCCCAAGCGTGTTTCCGCGAATCGCTGCGGCTTCGTCCCGAGTACGCCGAGGGCTGGAACAACCTGGGCATTGTCTGTCAGGACCTCCAGGAGCACGCCGAGGCCCTCGAGTGCTTCGATCGCTCGATCGCGGCGAAACGCTCCTTCGCCGAGGCCTGGGTGAATCGAGGCATCGCGCTACAGCGACTGCGCCGCTTCGCGGAAGCTCTGGCCGCCTATCACGAGGCGATCCGGCTCAAGCGCGACGACGCGATCGCCTATCTGAACCTGGGCACGCTGCTGCGCGAAACGCACCAGCCGCTCGACGCTCTGCAGGCCTACGACCAGGCCTTGCAATTCAACCCCAAGTATGCCACCGCGCTGAGCAACCGCGGCACGCTGCTCGGCGAGTTGGGACGTCACGACGAGGCCGAGCAGTCGTACCTGCACGCGATCGCGTTGCAGCCCAAGTATGCCAAGTTTCACTACAATCTCGGCAACTTCTACCGTGTCAACTTCCGCCGCGCCGAGGCCGAGCAACGTTTCCTCCGCGCGATCGAGTGCGATCCGCGACTCGGCGATGCCTGGATCAATCTGGGTAAGGTCTATCAGGACGAAGGGAGACTCGACGACGCCGATCGTTGTTACCGCCGCGCCTTGGAAATCGATCCGCGCGATGCGTTGGCGCTCGACAACCTGATCATGAACGAGTCGTATCGCAGCGACGCGCTCGCCGAAGTGGCGAAGCTCTGGCAGCAGTACGACGCGATGATCGCCCAACCGTTGCTCAGCACCAAGGTCGTGCATGCGAACGTCGTCGACCCCGAGCGGGTTGTGCGCGTCGCCTTCATTTCGGCCGATTTGGGCAACCATCCGATCGGCCGCTTGATGACGCACGTGCTTGCGGGGCTGCGGCATTCGAGTGTCCACACGGTCTGTTACTCGAACCGCGATAAGGTCGATGACGCCACGCAGCGGCTGCGGCAGTCGAGCCACCTGTGGCGTGACGTGGCCATGCTCGACGACGCGGCGCTCGTCGAGCGGATTCGTGCCGATGCGATCGACATCCTCATCGATCTGTCGGGACACACGGCCGGCAACCGGTTGCGGGTCCTGGCACGAAAACCCGCTCCGGTGCAGGCGACCTGGATGGGTTTTGCGGGGAGCACGGGCATGTCGGCGATCGACTATTTGCTGACCGACGAGCAACTTGTGCCGCGGCGATACGAGCATTTTTACCGTGAGCAGGTGGTTCGGCTCCCGCTGGGCGGCGCGTGTTTCGAGTTGCCCAGCGACGCGCCTCCGATCGGTCCTCCGCCGTCGCTCCACTCGGGTCGCATCACGTTCGCTTCGTTCAATAATCCGACCAAAATCTCCCCCGCGGCGCGTCGCGCCTGGGGCGAAATTCTCCGCCGCACGCCCAACAGCCGGCTGATCTTTAAGTTCCAAGGGCTCGGCGATCCACGCTTGTGCGAGCAATTGCTGCATCCGTTGCGCGAGGCGGGCATCGAGCGCGAGCGCGTCGAGTTTCAGGACTTCTCCCCCTTGCCGGAGCTGCTCGCGTTGTACAATCAGATCGACGTGGCGCTCGATCCGTTTCCCTACACAGGCGGCACCTCGACGATGCTCGCCTTGTGGATGGGGGTGCCGGTCGTCACGCTCGTCGGCGAGTCGCTCGCGGCACGGCAGTCGTTCAGCCTGCTGCACCGCGTGGGGCTCGACGAGTTGGCCACCTCGTCGGTCGATGAGTATATCGAGCGGACCGTGGCGGTCGCCCTGAACGTGGCGCAACGTCACTCGTGGCGAGGCGAACTGCGCGAACGATTTCGCCGCTCGGCCTTTGGCGATCCGACACGGTTCGTGCCCACGCTCGAAGCGGCGCTGCGCGACCTGTGGCGGCGTTGGTGTCATGAGCAGATGAAAGGCAACGATGGCGCAGCTCGATGATTGGCTCAATCAGGCCGTGAACTTGCATCGCTCAGGCCAGCTCGCGGAGGCCGAGTCGCTGTACCGACAAATCCTGGCCGCCGATCCACGTCATAGCAACGCTTGGCAACTGCTGGGGGCCATGTCGCTGCAACAGCAAAACTTTCCCGTCGCGATCGAGTATCTCTCACGCGCCATTGCGCTGGGCTGCACCCATGCGCTGGTCTACAACCATCTGGCGGTCGCCTACCAGTCGCTCAACCAGCTCGATCAGGCCTTGCAGGCCTACGAGCTGGCGCTTCTTAAACAGCCCAATTTCCCCGAGGCACTCGTCAATCGAGCGTCGATCCTCAAGCACCGGGGCGATTATTCCGCGGCGATCAGCGCCCTGCGGCGGGCCATCGAGCTGCAAAGCGACCATGTCGACGCCCACGCCGCGCTGGCCGCGTCATGGCACGAACTGGGACGCGCCGACGAGGCGATCGACGCCTACCGCGCGCTCTTGAAGCTGCGCCCCGACGACGCCCGATCGCACAACAATCTGGCCAGCTTGTTGATCGAACGCCATCACGCGGTCGAAGCGCTTGCGCATCTTGATCGGGCCTTGGCGCTCGATCCCCGCTATGCCAAGGCGATGAACAATCGCGGCTCGGCGCTCAAGACGCTTGGGCGGAACGTCGAGGCCGAAGCGTGTTTCCGGCGCGCCGTCGAACTCGACCCCACGCTCGTCGCCGCCTACAACAACATTGGCACATCGGTGGGCTCGCAAGGCCGCGCCGACGAATCGCACGCCGCCATCGCGCAAGCCGTCGCGCTCGATCCGAGCAACGCGGCCATTCACAGCAATTGGCTCATGGGCCAGTTGTATCGTTCGAGCGTGAACCTCTCGACGCTCGCCGACATGTCGGCCCGCTGGGAGGAGCAACACGCGGCCCCCTTGCGGAGCACCTGGCGGCCGTTTGACCTCGATCATCAGAGCGAGCGACCCTTGCGGATCGCTTTCGTCTCCGGTGACTTCGGACAGCACCCGATCGGCTGCATCATGATGCCCATCGCGCGCCATGCGGCGGCGAACAACTTCTCCTGCCATCTCTACTCGACCCGGCCGATGCGCGACACGCTCGAAGGCGTGTTGCGCCAGTTGACCGACTCGTGGCACGAGGTCGGCATGCTGAGCGACGATCGCATCGCCGAGCAGATTCGCCACGACCAGATCGACGTGCTCGTCGACCTGGCCGGTCACTCGGCCTACAACCACTTGAAGGTTTTCGCCTACAAGCCCGCGCCGGTGCAAATCACCTGGGCAGGCTACCAGGCCACGACGGGCCTGAGCGCGATCGACTACCTAATCTCCGATGACGTCATGGTGCCGTACGGCGCCGAGCCCTTTTATCGCGAGCAGCTCATCCGGCTCAGCGCGGCGGCCTGGTGTTGCGAGGTGCCGGAGAACGCGCCCGACCTCGAGCCTCGCCAACCGCGCTCGTTGAGCAATTTGACGTTGGCGAGCTTCAACAACCCAACGAAGCTGTCTGCCGAAGTGGTCGCCGTCTGGTCGCGTGTCTTGCAGCAGTTGCCCACCGCGCGGCTGATCCTCAAGTATCGCGGGCTCGATGAGCCATCGATGGCCGACCACTATCAGCGTGCGTTTGCGCGGCAGGGGGTTGCGGCCGATCGGATCACGTGCTCCGGATCGACACCGCTGCTGGACATGCTCGACCAGTATCGCGACGTCGACGTGGCGCTCGATCCATTTCCGTTCGGAGGGGGCGTGACGAGTTTGCTCGCCATGTGGATGGGAGTGCCGGTCGTCACCTGGCCGCGCGACACGATCGCGAGTCGACAAACGCTGAGCATGCTCACGCGGATGGGCACACTCGACGGCGTGGCATACAGCGCCGACGAGTATGTCGCGCAGGCGGTTAAGGTGGCGCAGCAAGCCTTGGCCGGGGGGACAGCGGCCCGCCGCGCGCGACGCGAGGCGCTGCGCGGAACCGGCTTTATTCAGGGCGAGCGCTACGTGCGTGAATGGGCCGCGGCGGTTCGCCGAGCGTGGCAGGCCTGGTGTCAGCGCGGCATGTGAAGCTCGCGCGGCGACAGCGACTTGTACTGCCCATGCATCCACAGCGCGATGTCGTTCTTGTACCAGCGTGACAGCCAGCTCTCGCACGAGCCGCCGGGCAAGTTGGTCCAGGCCTCGACGGTCCCCAGGTCGGTCACAAAATGGTACGACGGCGCAAACGTCGTTTCGCGTCGACCTGCGGTAATGACGTGCCCCTGAAAGGGTGTGGCGTGGCAGCCGCGCATGGGCAGCGGGCGCGTTTGGATGCCCAGCGCCGACCCAAACCAGCGGCTCTCGATGAATCGATTCGTGAAGCGAAACTGATTGAACTCGGCCCAGCTGGGAGTGTCTTGCATGTTCACCTGTGCAGCCGCCGAGCGGACGAGTTCGTGCAGGTCGCGTCCCTGCCACCACAACGAGCGTTCGCGCTGCAACGTGCGGTCGACGCACGACACGATCATGGTCGAGAACCCGACGCGCGACGTCAGGTAGACCAACCGCCGCCAGCCGAGCCCGCCGTGCATACCCGTGTCCTGGCCAAAGACGCTCAGCAGCACATTGCGATACAGATACGCGAACAGCGTGGGCTCGACCCGCTCGGGGGCGTAACTGTAATCCCAGTTGAGCAGCGTTTGCTTGAGCGGACCGTCGTCGAGCATGGGCAGCCAGAGAGTGAGCAAGTCGCGGGCCTGCGTGCTGACGACGTCGTATTGCAGGGCTTGCATGTCGGCGAGGGTGGCCTGCGGCAGGGCATCGAGCCGCTCGTTGATGCGGCGGCGGCGGTAGCTGGAGAGCGGCTGGCTGACGAGCTGGGCGTGGTTGTCGACCTCGGGCGTCTCGTTGGCCGTGGCCACGTATCCGCGCGGCGGGTCGTATTCGCTCGGCAGCGAGTCGACGTCGAGCCAGCCTTGCCAGTGGTTGGCTCTGTCCCAAGCGGGGATCGGCAACAAGCCGCTGATACCCTCGCGGCGGCGCGGTATCCATCCGTTGGTCTGCCAACCGATGTGACCGTCTCGATCGGCGAACACCCACGACAGGCTCGGCTGCGGGCAGTGACGGACCCAGTCCATCGCCGCGCGGGCCGTGCGACACTCGATCAGCCCGAGAAACGTGTGCAGCGAGCGGCCTGCGCCCTCGGCCGTGCCGCTCCAGGCCGAGGCCAAGTGCAAGCCAGGGCCAATGTCGTGCGGGTCGGTTTCGAGCGTGCCGACGTCGCTCTGATACACACGCACCGACTCGGCGGGGGCATCTTTGCGCAGAATGACCTCGTCGCGCACGTTGAAGTCGCGCCACTCGTCGCCGCGGCGATATTGCCACGCCGCTTGCTCGCCGAGCCGCACGTCCTCGATGAACGAATCGCTCGTGTCGGCCTTGAAATAGGTGACGCTCCAGGCAAGCTGTTTCGTGCGCGCTACGGCGAACAGCGGGCAGCCAGGGAGCGTGGCCCCCAACACCGACTGGCCCGGCCAACTGAGCACCGCCTCGTACCAAATTGCCGGCAGACGGTTGACCTCGAGGTGCGGATCTCCCGAGAGGAGCGCGTGACCCGTCGCACTACGCCACGGCGCGACGGCCCAGGCGTTGCTCCCGGCGAGCCGCGGCAGGTCGGCGATCAGCTCCAGGGCGTGGTCCGAGAGCCGATTGGCGATCTTGATCCGCTTGAGGAGCTCGAAGTCGCAATCGTCGAGCAGTGGATCGAGCAGTTCTTGCAAGAGCTCCTGCCGCACGCCGGAGTGAATCAACTCGACGATGAGCCGCTCGTTGCTCTGCTGCGTGACGACCAGCCCGCCGTAGCTGAGCAAGTTGCCGATGAGCATGACCGCCTCGATATCCCAGGGCTCGGGCTGGTAGCCGGTGGCCCACATGGGCAGCGTGCGGCCGATCTGCCGCAGGCCATCGTTCACGCCGGAGCAGTAGGCCGAGAGCTGGTGGTCGAGTTCGCTCGGGAGTCGTCGTGCCTCGACGGCCAGGTTGCGAGACAGTCCCGCCCGGCGGAAGAAGCGGTCGGTCTCGATGAGTTCCGGCTTATCGGCGATCTTTTCGGCCGTGCGTCCGGCGGCCACGCATCGTCCGAAGAGCAATTGCGTCGGGCGATCGGTGGCATGGGCGTAGCCAAGCCCGTAGAGGGCGTCGAGCCACGTGGGGGCATGGATGTGGACGACGCCGTTGTCGTCACGCGCCGCGTCGAGCGAACGTCGAGTCTGTGTCCACGCCAAAGGTTTCATGCACGCACCGAAGCAGACGGCTAAGTCGAACTACTCCTCTCCCTCAGGGAGAGGATGGCGAACGAAGTGAGCCAGGAGAGGGCATATTGTAGCGAAAGATCGCATCGAACTCCCCCTCATCCGCCCTTCGGGCACCTTCTCCCGGTGGGAGAAGGGGACTCGGCAAATTTCTTCGCACGGACCGCTCGTCGAGCGGCCACACTCGAGTGCTCGTTACGCCCGCGCCAGTCCGGGAGCCACGTTGGCCTTCGGCGGCTCGCTGCCGCGCGGCCAGATGACCCGCACGGCCTCGACGAGCATCAACGCCGCGAGCGCCAGCAGCACCAAGCCGACCCAGGGGACCGGCTCGCCCGGCGCCACCAAAACGCCATCGACAAAGAACTTGGGAAGGGTCATGCGCGTCAGGGCCCAGGTGCTCATCGTGTACATGAACACGGTTGGGACACCGGTGACGATCCAGACCCACCGCTCGCGCCGCGTGCGCCACAGCCAGACCGTCACCCCCAGCAGGGTCAAGGCGGCAAGGAGTTGGTTGCTCGCGCCGAACAAGGTCCAAAACAGTTGGTACAACGGGATGGGTTTGCCGCTGGGGTCGACTTGCGGCGGCTGCAAGAGAAAGTAGAGCGGTGCGCCTGCGGTGAGGATCGTCCCCAGGGCTCGTCCCTTGGTATCGTTCCAGCCCGTGAGTTCTTGAATGATGTAGCGACCCAGCCGCGTGCAGACATCCAAGGTGTCGAACACGAAGGTGGCAAACGCCATCAGGGCGAACGACACGGCCAGTTGTTCTGAGACGCCCAGGACCGACAGAAACGAGCCGAGCCCGCGGGCATAAATGGCGTTGGGCGTGCCGTTGAGCACCGGCGAGCCGTGGGCCCAAATCATCACGCATGATAGCGACACGATGGCGACCATCGCCTCCAAGAGCATCGAGCCGTAGCCGATGATGCGGGCATCGGTTTCGAGCCGCAGTTGCTTGCTGGTCGTGCCCGAGGCGATGAGGGCATGAAAGCCGGAGCAGGCGCCGCAGGCGATGGTGATGAACAGGATGGGGAACAGCGGCTGTCCTTTGGCGGAGACCCAGCCGACGAAGGCCGGATACTCGATCGTGTGGTGGCCGGTGAGGCTGCTGACGATCAGGCCGATGGCTCCGCCCGCCAAGGCCACGTAGAGAAAATAGCCGCCGAGGTGACCGCGCGGCTGCAAGAGCATCCAGACCGGCACGACCGCCGCGACGACGCAATACACGAGCAGGATCACGTCCCACAGCCGGTGCGCTTGCGTCTGTTGCAAGCCAAGGAGCTGTTCGAGATCGAAGGGGATGTGCTGGCCGACGTAGATTGCGAGGCCGACGAGCGGCAGGAAGATGATCGTGGCCCAGTTGAGCGAGAGCCGCGTGTAACGCAGCAGCAGGCCCATGATGATCGGCAACGCCAAGTACAACAGCGAGCTGGTGGCGATGCCGCCGCCGCTGACTTGCGTGCCGTCGTCGAGCGTTTGCACACCCACGAACGAGGCGGCGGTGACGTCGGTGAAGGCGACCACGATGTAGACCAAGGCAATCCAGACGAACGAGAGAAACAGCACAAACGCCCGACGGCTCATGTGATCGCGAACCACTTCGGCAATCGACCCGGCTTTGTGCCGCACCGAGGCGGTCAGCGCGGCCATGTCATGCACGCCGCCGATGAAGATCGAGCCCAGCAGAATCCAAATGACCGCGGGCAACCAACCGAAGGCCAGGCCAGCGGCGATTGGCCCGACGATCGGCCCGGCGGCCGCGATGGCCGAGAAGTGCTGGCTCATCAGGAACTTGGGTTCGATCGGCTCGTAGTCGAGATCGTCGCGCAACTCGACCGCCGGGGTGACCGTGCGGTCGTCGAGCTTGAGCAGCCGCGCGAGCAACCGCCCGTAGGTGAAGTAAGCGATCGTCAACACGATGGCCGAGACGGTCACGATGGGCAGCAGCGACATGATCCGATTTTTCCGCACAGGAACGAGGCAGGCGTGATGGCGACTGTCGAGGCCTGCGCGGCGATTGAGCCAGGGCGACCACCGGAAGCCCGGTGTTTAAGGGCCTCGCGTCGCTCGTCGGGGCTCATTCACTGCGCAGGGGTCTATAATATACTCGATGTCGGGAGGGGAAAAAGTGCTAAGGGCGTCTAATAAAATGGCTGGGCACTGTCCCAGTATTTCGAGGGCCGCCGAGAGAAATGGGACTCTCCCCCTCTCGGCTGCCATTTTGTTAGACGCTCTCAGTGATGAGTGCTCCGTGATCAATGTCGGAGCGCTGCCGCGTGCGCGGTTCGTCACCATTCGTCGGCCATTCGATTACTCCCGTCGCTCGTCGGTCGATGCGCCATGATCGGCGGCACAGCCGCCGGAAGTGGGTCTCAAACCCAACACGAAACACCCAACACGAAACACGAAACACTGAACACCCAACACCCAACACCCAACACGCGGACCGGTTCGGTTTTGCGACGGTGACGCGCTCCGCTCCGCGTCGCGGCTAACGGAGAACGGAAAACCGAAAACTGAAAACCGAAAACCTTTCCTCTTCAAAGACCGTTAGCTTCGTGACCTGAGAGGTGGGCAGCTCGTTGGTGTTGCCCGAGTCGATGCGGCAGCGCTCTGCCATTGAGCACTGGGCACTTCGTGTTAGTGCAACGAGTAGAGCACGATGTTCAGCCCGAGCCGGGCAGCGTCCTCGCGGATGTATCCAGTGCAGCCGAGCGAGTCGTGCTTTTCCAGGGCGCAACTCAAATCGTAGGGGGAGAGCAGCACGCCGTAGCGATCGCCGATCAAAATGCCTTCCAGCTCGGGTGGCACCTCGCGGACGTTGGCCTTGAGCGGGCCCCCCCCGGCGCGAGCGTCGGGCACACGGAGCTTGACCGTTCGCAGATCGAAGCCGCCGAACTGCGTGCTGAACAACGGATGATCGACACTCACGCGCTGCAATTTCTGCTGCGGAAAGATCGCCGCCATCTCGCGACGGAACGACTCGCGAAACGCTTCGCTGGCACAGACCGCGTCGGCCACGATCATCCCGCCGCGCTCGACGAACGTCTGGCAGCGTTGCCGCTCGGCCGCCGTGAGTTGAAAGGCGTTGCGGCCTTGCATGAACACCAGATGATACTGGAGCAACTCGTCGCCGCTGAGTGCAGCCTCGCGGCGTTCGGTGGCCACGCGCAGGCCGGTTTGCTGTTTGACAAAGCGGAGCAGGTTGGGCAGCGCGCCGGGCGCGACGTTCCAACCGCCGCCGTGCTTGAGCTGCGCGATGAACAGCCGTCCGCGGTCGAGCGGGTCGCGCTTTTTGTCGGGGTCGGCCTCCAAGGGGATTTCAAGCTTGAATTTCACATCGCGATTGGTGGCGTAGGCCAGAATGTTGACCCCCAGGCTCCGGCCGGCCGTGATCTGGCCGATGACCTGCGGCGAGTACTTGAGCTCGCGCCCGACGCGGGCCAACTCCCAGTAACAACCCAGCGGGGCGGGAGAAAACATCACGCTCGTGCGGCAGCCGTACTCGACACCGTAGAGCGGCGGGAGGTAGCGCGGGTTGATCGGCTCCTCGGCCGACCACACCGGGTGCTCGGGGGGCAACAAGCCCAACTGATAATCGGGCTCGGGAAAGAGTTGCTCGACGAGTCGGCGAAAGCCGGCCTCGAACCGCGCGTCGCCGCAGCACGACTCGCCCAAGATAAAGCCGCCGCGATCGATGTACTCGCGCAGCGTTTTGACCTGCGCCGCGCTGAATCGCGGCGACGCCTTGCCGCTGATCACGAGCACCGGGCTTTGCAGCAGGTCGTCGACCGACGCCTGGGCGATGTCGATCACCTGCCAGGTCAGGTCGCGCTTCCAACGCTGTTCGACGTAGGCCGTGAGGTTCGACAAGTCGCCCCGATGCTGGTTCCAATCGTCGTCGGGCTCGTGTTTGAGTTTGGCCCAGAGTACGGCGCGGCGGCCTTTGGCCAGGAACAGGAGTGCGAAGCTGGTGGAGACTTCGCTATGGGCCTCGAATTCGCCGGAGCCCTGCCAATTGCCGCCGGGGTCGAGTTGCATGTTGACGAGGAACTCGGCCCCCTCGCGAAACCAATCGTGGCCACCGATCAGGCGGCGATTGGTGAGCCGTCCGACCCGCTCGACGCCGTAGAGATAATAGAGCAGCCAGGCCCTCACGCCGGGGTTGGCATGCACGGTGAAGTTTGTACCGAGCCAGCGGAGGGCGGCCTCGATCCGCTCTTCGTCGGGCTGTTGGCCGCAACACTCGATCTGGTCCCCCACCACGTCGGCATCGCCCGAGTTGAGCCGATCGAGGGCCATGACCATCGATCCGATGCCGGCGCAGGTCATGCTCCCGGTGCCGTCGGCGCCAGGCAAGTAGCCCCAGGACCCGTCGGGGTTTTGCACGCTCAGCCAGTAGTCGCGCGCCAGTCGCCAGGTCTGATCGGAGACCGGTACCCCGATGCGGGCCGCTTCGTACAGGGCGAGCATGGCGAACTGCGTGTTCGAGTTGTCTCCCGAGCCAATGGGTCCGCGCGCGCCTTGCGAGGGGGAGTAGCCCCAGGAGCCTTTTTTGTCCCCCTCCTTGTTCTGGTGGGCTTCGAGCCAGGCGGCATTGCTCTTGATGAGCAGCGCGTCCTTCTCGGGCTCGGCCGCGCAGAGGACCATTGTTTGCAGCGCGACGGTGTACGTTTGGGTCAATTTCTGGCGGCGGACATGAGCGAGCGCGCTGGCCAGCTTCGGATCGTCAAGCGGCATCCCCGCGTTGAGCAGCGCCAGCGTGCAGAGCGACGAGGTGCCCGAGCGGTACAGTGCGATGTCGGGCCAAGAGCCGTTCGGGCTTTGCTTCGAGAGCAGATATTTGACCCCGCGTTCGATCGAGACCTTGACCTGATCGGCCGTGATCTCGGCGCGTGCCGACGGCGCGACATCGAGGGTCGCGAGCAAGCCGAGCAGTCCGATCGAGCCTATCCATCGCCACATGACGAGCATTCCTTCGCTAGCGCGACGGCCGCAGGCTCCGTGCCTCCGCGGGCAAAGAACTCCGGCCGCAGTCGTGTCGTGCGGTCTATATCTTACCAATCAGGGGCATTAAATCGAGAACCGCCAGACATTCTTCAGGCGGATCGCAAGGTGCCCTTCTCCCTTAGGATGAAGGTGACCGCAGGGCAGATGAGGGGGCAACGAGGCGAAATCTCGCTGCGCCGTCCCCTCACCTGGCTCGCTGCGCTCGCCATCCTCTCTCAAAGGGAGAGGGTGGTTGCGGCAGCGTCGCACGGACGTGGACTCATTGCGGGCGAACTCGAATTGACCCCCACGCGACGATTATGCGAGCATGGGTCGTCACGCCTTCACGAGTCAACACGATGCCGAGCGCCACACTCTCCGCCGACACACCGCCGAGCCGCGGGACATTCGATCCGGCGCTGCTCGCGGGGCTGTGCGTCTATCAGGACGTGGTCGTCGAGGGGCGCGTGCTGTACCGCGGGCAGCGACAGATGCAGCGGCGTTGGGAGGCGATCGCGCCGCACTTGCCGCGCGATGGCACGTTGCTCGACGTGGGCTCGAACTTCGGCTGGTTCGCGCTCCGCTGGTGTGAGCATGCTCCGCAGGGGGTTGCGATCAGCGTCGAGGCCGATCTCCGCTCGGCCGCCGTGCAGCGGCGCGTCTTGGAGCTGAACGCGGCCGAGCGGGTTTGTCTATTGACGGCCCGGGCCGAGGAGCGGATGGCGCAACGGTTCGCGGCGGGGGGTTGCCGCTTCGACGCGGTGCTGTGCTTGTCGGTGCTCCACTGGCTGAGCGATCACGAGGCGTTTCTGCGCGCGCTGGGGCCGCTCAGCGCGCGACTGTTTATTGAGCAGCCTGGAGTCGATGAGCATGGGGCGGGGGTCGAGTCGCTGCGCCGCGCGATCGGACCGATCGGACCGTACCTGCGCCGGCTATTCCCCGATCGGCCCATCGAGCCGATTGCCCGTTGGCCCAGCGATCGTGACGCGCGGCAGGAACGAGAACTGTGGCTGGTCGACACGGCGGAGCGAGTGGAGTCGACGGCTCGTATCGACGCCGCGGCGCTGTTGGAGCAGGACGTGAGTTGGCCGCCGCGGTCGTGGTGGCAGTGCCAGTCGGCAGCGTTGTCGAAGGAGCCCCACGCGGCGATCGAGTTTGGCCCCACTGGGCTGACAACGAGTCCGTCGAGGGGTTGTGCTCGCCCGAGCTTGGCAAGGGCGATTCGAGACATTCCCGAAAACAGCGTGAGCACCACCCGACGACGGATTCGCCGCACGTTGCGAGCGGCGTGGCGTCGAGTGCGTGGTTAAGTGGTGAGCAGCCAGGCAAAGACAGCCACGGCAACGAGTACGGCCGCGCCAAGCTGGCGCGTGTAGGGCTGCACGGCCCGATCGACGTCGACGCGGCGATTGAACATGCTGAAGAAGCGATCGGTGTCGTACCAGCGACCACCCAAGCTGGCCAGCGCAGCAAAGCGAGCGGGACTGACGAGTGCGACGAGACCTGCGCCACCGACGAGCGCCAGGGTCGACCATAGGCCCACGGCCACGGAACTTTCAACGAGTGCAAACAGTTGCATAGGGACCCCCGCGTAAGAGAAGCGAATGGACACGTGAGCTGCTGGGCCCCACGGCTCGAAGCGCGAGGCATGAATACGAGCAGGCAATAGAAACCGTAGGTCAGGATTGGGGGCGAAGCAAATAACTCTACCCAGTATCTATGAATTAGGGGCAAATTCATGCCATACGAGGGGGCGACAAGCGGGGCGGGTCATGCCGTCGCCAGGAACTCGCGTAATCGCTCGACAATGCGTGGCGCGGCGTGACCCCCGCCATAGAGCTGGTCAGCCTGCGGCACGGGCGAGGGGTTCGCCAAGGCGTCATGCAGCACGCTCAAGAGAGCTGCACTCGACACGGGGGGCGCGAGGCGATTGGCGCCCAGGTCGAGCAACTCCTGCCACTCGGTCTCGTCGCGCAGCGTGACACACGGCACGCCGCAGAAGAAGGCCTCCTTCTGCACCCCGCCCGAGTCGGTCGCGATGAGCCGCGCGTGGCACTCGAGCGCGAGCATGTCGAGGTAGCCGACGGGTTCGATGAGCCGCAGCGCCTGTTGCGCTCGGTTCAATAGGCCGAGCCGATCGAGCGCGCCGCGCGTGCGTGGATGCAGCGGCATGACGACTGGGCAGAGTTGAGCCAGCGCGGTCAAGGCGTCGACGATGGCCTGCAAACGCGCGGGGTCATCGGTGTTCTCGGCGCGATGCACGGTGGCGAGCACATAGTTGCGCGGCGACACGCCTAGTTCCGCGAGCCGCGAGGGCCGTTCGAGCGCCGCGGAGCGATAGTGCAGCGCGACGTCGTACATGACATCGCCCACCGCATGGATCCGCCGGCGGTCGATGCCCTCGCGGAGCAAGTTGCTCACGGCCAACTCGGTGGGCGCGAGCAAGATATCGGCCGCATGATCGGTGAGCACGCGGTTGATCTCTTCGGGCATGCGGCGGTTGAACGAGCGGAGACCGGCCTCGACATGGGCGACGGGGAGGTGCAGCTTGCAAGCGGCCAGCGCGCCGGCGAGCGTCGAGTTGGTATCGCCGTAGACCAGCACGAGGTCGGGGCGCGTGTCGAGCAGCACGCGCTCGAGGGCGGCGAGCATGTGTCCGGTCTGCACGCCATGCGAGCCGGAGCCGACACCCAACTGGAAATCGGGCTTGGGGATGCCCAACTCGCTGAAGAAGACGGCCGACATGCGGTCGTCGTAATGTTGGCCGGTGTGAATGAGTGTCTCGCGCAGCGTGGCTTGCTGGGCGATGGCGCGGGAGACGGCTGCTGCCTTGACGAACTGCGGTCGTGCGCCGACGATGGTCGCGATAGTCGCCATAGCGGGCGGGAGTTGCTAAGGTGGTGTCGACGGTTGAACGAGCCCACGCTGGTCCTCGCACGCTTATTGCATAACGGGACGCAAGTGTCCAGAGCGTCTGGACGGTCTGGGCACCTCACGCACCGATCGAGACGGACTCATGCCTGACTTTTTCGCCTTCAGCAACGAGTTGCTCTGCGTCGCGGATCGGCGCGGCTATTTCACGCAGATCAATCCGGCCTGGACGAAGACGTTTGGCTGGACGGAGGCCGAGCTGACGAGTCGCCCGTATATCGATTTTGTCCACCCCGACGACTTGTCGGCGACGATTCGCGAGGCCAGCAAGCTGTTCACGGACGCGTACCAGACGGTTGAATTTGAGAACCGCTATCGCTGTCGCACTGGCGAATATCGCTGGTTGGCTTGGTACGCGGCGCTCGACGTGCAGGCGGACAACATTGTGGCCTCGGCGCGCGACGTGACCGCGCAAAAGCAGCAGGCCCTCGCGCTGGCGAAGAACGAAGAGCGCTTGCAGTTGGTCATGCAAGCCACGGCCGACGCGATCTGCGATATCAATTTGGTCGAGCACCGTGTGTGGTGTAACGACGCCTACCATGAGGCGTATGGCGAGTGCCCGGCGGGCGAGGCCGACGCGCTCGCGTGGTGGTCGCAGCACGTGCATGCCGACGATCGCGAGCGGGTGACGAGTTCGTTGCAAAACGCCCTGGCGGGGACCGGCGTTCGCTGGGGGAGCGAATACCGCTACCAACGCGTCGATGGCAGTTATGCGTATGTTCACGATCGGGCTTTGATCTCGCGCGACGAGCAAGGCCACGCCGTTCGCGTGCTCGGCGCCATTCAGGACGTGACGGCGCGCAGGATGGACGAAGAGGAACTGCGACACCAGGCTCAAGTGATTCGGCAACTGTTTGAGTTGCAAGAACAGGAGCGGCGGCTCGTCTCGCACGATATCCACGATGGGCTGGCGCAGCTCATCGTCGGCGCGTTCATGCAGGTCGAAGCGGCCCGCAGCCACGTCGGCGGCGCGACGGATCCGGCGCTCGCCAAGGCGCACGACATCCTCGGTCGGGCGATCCAAGAATCGCGCCGGCTGATCAACGACCTGCGGCCGATGATTATCGACGAACGGGGCATTAGCGACTCGATTCGCCATTTGATCGCCGAGTATCGCAAGCACACCCGAAGCCAGATCACCTGGACCGTCGACCTGCAAGACGATCGCGTGAATCCGTTGTTCGACGGGGTCGTGTTTCGCATCATTCAAGAAGCGATCTCGAACGCGCTGCGGCACGGCGAGGCGAGCGAGATTATTTTGACCGTGCAGCAGGAGGGGGCCCGGCTCAAGATCGAGGTGAACGACAATGGCCGCGGGTTCGACGTCAAATCGATCCCCGTCGACCGATTTGGCGTGCGTGGCATCATCGAGCGCGCCAAGCTGTTTCGCGGCAAGGCCACGATCGACAGCGTGCCGGGGGGCGGCACCACCGTGCGCGTCGCGATGAAAGTGCCCGGCTGGAGCGGCTCGGACTCGGCGATTCAACTCGGCCGGAGTTGAATGTGGCCCGCGGATGGAGTGCCTCTAAAACCGACGGGGACGGTCCCCCGCGCATTGCTAGCGGCGGACTCGATTGGGCGATGGGGCGGGGTTGCTGACGCGGCTCCGCGAGTTGGTGGTGTCGAGCGCGCCGCCCGGCTCGTTCTCACGAATCAAGAACTGCCGCATCTCGACGATGCTCGGCGTCACCAGCACCAAATACGCGGCCGGCGTCAGGCAGAACATGACCGGAAACAGCAATTGCACCGACATGCGGTTGCCGCGGGCTTCGAGCTGCTGGCGAAACGTGCGGCGGATGTTATCGGAGTACTCGCGGATGACGCCCGCCACGTCCGACCCGATTCGTTCGGCTTGCACGATCATTTCGGAGAGCGCGGTCAGGTCGGGCTCGTCGATCCGCTCGGCGAACTGCCGCATCGCCTGTTCGACGCTGCCGGTGCTCATCTGGCGGCGGACGATGTCCAGTTCGCGGGCCAACTCCGGATGCACGCTGCTCAATTGCTGCGCGGTGCGTTGTAGGGCGGCCCCCAGCGAGAGCCCGCCGGCCACGCACATCGTCAGCACGTCGAGCACGTCGGGCAAGCCGGCCAGAATGTTGCGGATGCGCCGCGCGCCTTGCCACTGCAACAGCAACCGGGGCGTGACAAAGGTCCAGCTGACGATGAACAACCCGACCAGCAGCGCCCGAGAAACCTCGCTCGGGCCATCCTCGCTCGATGCCCACATCCACCAGAGCGTGAACACCAGTGCGCTGAGCACCAGCAGATTGCGGGTCATCAAAAACTCGGCCCGCGCCGCGCGATGATACAAGCCGGCGCGGATCAGGTCGCGATTCAAGCCCGAGGTACGGCCCGTGGACAGGTCCGGGATGATACGCGCCAACCAGGGGTCGGGTGCCGACTCGGGCAGGGTTAGGGTCTCGACCGTGCGGCGCGCGGAGGCGGTGGCCAGCCAGATCACCAGCAGAGCCACGAGCGCGACGGACGCGAAGGCCCCGGCCGGCATGAGCAGCGGCCAATCCGCGGCGGCTCTTTGCAGCGATTCGAGCAGTGTGTTCATGCGCGCCTCGCGTCAGTTACGGATCCGAACGATCGCGAATACCCACAGCACGCCGACGATTTCCAGCACCAAGGCGGCGAGCATCAGGCTGATGCCCCAGTTGTCCTTGAAGACATTTTCCATCGACTGGGACTGGAAGAAGTAGTAGTACAAGAACACGACCGGCACGATGACGGCAATGATCAGGGCGGCCAGTCGGCCGGCCGACGTGTTGGCGCGAATCTGGCGGCGAAACGCGACGCGATCGCGCATCAGCATGGCGAGTCGTTCGAGCTGGCTGGCCAAGTGCCCACCCACCTCGCGATAAATGCTCAGCGTGTTGACCACGATTTGCATGTCGATCAGCGGCACCCGCTGATACAGCCCGCCCAGGGCCGCGGGGAGCGAGAGGCCCATGTCCAATTGCTTGACGCAACGCCGCAGCTCGGGCCCCAGCGGGTCGCGGCCCGACTCGGCCACGACGAGCAGTGCCTGGTCCAAACTCTCGCCGGCGCGCACGGTTCGGGCCAACTGGTCGAGCACGTTGGGAAGCTGATCCTGAATGCGATTCACGCGGCGAAAGCGGACGATGGCCAAGACGATCAGCGCCAGCAGCGCGCCGACGACGAAGCCCACGAGGGCCCCCAGCAGATCGTCGGACACGACCAGAAACATCGCCGCGGGAAACAGTCCGGCCAGCAAGATGATGAGCGCGGCCAGATTGGCGCTGAACGACAAGTTCCCTTCGCGCACCAGCCGCTCGAACCACAGGTTGAACGACTCGCCGGGGCTGGCGAGCGGTGACTGTCCCAGCGGAATGAGCGGCTCGCGCAAGCGGAGTTGCGGCACCGGGGCGACCGCCGTCATGTCGCGCAGCACCAGGTAGGCGGCGATCAGGCCCAGCACAATGGCCAAAAAGATCAGCAACGTGACGCCGCCGCTCATCGCTTGGGCCCATCCGGATAATGCGTGTCGGCCTGGCTGAACGGCGCGGTCATGTCGTAGCCCAGCCGCCGTTGTCGGAACAGGTCGTTGGGCAACGAGACCCCCGTGACTTCCATCCGCTTGAGGCACTCGGGAACGACGCCGGTGGCCACGAATTCGCCGACCGCCATGCCTCGATCGTCGACGCCGCGCTGTTGGAACGCGAAAATTTCCTGCGTTTGATATTCGCCGTCGCGGTAGCCGACCACCTCGCTGATGCTGCTGAGCTTGCGCTGGCCCCCCTTGAGGCGCGTCACATGCACGACCAGCCGAATGCCCGCCGCGATGTACTGCCGCACGATCGCGAGGGGGAAATCGAACCCCGACATGCCGACCATCATCTCGAGTCGCGTGAGCGCCTCGCGGGCATCGTTGGCGTGCACCGTGGTCAGCGAGCCCTCGTGACCCGTGTTCATCGCTTGCAGCATGTCGAGCGCCTCGGCGCCGCGGACTTCGCCGACGATGATGCGGTCGGGGCGCATGCGCAGCGCGTTGCGAACCAACTCGCGGGCGGTCACGGCCCCTTGCCCCTCGGTGCTGGGAATGCGTGTCTCGAGCGGCACGACATGCTGATGCCGCAGCTTGAGTTCGGCCGAGTCCTCGATGGTCACCAACCGCTCTTCCGACGGGATAAACTCGGCCAGCGCGTTGAGCAGCGTGGTCTTGCCAGCGCCCGTGCCCCCGGAGATCAGGAAGCTTAATCGCGACTCGATCGCCGCGGCCAAAAAGGTCAGCATCTCGCCCGTGAACGAGCCCGTGCTGACCAACTCGCGGGCCGTGAGCCCCTTGGCGCCAAAGCGGCGAATCGACAATGTCGGGCCCCGCAACGCCAGCGGCGGCACGATCGCGTTGATCCGCGAGCCGTCGGGCAAACGGGCATCGACCATCGGCGTCACCTCGTCGACCCGGCGGCCGACGCGCCCCACGATCCGCTGAATGATCCGCATCACGTGCTTCTGATCGGCGAACCGAACCGGCGTCCGCTCCAGCCGACCGCGACGCTCGATGAACACCTCGTCGGGGCTGTTCACCAGGATTTCGGTGATGCTCGGATCGCTCAACAGCGGTTCGAGCGGGCCAAGCCCGAACACCTCGTCGAGCACCGAACCCAGCAGCCGTTGCTGTTCGGCGTCGGTCAGGTCCGCGCCTCGGCGGCGACAGAGTTCCTCGGCCAGCGGCACCAGTTGGTTCGAGAACTGATGCTCGTCCAACTGACCAATCACCGACAGATCGATCGACTCGATCAGCTCTTCATGGATGCGCGTTTTGAGCCGCTGGAACTGTTGTTCCGCGTCGGTGACGCCAGCGGTGGGACTGAAAGGAGCTGACATGACAAATGAGCGTTCCTGAACGACCCCGGTGCGGATCGATTACTCCTGCGCTGCGCCATCGAGCAGCAACGACTGGAGCGCTGCTTCAAGTTGGTCGGCCGTCATCGAGCGCAACACGACCGCCGGATTGGTCGGGGCGCTGTTCGACGTTTTGTTCGGGGCTGCCTCGACGGGCGGCTGTTGAATGGGTTGCGGCGCGGCCTGCGGACGCGGCGAGAGTCCGTTGAGCGAGTCGTCGATCACCTGGTCGTCATCGAACACCACCCGCTGTCGATTCCCTTTGCGGTAGACCTCGGCGACGAACGGTCCCTTGCGCGGGGGAATGCCCAGCAGCCCCTCGAGTGTCTCGGGCGAGAGCTTGTCTTGAGCGACACGATGATCGTTCGGGTCGCGCAGCAGCAGCGAGATGATGCCGCGCCCCTCGACAATCTTGAGCCGATTGGCGCGTTCCGGGGCCACGGCCAGCGTGACAATGTTGGACTTGTCTTTGTCGTCGCGCTGATATCCGGCGCGCGAGCCCGTGACCATGTTCTGACCCACGGCGAGCACCTCGACATCGGAGAGCAGCGTCACCGTGGCTCCGTTGATGCCGTTGATTTTCTCGCCGCTGCGAAACACGACGTCGACGTGCGTGCCGGGCACGGCGTGACCGGCGAGCATGCCCACCGACTCGACCTCGACGGCCACGGCTCGCAACCCCTTGCCGCTCAGGCGATCGGAGACCGTGGGGCCCAAATTCTCGGGATAGAAATCGTCCGTCGTGAACACCGAGAAGCGTTCCTTCGGAATCCGCAGCGTGCGGCCGACAATCGAGTTGGGCGAGAGAATGTACGAGAACTGATCGATGCCGAGCTTGGCCTCGTCCTGTGGCGTGTAATTCTGCGTGAGCAGGTCGGCCAGCGTCAGCGGCCGATCGGTCGGCAAGTCTTGAGCCGCCACCGGCACGGACCGCGTGGCGGACCCTTTCGTCGTGGCGGTCTGAGTCGTGACGGTGCGCATCGAGCGCTGCACGGTGTAGGCCGCCATCAGGCCAAAGACGATCGCCAAGAAGGCGATGATCAACGTTAGTGGTGTGATGCGACCCATGATTGTCGCCGTCTCCTCACGACTGAAAGCGAACTCAATAACGACTTGATTTATCTGACAAACAACGCTGGATGCATCACCTTGCTGACCTGTATGGCCAGCAGCAGCCAAGCCATCGTCGCCACCGGCACCGCGTAAGGGGTCAACCGCTTGTGGTGACGCTCCTTGCCGGTGATCGTCTTCAGCACTCCCGCCGACTCCGACGAGCTGGGCGCCTTGGTTATGGTGCGAATGATCGCCGCGATGACCATCATCAGCGTCAGCAAGAGCGCGCTGCCGATGAACAACACAAACGTTTTACGAAACCCTAACCATGCTCCCACCGCTCCCATGAGCTTGACGTCGCCGGCACCGGTGCCTCCCAGCAGCCACAGCACCAGCAGCACTCCAAAACCAAACGCAAATCCACCGAGCCCCACGAGCAACGCGTCCCACCCCCCGAGCGCGACTCGCGTGACTAATCCCACGGCAAATGCACTGACGGTCAACGCATTGGGGATCCGCCAGCCACTCCAGTCCGTCACCGCCGCCGCCGACGTGAACAACGTCGTCGCCGAGAGGTACATCAGGTCGAGGGTGTCTGAATCCATCATCGTTCCATCAAAGCATCGAACGAGCGCGCACAACTACGCTATAATCATGCGCCTATGATCGAATGTTTGACTGGGTTGAGTTTATCGATTCTGTAAATCGGCAAAGGATTTTACTCGTTGGGACGCTAGCAGCGTCGCGTGTCGTTGCGATTAGGATGACTGAGTAAGGTAAAATGAGTTTGCCGCCCCACCATCGACCGGTTTGACAGCATGGATATCGCCAGCACCAACGTACCTCTGAACACCGGTTCACCCGTGGCCCTGGTCACCGGCAGTGGCCGCCGTCGCGTTGGCTACCATGTCGCCGCCGCCTTGGCCCAACGGGGCTACCAACTGATCGTCCATTATCACACGGCCGAGGACGAAGCCCAAGCCACCGCCAGCGAGTTCAAGTCGCTTGGCGTTCAGGCGGTCGCCGTGCAGGCGGATCTGGCCAGCGAGCCGAGTGTCCAGCAGCTCGTCACTCAGTCGCTCGCCACGTTCGGGCGACTCGACGTGCTGGTCAACTGCGCCGCCATTTGGCAGTCGAAGCCGCTCGAAGAAACGACCGCCGCCGATGTCCGACGCCACTTCGAGATCAACACGCTCGGCACCTTCATGCTCGCGCAACGCGTTGGGCTGGCGATGGTTGAGCAACCTGCGGGGGGCGTGATCATCAATCTCGGCGATTGGGCCATCGAGCGGCCCTATCTCGGCTACGCCGCCTATTTCCCCTCCAAGGGGGCTATCCCCGCGCTCACACGCTCGCTGGCGGTCGAGTTGGGAGTGCGCAACCCGCGCGTCCGTGTGAACTGCATTCTGCCCGGACCGGTCATGTTGCCCCTCGATCTGCCCAGCGAGGAGCGTGCGCGAGTCATCAACGCCACGCTCGTCAAGCGTGAAGGGTCACCGGCTCATATTGCGCAAGCGGTCTTGGCGCTGATCGAGAATGACTTTATCACGGGGGTCTGTTTACCGGTCGACGGGGGGCGCTCGATCTACGCCCCCTACGACGACGAGCCGCGCCGCCGACAACCAAGCTGAGCCCCTATCGAGGACCGACCGCTGAGACCCACGCGTGCCACACTCCATGTTCCCGCGCTCGACTGTGCCGAGGAATATGCGCTGATCAGCAAAGGGCTTGCTTCGCACGGGGGCGTCATCGAGCTTGCGCCCAATTATTTCGCGCGGCAACTCGTTGTCACCTACGATCAAGAGCAAACCGCGCTCGAGACGATCGCCGCGCGTATCGAGTCGATCGGCTTTCGCGTCGAGCAAAACGTGCCAACACGCAGCGCGATCCAAACGGTTCCCCGCTTGCCTCGCACGGTCGTCGTGGGGATCGGCCTGTGGCTGCTGAGCGTGTTTCTCCTGGGGATCGGCGGCAGCGACACTTGGGCCTACTGGACCGTGGGCGTGCTGACCACCGTTGTCGCGGGCTGGAATGTCGCCCGCGCCGCTTGGCGAGCCCTGCGGCTCGCGTCGTACGACATGCACGTGTTGATGACGATCGCCTCGCTCGGCGCGATCGCGACCGGCGACGTGCTCGAAGCCGCTTCGACGATGGTGCTCTTCGGCGTGGCTTTGTGGCTCGAACGCGCCAGCGTGGCCCGCTCGCACGATGCCGTGCACGCGCTCATGACGTTCGCCCCGACCGTGGCCCACGTGCTGCACGGCGATCACGTCCACGACGTGGATCCGCAGCACGTGCGTGTCGGCGATCGATTATTGATCCGCCCCGGGGAGCGTCTGCCCCTCGACGGCGTGCTCGAACACGGGGATGCGAGCCTCGACGAGTCCCCGATCAGCGGCGAGAGTGTCCCGGTCGACAAATCGCCCGGCGAGAGGGTGTTTGCCGGCAGCTTGAATCGGGATGGCGCGATCACGATCCGGGCGAGCAAAATCGCGGCCGACTCGACCGTCGCCCATATCGGCCGACTGGTCGAAGAGGCTCAAGCATCGCGCTCGCCGACGCAGCGGTTCGTCGATCGATTTGCCCTGTGGTACACGCCGCTGGTGCTCGTCATCGCGGCGCTGCTGGTCATCGTGCCGCCGCTGCTCTTTGCACAGCCCTGGGGACTGTGGCTGCACCGCGGCTTGGTGCTGTTGGTGATCGCCTGCCCCTGCGCGCTCGTGTTATCGACGCCGATCACCATCGCCTGTGGGTTGCAATACGCGGCCCGACGTGGTGTGCTGATCAAAGGGGGCGAGTGGCTCGAACTCGCCGGCCGCATCGACGCCGTGGCGTTCGACAAGACGGGCACCCTCACGCAAGGCCGCCCCGCGGTCGTGGCGGTCGAGGGCTGGGGGAACGCAGCGTCGTCGCGCGTCGTGCAGGTGGCCGCGTCACTCGAACACGCCAGCGAACATCCGCTCGCCCGGGCCATCGTGCAACGCGCCCAACAGGAGCGTCTGCCGCTCTTGAAGGTCGAGCAGTTTGTCGCCCGTCGCGGGCTCGGTGTCCGCGGCACGATCGAAGGGCAAACGTACCTCATCGGCAACGCCCGCTGGCTCATCGAACAGGGGGTCGACGCCGCGCAACTCGAGGCCGCGACGAATCCCGATCATGCCCAGGTGTTCGTCGCCCAAGCCGACAAGCTGCTCGGCTTCATCCTGCTCGACGACCCGTTGCACGGCGAGGCACCGCAGGCCGTGCAGGAATTGCGCTCGCTGGGCGTGCGACATGTCGTGCTCCTCACCGGCGATCGACGCACCGTCGCCGAACGGGTCGCCCGCCTCTCCGGCATCGAGGAGTGGCGTGCCGATTTGCTGCCCGAGGACAAGGTGGCCGAGCTTGCGACGCTGCGCGCGCAGTACCCTCGGCTCGCGATGGTGGGCGACGGCATCAACGACGCGCCGGCGCTCGCCGCCGCGCCGCTGGGCATTGCCCTGGGGGCCGGCGCGAGCGATACGGCTTGGCAGAGCGCCAACATCATCGTCATGTCGTCCCACATTCGCCGCGTGGGCGAGATCGTGCAACTTGGCCGCCGCACGCTGCAATTGTTGCGGCAAAACGTCGCCCTGGCCCTGCTCATCAAGTCGCTCACGATGCTCGCCGCCGCCGCGGGACTGGCCAACATGTGGATGGCCGTCGCCGCCGACGTCGGCGCGAGCCTGCTGGTTATCTTCAACGGCATGCGACTATTACGCGTGCCGTCACGCTCCCTCGTTAGCCGCGACGCGCAGCGGAGCGCCAGCAGCTAACGGGCGTTGACCTACCGGATGAATTGCTGCACGTAATCGGCACCTAAACCCACGCGCTCGTAATGCCGGCGGCACATCTCGATCTTGGTGTGCACGTCTTCATACGCGATCACCTGGTCCTGTTCGTCGACATAAATCATCGCGCCGCTGATGTTGAAGAACGTGATCATCTCCTCGACCCCTTCGTCGACCACGAGCGTGTGCGTCTCTCCCGGCGGCTCGAAGACATACATCCCTTCGCGCGCCACCCAGTCATGCTCCAGATAGCGCCACGACCCTCGCAGCACGAAACCATGCACCGGCGCAGGATGCCGATGCCGGCTCAACACCCCGGCCTTGGTCACGCGCAGCAAGTTGCACCACTGACCTTGCACGGTGTTTAAGAGCAGCGGACGAAACCAGACCCGTTCGGCCTGTGGAACCCAAACTCGTTCGTCATTCGGAATCGCCTGGGCGACCAGATCGGCAATGGCATCGGGAGGGATCATGGGAAGTGATGAATGATGAATGCGGAATGATGAATGGAAGAACGCGGTCACGGATGCTGTCCGCATTCATCATTCTGCATTCATCACTCATCATTTACTAGCCGTTCATCTCGCAGGCTTCCTCCCAGTGCTCGTACAGCGACCGCAGGGCGGCTTGCTCGGCCTCGATGCTCGCTTGGACCTCCTTGACCCGGCGGCCGTCGCGTAATACGTCGGGGTCGGCCAGCGCGGCGTGGTGCGATTCGACCTTCGACTCGCGCTCCGCAATCTCGGCTTCGATCTCGGCCACCTTGCGATACGGGAACTTGCGCTTACGCCGGTCCGACTTGTTGGTCTCGACCGGCTTTTTGGCCGCGGACTTCTCGGCGGTCTTGTCCGGTTCGGCGCGGCGGGCCTGCTGCTGATACAGATAGGTCTCGTAATTCCCTTCGATCACACGAAAGCCGTTGGGCTCGACGACCAGCAGATGATCGGCGACTCGATTGAGAAAATACCGATCGTGACTGACGAACACGAGCGTGCCGTCGAACTCGACCAGCGAACGTTCCAGCGAGTCGCAAGCCCAGAGGTCCAAATGATTGGTCGGTTCGTCGAGCAGGAGCAGATTGCAATCCGAGGCCGAGAGTTGCGCGAGCGAGGCGCGGCTCCGCTCGCCGCCACTGAGGCTCTTGACCTTCTGGAACACCGCCTCGCCCGTGAGCCCGAATCGGGCGAGCAGCCCGCGCCGCTCGGGCTCGGTGAACTCTTTGCCCTTGGGGCGCACGGCTTCGACGACAGGCAACTCGTCGTCGAGGCCCGAGAGCATCTGGTCGTAATAGCCGATTTTGACTTGCGAGCCGAACATGACTTTGCCCGCGTCGGCTTGCACCTGTCCGACGAGACAGCGGAGCAAGGTCGTCTTGCCGGTGCCATTGGGTCCCAAGATGCCCCAGCGCTCGCCGCGCAGCACATCAAACGACAACTGCTTGAACAACGGCCGATCGTACGCCTTGCTGACCCCTTCGATGCGGATGGTCAAATCGCCGCTGCGCTCAGAGGGGGGAAAGCCCATCACCGGGCCGACAATATCGCGCGGCGGTTTCACACGCTCGATCCGATCGAGTTTCTTCTCGCGATCTTTGGCCTGCGCGCTCTTTTGCCCGTAATGATTGCGACGAATAAAGTCTTCGGTCTTGGCGATCATTTCCTGTTGCCGCTCGAAGGTCCGCGCCGCCACCTTGTTCCGCTCGGCCTTTTGCTGCCAATACGCCGAGAAATTGCCCGGGTACTCGTCGATCTCGGCCTGATACAGTTCGAGCGTGCCGTTGGTGACCTTGTCGAGAAAATACCGATCGTGGCTCACGACCACGAGCGCCTGCTCGCTCTCGGCGAGGTAATTCTCCAGCCACTCGGTGGCCTCGATGTCCAAATGGTTCGACGGCTCGTCGAGCAGCAGTAGATCGGGATCTTGCAGCAGCAACTTGGCCAGCAGCAGCCGGTTTTGCTGGCCGCCGCTGAGCACCCGCAGACTTTGTTCGTAGAGGGAGCGTGGAAAGCCGAGGCCATCGAGCACGCGCTCGACCTTGTGATCGAGATGATAGGCGTTGCGATGGTGTAGTTCGTGTTGCAAGCGATCGAACTGTTTGGCGAGCCGGCGATGCTCGTCATCGTCGGTCGCCTTGCTGAGCGCGGCCGCGACCCGTTCCGCCTCGTGAGCGAGTTCGACCAACTCGTCGAGCGCGCTGTAGGCTTCTTGCCAGAGGGTGCGCTCGGCGTCGAACTCGGGTTGCTGCTCGAGGTAGCCCATTCGCACCGAGGAATGCAGTTCGATGCTCCCCGCGTCGTGCTCAAGTTGACCGGCGAGGATTTTGAGCAGCGTCGACTTGCCTGCCCCGTTGGGCCCGACCAGCCCGAACTTCTCCCCCTTGCGCACCTCGAACGACACGCCATCGAGGATCGGGTCGGGTCCAAAACGTTTGACGATATTAACAACGTTCAGCAGCAACATGCGTGGCGATTGCCTCAACGAGGTTCCAAAGGAGCGTACTTGCGAATGAGGGCCGAGGCGGCGCGCAGTCCGTCGACGGCGGCGCTAACGATGCCGCCCGCATAGCCGGCCCCCTCGCCGATCGGATACAGGCCCGCGATCCCTGGGCTCTCAAGCGTTTTCGGGTCGCGTGGCAAGCGGATGGGTGAGCTGCCGCGGGCCTCGGGACCCACGAGCGTCGCGTTGCGCAGGAACTCACCTCGCCAGCGACGATCCATGAGCGGCAAGCCCGTGTCGAGCGCCGCGACAATCGCGGGCGGCAACAAGTCGACCAGCTGCGTCGACACAACGCCCCGCTGATAACTCGACGGGATCAGGCCCGACGAGAGCCGCCGGTTCAAAAAGTCCTGGGCCCATTGGATCGGGCAGCGATACGCCTCGGTCACGACCCGGTAGGCCCGTTGCTCGAAGTCGCGCTGCAACATCATGCCGGCCAAGACATGGTGCGTGCCGAAGTGTTCGGGCGTGAGCGTGACCATCAAGCCACTGTTGGCAAACGGGCTGCTGCGCTTCGACAGACTCATGCCGTTGGTCGAGAAGTAGCCGCTCTCCGAGACGCTGGGGATCACCTGTCCGCCGGCGCACATGCAGAACGTGAACAAATCGAGTGCGCCGTGGGCGACGAGCGTGTAGTCGGCTGCTCCGAGCTGCTCTTCCCGATGCCGCTCGCCATACTGCACGCGATTGACTTGCTCCTGAGGTTGCTCGATGCGGACGCCCATCTGAAACGGCTTGGCGACCATCGGCACGCCGCGTCGCAGGAGCATCTCGATCGTGTCGCGGGCGCTGTGCCCGATCGCCAAGATGATCGCCCCGGCCGAGATGTACCCGCTCGAGGTGACGAGCCCGCGCACCTGTCCGTCGGCCAGATCGACATCTTCGGCGCGGCATTGAAAGCGGATCTCGCCGCCGAGCGCCTCGACCTGTTGCCTGAGCGCCTTGACGACCGCCGGCAGACGGTTGCTCCCCAGGTGCGGACGATGTTCGTACATGATCGACGGCTTGCCTTTGCTCGCGGCGAACAGTTCGAGGACCCGCCGCACCTCGACGCCCGACAGGCGACAGGTGAGTTTTCCGTCGCTGAAGGTGCCGGCTCCCCCTTCGCCGAAGAGGTAATTGCTTTCGGGGTCGATGGGCCCGCCGGCCTCGAGGGCTTTGACGTCGGCGATCCGGTCGCGAACGCTCCGGCCGCGTTCCAGGACCAGCGGGCGATAACCGGCCTGGGCGAGAAAATAGGCCGCCACCAAGCCGGCCGGGCCCGAGCCGACGATCACCGGCCGCTCGCGGAGCGGCTCGCTGCCGACCTGGGGCATCTCGAACTCGGGCTCGCTGTAAGGTTCGACCGTCACGCCGCCGCGCCGTGCTCGATTCTGGCGGAGCAGTTGAGCTTCGTCGGCATGGGTGACCACCTCGGCCGAGTAAACGAACGCCAGATCCCGTTTGTCCCGGGCGTCGAGGCTCTTGCGCAGAATGCGCCAGCGCGCGATGTCGAGTGGCCTCAGATCGAGGGCCCGCGCCAATCGTCCCAAGAGGGCATGCTCCGGCTCGTCGACGCTGACGCGAACATTTGAGACGCGCAGGGGCATGGCGAGGTGGGGGGGAACAGCCGTCAACGACGTAAAGGGTGAGCGTCGATTATCGCGTGACAGGGGCTGCGCGGTCCAGGGGCGTCACCAAGAGTGACGGACTCCGCTCGATCGGGTACAATAGGGGCTCCGGGTTCGATGCCCCTAAATCGAGGTGACGACGGCGTGGGTGGTGCGTGAACGATCCAAAGAATAAAGGCAGCAGCGGCCCTGAAGGCGGGGTCCCCAAGGCAGTCGTCAGCCGACTGAGCCTCTATCTACGCGAGATCGAACACCTCGTGCGTGATGGGCATGAGACGACCAACTCAGGGCAACTCGGTCGCCTGCTTGGCTTTACCGACGCGCAAGTCCGCAAGGACCTGGCCTACTTCGGTCACTTTGGCTACCCGGGCATTGGTTACCGCTGCGACGAGTTGGTCTCGGCCATCCGCAAGATCCTGGGGACCGACCAAAGCTGGCCGGTCGTGCTCATTGGCGTGGGTAACCTGGGCCGGGCTTTGCTGGGCTACAAGGGTTTCCAGCAGCGCGGGTTCCGCATGCTGGCCGCGTTCGACGCCGATCCGAACAAGGTGGGAACGACTGTCGAGGGGGTCACGGTCTACCACCTCAACACGCTCGAAGCGTTCGCCCAGGCCAACCGCATCCGGCTGGGGATGATCGCCGTGCCGGCACCGTCGGCGCAGCTGGTCGCCGATCGGCTTGTGGCCGTGGGGGTCGAAGGGGTATTGAACTTCGCCCCAATCACCATCTCGCTGCCGCCGACGGTCAGCCTCGTGGGAGTCGACTTGGCGATCGAACTCGAGCAGCTCGCGTTCTCGGTCGTCAACTCGCACAGCGAGCGGGACACGGGAGCGTAGTCTTGCGATGACAGAGTTAAGAATGGCCGGAAATGAACGCGAATGAACGGAAATGTTTTTAGTCAGCGTGTGGCCACAGGCTTCATTCATTCGTGCTAATTTCCATTCATTTTCGGCCTTTCTCTCTCCAACTCGATGCCTATCACGGCAAATTCCTTGACCCGCTTGGATCGCGGCCCATAGATTGACCGTTTGAGGGCCGCTCGTTTCATCCTTGCCGCACACACCCTGCTGAGTCACGCCATGCTTGTCAGAGAGTCTTTACGCTTGTGGGGAATCATGCTCACGGCCATCGCCACGTTCACTTCGGCCACTCGACTGAGCGCCGAGCCGATGGTGTACGAGCAAGGGAGCAAACGGGAACTGTTCGTCGACGCGCGGCAGATCGCCTCGCAACGCGATGTCGAGCTGCGACTGCACGAGCCGCGCGAGGCCGAGGTGGTGCTCAAGTTCGACGCGGCGTGGGAAGGGAAGTACTCGGCCTATGTCACGGTGTTCCGTGACCATGACCAGGTGCGGATGGTTTATCGCGGCTGGCCCGAGCTGGGCGCGAAAGAAAAGGGGGTCAGCTTCGCCTGCCTCGCCGAGAGCCGTGACGGCCGGTTGTTCACGCGACCGCAGTTGGGCCTGTTCGAGTTTCAAGGCTCCAAGCAAAACAACATCATTTGGGGCGATCCGTCGCATAACTTCACCCCCTTCAAAGACCCTCGGCCGGGCGTGCCGAGCGATCAGCTTTACAAGGCGCTCAACAGTTACAAGTCGCCGACGGGTGCCAAGGGGCTCGCCGCCTATGCCTCGGCCGACGGCGTGCACTGGCGGTTGCTCAGCGACGAGCCGGTGCTTACCAAGGGGGCGTTCGACTCGCAGAACCTCGCGTTTTGGGACCCGAACCTGAAACTGTATCGCTGCTACTACCGAATCTTCACGAACAAAATTCGCACAGTGGCCGTGGCGACCAGCACCGACTTTTTGAGCTGGAGCGATCCGACGCCGGTCGACTTGGGTGAGGCGCTCAGCGAGCATTTCTACACCAACGCGACCGTGCCCTACTTTCGCGCGCCGCACTATTATTTCATGTTCCCCAAGCGTTATGCCAAGGAGCGGCATCGCCTAGAGAACCACAAAGAGCAGGGCATCTCAGATGCCGTGTTCCTCAGCAGCCGCGACGGCATTCACTTCGACCGCACGTTTCATGAGGCGTTCATCCGACCCGGCCGCGACCAACTCAACTGGGGCGATCGCAGCACGATGACCGCCTGGGGCATCGTGCAAACGGCCCCCGACGAAATGTCGATCTACTACTCGCAGCACTATCGCTACCCGTCGGCCCACATGCGTCGCGGCGTGCTCCGGCTCGACGGCATCGCCTCGGCGCATGCCAGCGCCAAGCCCGGCGAACTCATCACCAAGCCGTTGCGATTTACCGGCAAGCAGCTCGTGCT
>CAZZBK010000004.1:33498-57899 GCA_964652155.1 uncultured Planctomycetaceae bacterium | reverse complement strand
CATTTCCCTCGATCGGTCAGGTGAGTCCATGTTGCAGCGTAAGGCTTGGGTGGCGGGCGTACTAATGGTCGTCGCGTTGGGGGCCCTGGGCATGCGTCGGCTGGCCGACGAGCCCGGCGCCGAAATGACGCGCCACGCGCAGCAATACCTGGCCGCGCTCGACAGCGCGCAGCGGACCAAGTCGACGATGGGCTTCGACGACCCGGCCCGGCTCAAGTGGCACTTCATCCCCATGGCCGAACGCAAGGGTTTGCAGGTCAAGGAAATGACTGACCCGCAACGCCTCGCCGCGCTCGCGTTGCTCCGCTCGGCACTGAGCCAGCTGGGCTACGACAAGGCCACGCAGATCATGGCGCTCGAAGGCATCTTGCGCGAACTGGAACGGACTCGCAAAGGCGGACCCATCCGCGATCCGCATCGTTATTACTTCACGATCTTCGGCCAACCGCAGGACAAAGGGTCCTGGGGCTTGTCGGTCGAAGGGCATCACCTGTCGCTTAACTTCGTCGTGCAGGACGGCAAGCTCCAGGCCTATACGCCCGCCTTCTTCGGCGCGAACCCGGGCATCGTTCGCAACGACATCAGTGGTTATCCGAAGCCCGGTACCCGCACACTGGCCGCCGAGGAGCAATTCGCTTTCGATCTGCTGGGGAGCTTGACCGCCGAGCAACGCAAGGCGGCGCTGATTGCCGAGAAGGCCCCGGCCGACATTCGTGGCCCGGCCGATCAGCAGCCGCCCCGCGCGGCACCCGAAGGGCTCGTCTCGAAGCAGCTCAACGACGCGCAAAAGAAAACCTTGCTGGGCTTGCTCGACGCCTATCTGGCCAACTTGCCCGAGCGGGTCGCCTCGCAGCGATTGGCCGAGATTCGCGCCTCCGACGCTGACGCGATTTACTTTGCCTGGGCCGGGGCCGATAAGCCCGGCGTGGGGCACTACTATCGCGTGCAAGGGACGACGTTCCTCGTCGAGTTTGTGAACGTGCAGCCCGACGGAGCTGGTAACCCGGCCAACCACATTCACGCGGTGTGGCGCGATCTTCGCGGCGATTTCGGTGTCAAGCTCTAAACAAGTGAAGTGCAGCCCTCACCGGTCCCAGAGGGACCGGCTATGGGGACGCTTTGAGATCCATGGCTGAATGAGAATCGCCGCGATGCAAACGACGCGTGACCTGAACGTCATCAACACCGTGGAGCTGATCGCTCCGCAGGATTTGCTCAACGAGCTGCCCGCGAGCGAAACGGCCATTCAGACGGTCGTCGAAGGGCGCGATGCCGTGCGCCGCATGCTCAGCGGCGACGATCCGCGACTGTTGGTCGTCGTGGGCCCCTGCTCGATTCACGATTACGGGGCCGCGCTCGAGTACGCCCGGCGGCTCCGCGCGTTGGCCGAGCAGGTCAAGGATCGCATGCTGCTTGTCATGCGGGTCTATTTCGAGAAGCCGCGCACGACGCTCGGCTGGAAGGGACTCATCAACGATCCGCATCTCAACGGCACCTTTGATATCGCCGCGGGGATGCGGCTGGCGCGGAAAATCCTGCTCGAAGTCAACGAGTTGGGGCTGCCCACCGCGACCGAGATGCTCGAACCGATCACGCCGCAGTACGTGGCCGACTTGGTGACCTGGGCCGCGATCGGCGCGCGCACGACCGAATCGCAAACGCATCGCCAGATGGCCAGCGGCTTGTCGATGCCGGTGGGCTTTAAGAACGGCACCGATGGCAATCTGCAAATCGCCTTGGATGCCATGCTCTCGGCCCGTCACCCGCACAGCTTTTTGGGAATCGACACGCAGGGTCGCATCTGCGTGGTGAACACGCGCGGCAATACCTGCGGGCACATGATCCTGCGCGGCGGGCGTTCGGGTCCCAACTATAGTGCCGACAACTTGCGTGCCGCGATCGAGGGTCTGCGGTCGGCCAAGCTCCCCGATCGCGTCATGGTCGACTGCTCGCACGCCAACGCCGACAAAGACCATCGCAAGCAAGAGATCGTCTGGGACGACGTGATCGCCCAGCGCGTGGCCGGCAACACGCACATTCTCGGCCTGATGGTGGAAAGCAACCTGCACGAGGGCGCGCAGAAACTGACCAGCGATCTTACGCAGCTCAAGTACGGCGTCTCGATCACCGACGCCTGCACCGGCTGGGAAGCCACGCGCGACATGGTCCTGCGGGCCCACGAAGCCCTCGCGGAGGTCATTCCCGCGCCGGTCGCCTCCTAACGTTCGAGCCCATGACCCCCGCGGACGCATCATGGCCAGCACGCTGAGTGATTCGGTCACGGTCGCCGCCCCGCTCGAACCGGCGCTCCGCATTCGCGGCTGCCGGGTGCATAACCTGAAAAACGTCGACCTCGACGTGCCCCGCGACCAGCTCGTCGTCATCACCGGCCCGAGCGGCAGCGGTAAAAGCTCATTGGCCTTCGACACGATTTTTGCCGAGGGGCAGCGACAGTACCTCGAAAGCCTCTCGACCTACGCGCGGCAATTCTTGCAGCAGATGGAACGCCCGGACGTCGATTTAATCGACGGCTTGCAGCCGACCATCGCCATCGACCAACGCATGTTGTCCGCCAATCCGCGCAGCACGGTCGGTACCGTCACCGAGATCTACGACTACCTGCGGCTATTGTTCGCCCGGGTCGGCGACCCCATGTGCTATCGCTGCGGCGCGCCGATCAGCCAGCAATCGCCTGAACAGGTCGTCGACACGATCCTGGAGTGGCCGCAGGGAACCAAGCTGATGGTGCTCGCGCCCCTGGTGCGTGGCCGCAAGGGTCAGCATGAAGACGTGTTTGCCGCGATTCGCAAAGCTGGTTTAGTGCGCGCTCGGGTCGATGGCGTGGTGTACGAACTCGACAGCGTCCCGCCGCTGGCTCGACAGAAGTCGCATACGATCGAAGCCGTCGTCGATCGGATCATTCTGCGCGACAACATTCGCGCCCGGCTCGCCGAATCGATCGATCGTGCGCTCTCCCGATCGGGCTCGCTCGTGTCGACGATCACGCTGGCGCCCGACGCGGATGAGAACGCCTGGCAACACCGTACCTTCAGCACCGAGTACGCCTGCCCCGAGTGCCAAATCAGCTACGAGGAATTGCAGCCGCGCACCTTTAGCTTTAACAGTCCTTATGGCGCGTGCGACAAGTGCGACGGGCTCGGCTCGCGCACGGCGTTCGACCCGGAACTGATCATCCCGGACGAGAGCCTCAAGCTTGCCGAGAGCGCGATCGCGCCGTGGCTCACGGCGCAAGGGACCCTCGACGCGCGGCGGAAAAAACGTCTTTTGGCCCTGGCCGAGTCGGGCCGCTTCAAAGCCACGGCGACACTCGACGAGCTGAAACCCAAACAGCGCAGCGTGCTTTGGAACGGCGCGGCTGACACGCCCGGGGTGCTCGCGTTGCTCGAGCGCGATTACGAGGCGGCAGCGACCGAGGCGGCGCGCGAACACCTCGAAGCGTTTCGTGGCCCGATTAAGTGCGCCGAGTGCGGCGGGGCACGGTTGCGCGCCGAGGCCCGCAGCGTGCGGGTGGGCGACAAGCGGATTCATGAACTGACGGCGCTGAGCATTGCGGCCACGGCCGAGTTTTTCACCACGCTCGAATTTCCTGCCGAACGTCGAGCCATCGCGGCTCCGCTGCTCCGCGAGATTCGTGCCCGGCTCAACTTTCTGCTCAAGGTCGGGTTGCCGTACCTGACCCTCGAGCGCAGCGCCGACACCTTGAGCGGCGGCGAGTTGCAACGTATTCGCCTGGCCACGGGCATCGGCAGCGGCTTGGTCGGCGCCTGCTATGTGCTCGACGAGCCGTCGATCGGCTTGCACCCGAGAGACAATCAGCGGCTGATCGAGGCGCTCCGCGATTTGCAGCAGTTGGGTAACACCGTGATCGTGGTCGAGCACGACGAGGCCGTGATGCGGCACTCCGACTATCTGTTCGACATGGGTCCCGGGGCGGGCCTGCACGGCGGCGAGATCGTCGCCCAGGGAACGCCCGACGAGGTGCTGCGCAACCCCGAGTCGCTGACGGGACAATATCTGTCGGGAGCCCGCTCGATCGCGGTCCCCACGTCGCGCCGCGTCAGCGACGACGAGTGGCAAGGCACCACGCCGCCGCGGGACGCGCCGCGCGGCAAGTCGAGCAAACGCAGCTCGCCCTTCAAAGAACATGCTGCCTTGCAGGTGCTCGGCGCGCGGCTGCATAACTTGCAAGGGGTCGATTTGGCCATCCCGCTCGGCGCGTTTACCTGCGTCACGGGCGTGAGCGGGTCAGGCAAGAGCTCGCTGCTCAACGAGACGCTGGCCCGCGCCCTACGGCGACAATTGACCGGCGGCGGACCCAAGAGCGGCCCGTTCGACCGCCTGCTGGGGCTCGACGCCATCGACAAATTTGTCGAGGTCGACCAGTCGCCGATCGGCCGCACGCCACGCTCCAACCCGGCCACGTACACGGGGGTGTTCGACGAGGTGCGCAAGGCCTTTGCCCACACGCGCGATGCTCGGCTGCGCGGCTATTCGGCGAGCCGCTTTAGTTTCAATGTCGAGGGTGGCCGCTGCGAGGCATGCCAGGGGCAGGGGCTCAGCAAGATCGAAATGAATTTCCTCCCCGACCTGTACGTCGAATGCCCCGAGTGTCACGGCGCGCGATTCAACCGCGCCACGCTCGACGTGCGCTATCGAGATAAATCGATCGCCGAGGTGCTCGAGCTGAGCGTCGATGCCGCCGCCGAGTTCTTCGAGAACTTTCCGGTCATCCGCCGATTGCTCGACAGCCTGCGCGAGGTCGGCCTGGGCTATGTCACGCTGGGGCAGTCATGCACGACCCTCTCGGGCGGCGAGGCGCAGCGGATCAAGTTGGCCACCGAACTCGCCCGACTCGACAGCGGACGGACGCTGTACTTGCTCGACGAGCCGACGACTGGCTTGCATTTCGACGATATCCGCCGGCTGCTCGACGTGCTGCACCGGCTGGTCGATCGTGGCAACACGGTGATCGTGATCGAACATAACCTGGACGTGATCAAGACGGCCGACTGGCTCGTCGACCTGGGACCCGAAGGGGGCAGCGGCGGCGGGCGGATCGTCGCGCAAGGCACCCCCGAGCGCGTCGCTCAACTCGACCAAAACGACACCGGAGCGTTCCTGCGTCCGCTGCTGACTACGACTCGCTAGACGGCCGCGAGGCGTTGACCTTAATGCAGAAAGAGTGTCTGCCCCGTGGCAATCACTTCGAGCACGACGCCGGCCGAGACCATCTCGACAATCTTCACATCGATGGGCCGCGTGGCGGTGGGCAGGCTGACGGTGTCTCCGACGCGGACGACCATGCGTCGCTTGTCGTCGACGACGATCATCGCCACGTTGCCCGCGTAACCTTGCAATCGCAACGGCGGCAACACCGGCCCGCTCGGCCCCCCCTTGCCGCTCATGTTCAAGCGGTTGTACTCGTCCTCCATCCGCTGACTGTTGGCGAACGGGTCGCGCAGCAGCGGCAGTTTATCGTTGTTCCCTGGCGAGGCGACCAGCCGCCGCTGGCGTATCGGCGCGGGGGGTACCTTGCTTTTGGCGCTGGCCGACGGGGGCGTCGGTGCAGCCGTGGGCGAGACCGACGCGCTAGGCTCTTGTGCCGCGGCCAGTGAACCACCCAGCGCAAAGATAAACAGCAACCAGGTTGCTCGCAAACGTGGTGAGCTTACCCAGCATGACGAAAGTATTGGTTGTTGAGCATCATTCATGATTGATTACCGTCCGGCCGTGGCCAATTGGAACACGGCCTGAAAGAACGAAAAGTACACAAAACCCACCATGCTGCCAATGATCAGGATCATCACGGGCTCGATCAACGAACTGAGCCGCTGGATGTACGCCTGCAACTGGCGATCGTAAAACGCGTTCAGCTCGCCGAGCACCTGCGCGAGCGACCCGGTCCGCTCGCCGACCGCGACGACCTGCGTGAGCAATCGCGGAATGACCGGCTGTGCCAAACTGCGGGCCAAATCCTGGCCACGCAGAATTTGCTCGCCGGCCTGCTGCACCGCGCCGCTCATCGACCGATTGGCGATCACCGACGCCGCGATCCGCAGCGACTCGAGCAGCGTCACGCCGCTCCCCAACATCATCGAGACACTCTGCGTCAGCGTGACCATGCTGCCGGTGGCGATCAACGTGCCGATCACCGGCACGCTCAGCAACGCGCGGTCGATCGCTCGGCGGCCGCCGTCGGTCATGTAGAGCCCGATCGTCGAGCCGATCACCGTGGCGACGATGGCCAAAGCGGTCACGTAGTGCTCCGTGACCACATTCGAGATGTCGACGAGCATCTGCGTCGACCAAGGCAGCGCGACCTGCCGTCGCTCGAAGAAGGTGCGGAACTTCGGAATGATGACGACGACCAAGAACACGGCCACGCCAATCGACGCGAGCACGACGATCAAGGGATAAGTCAGGCCGGTGAGCAGCTTGCGCCGCAATTCGGCCCGCCGCTCCATGTACGTCGCAATCTGCTCCAAGATGCGATCGAGTTCGCCGCTGGCCTCGGCGGTCTCGATCAGCTTGACCGTGAACGTGGAGAACTGCCGTTCCTGGAGCATTGCTTGCGAGAAACTCTTGCCCGACTGAATTCCCTCGCGCAGGTTGTCGATCGTCTTGACGAAGCGCGGCTTGCTCGTCTGATCGCGGGCCACCTCGAGCGCTTGCAGCAGCGTGAGGCCCGTCCGCAACATGAGCGCCATCTGCTGGAAGAAGAACACCCGATCGCGCGTGCGGACGGGCCACAATCCAGCGAAGTACCGTTTCACGCCGAGCCAGGCGTCGGCGAGCGCGCGGTCGCCGCGCGCGGCCGACGCGCCCTGCTGCATCAACCGCACCACGAACAACGATTGGGCGCGCAGCGTCGAGCTGACCGATCGCGGATCGGCTCCCTCGGCGCGGCCCCGGACCTCTTGTCCGCGGTTGTTCAGGGCGACGTATTGATAAACGGGCATGGCAGTCGTTCAGTTGGCGCGTTGGTGCATCATGTTCGTGGGTGGATCGCGATGACCCCTTCTCCCTTCGGGAGAAGGGGGCCGTAGGCCGGATGAGGGGAGCTTGCGTGCTACACACGCTGCCAACTCGCCTCACCTGGCTCACTTCGTTCGCCATCCTCTCCCGGTGGGAGAGGGGTAACTTTGTTGTTCTCCTTCGTCAGTCGACCACCGTGGCGGTCATGACCTCGTCGACGGTGGTGATCCCTTGCAAGATTTTCTCAATGCCGTCGGCGCGGAGCGTGGTGAGCGTGCGCGGCGCGGACTGCTCGATTTGCGATTGCGTGGCTCCTTGGCTGATCAGCCGCGCCAACTCCTGATCGATCCACAGTGTCTCGAACAGACCGATGCGGCCGACAAAACCGGTCCCCAGGCAGGCGGCGCAGCCGGTGGCCTCATGGACCTCGACCGTCGAGTCGGTCATTCCCAGCAGGGCGAGTTCGCGCTCGGTGGCCTGTCGCGGACGCTTGCAACGCGGGCACAGACGGCGGACCAACCGCTGGGCAATCGACGCCACGAGCGACGCCCCGATCAGAAACGGTTCGCAGCCAATGTCGACCAGCCGCGTGATCGCGCCGCAGGCCGTGTTCGTGTGCAGCGTCGAGAACAGCAGGTGGCCGGTGAGCGCGGCCTTCATCGCCACGTCGGCCGTTTCCGGGTCGCGAATCTCGCCCACCATCATCACGTCCGGGTCATGCCTCAGCAGCGAGCGGAGCGCGCTGGCGAACGAGACCTTGTCGGTCCCGCCGACGTGCACCTGATTGACGCCGGGAATGAGGTACTCGATCGGATCCTCGACCGTGATGATGTTCAGGTGAGGTTGATTGATCTCGCTCAGCGCGGAGTACAGGGTCGTGCTCTTGCCTGAGCCCGTGGGGCCCGTGAGCAGCACAATGCCATGCGGTCGACGAATGACCTCGCGAAACTTTTCGAGTTGCCGCGGCGACATGCCGAGCGACTCGAGGGTCAGGTCGCCGGCGTTCATGCCCAGCAAGCGGAGCGTGGCCCGCTCGCCCCAGCGCGTGGGGACCGTGGCGACGCGGAGGTCGATCTCGACATCATCTCGCCCCGGCGGGCTGTAACTGAAGCGGCCATCTTGCGGAGCCCGCTGCTCGGCAATGTCGAGATTGGCGAGCACCTTGACGCGCGAGAGCAGGCTGTTACCCAGTTCCGGATCGAGGCCGGTCATGAAGATCCGCAGTCGGCCGTCGATCCGCAGCCGGACGCGCGTGCCGACCGCCTCGGATTCGATATGGATGTCGCTGGCCCGGCGCAGAAACGCCTCGCGCATGATGCGATCGAGCAGCGACACGGCGTCGATGGCCTCGCCGCCCCCCGCGGCCGCGCGACCGCCGATCAGCGCGAGCACGCGGTCGATGGCTAGTTGCAGCGACTCCGGATCGCACAGCGCCGTCTGCACGCTCACGCCCAACGAGCGCTGAATGCTCTCCAAGGTGCCCCGATCGTCGGGGTCGGCCGTCGCCACAAGCACCGTGTTGTCTTGCTGTCGCACCGGCAACACGAGCCGGCGGCGGATGATCGTTTCGCTCACGCGGCGCACCAGCTCGGGCTCGGGCAGCTCGGCTGCCATGTCGATGTAATCCCAGCCGCGACGGTCGGCCAACGCGCGATACATGGCCGCCAACGGGAACCGTCCCTGCAACGACGCGGTCTCCAGCAACGACTCGCGCCGCTGCCGCGAGCGGACGCGCAGCGACTCGACCGTGTCGGCGTCGATGAGGCCCACACCCACGGCAGCGTCCAGCAGTTCTTGCGGCGTAATCGGCATGTGAGTTTACGGGTTCGTGGTACGTGCGTAGGTCGCTGAACGGGCCGGGCTACCGTTGTTGCCGTCAAAGTAGCGCATCCGCTCTTCAAACAAGCGTGGGTCGCGGGCCAGCAGCTTGGCGTCGGCCACGTCGACCTTGCCCGAGCGAACAAGGTCGACGAGCGCTTGCTCCATCGTTTGCATTCCCTGGCTCATGCCCGCCTCGATCGTCGAGTAGATCTGCTGCGGTTTGCCCGAGCGGATCAGGTGTGCCACGGCGGTCGTCACTTGCAGGATCTCGACGACCGGCACGCGTCCCTGACCGTCGACGGTGGGGAGCAGCCGCTGAGCGATGACCGCCCGCAACACCATCGAGAGCTGCTGGCGAATCGATTGCTGCTCATCGCCCGAGAACACGCCGATGATGCGGTCGAGAGCGCCGACCGCGTCGCCGGTGTGGAGCGTCGAGAACACGAGGTGCCCGGTCTCGGCGGCCGTGACGGCGGCTTGGATCGTTTCGACGTCTCGCATTTCGCCCACCAGGATCACGTCGGGGTCTTCGCGCAGCGAGGCGCGGACCGCCTGCGCGAAGCTGGGCACATCGGCGTGCAACTCGCGTTGGTGCACCAGCGAGCGGTGGTTCTGGTGGACGTACTCGACCGGGTCTTCGATCGTGACAATGTGGCAGGCGCGCGATTGGTTGATCTGATGGATCATCGTGGCGAGCGTGGTCGTCTTGCCGCTGCCGGTCGGGCCGGTGACGAGGATCAATCCGTCGCGCAGCTCGGCGAGCTGCGCCAACTGGGGTGGCAGGCCCCACTCGCTGAAGTCGCGGAAGCGGTTTTCCAGCCGGCGAACGGCGACCGCCACGCGGCCCCGTTCGCGGTACACATTGATGCGGTACCGCTCGTGGAGCTGCGGCGCGTAGGCCAGGTCGAGCGTCAATTGATCGTCGAACACCGCGCGTTGCCGCGGCAGCATCATGTCATAGGCCAGTTGTTCGACCGCGGCGGCACTGAGCCGTTCGCTCCCCAAGGGTTGCAGCCGCCCATGCACGCGCACAAAGGGCAGCTCGTCGGCCGAGAGATGCAAGTCCGAGGCCTGCACCGAGCGGCACTGTTCGAGCAGTTCATCGAGCAAGCGTGAGTGAACGTCCATCGTGGGCCTTATTGCAAAAGCACGAGCGTCGTGCGTAGCGGCGCGTCGTCTTCGGGTGATTCGGGTTCGTCGAGCCGCTCCAACTCAAAATGCAGCACACTCACGCGTTGCGGCAACTCGTCGAGTTCAGCCAGAAACTCTCGCTGCGCCGCGAATGATCCTTCAATAACCAATTTCTGCACCGGGCGGTCGAACTGCTTGATCAGCACGCTGTAATCGACAAAAGGTCCGATGGCGAGCGGCGGCACGGGCTTGGTCGCCGTCGGCGCGACGGTTGTCGTCGGCGCTGTGGTCGCCGTGGGACGCTGAGTGGCGGGCGCGGGTGGAGGCGCGGCGGGGGCGGGAGTGGCGGAGGGCGCAGCAACAACGCGACTCGTCGTCTGCGCGGCGAGATGGTAGGGGGCCACCTCGACGATCCGCACCTGATGCAATCGCGCTAACTCCGCAATGGCCACGTTCTGGGCTTGGCGCGCGATGTCGTTCGAGGCGAAACGCGACTTGGCCGCGTCAAGCTCATCGCGCCGCGCGTCGCGGATCGTCTCGGCCTCGACTTTCTCTTGAGCCAACTGGGCCGGATCGGCATCGACGATCGGCATCGAACCGCGTGCCTTGACCATCTCGGCGCGCGTTTGTTCGATCTGTGCTTGCGTCGCCTTGACCCGCGCCCACATCGTGAGCCCGAACCGCGTGCTGGGGTTCCAGCGCCACAGGCTGTAAAGGGCCACGACCATCGCGGCCAACACGATCACGGTGGTCACCGCCTCGCGGTACGATCGAGCTCCGGAGATCATGGTCCCCCCTCCTGCTGTGCGACGCGCTGCTGCTGGGTTGGGGTGTCGTCACGCTTGAGCGGCTTGATCTTGCTGATCTGCGCGTTCGGGTGCAGCTCAACTTCCCAGGCGTAGCCTTCGAGCTTGAAGCGGCCGGTCTTCTCGCTCAACTTCCGTTTGCCGACGCTCAATTCCCAACTGGGCAACCGTCGCCCAAGGCGATCGATGAACTGCTCGGCCGACTGCGTGCTCAGGGCCCAACCCGAGATGACGAACTGCTGCTTCTGCTGATTCTCTTCCCGAATCTGATCGACGGCCACATCGTCGTTAATGCTCGCGGCGAGCACGTCGAGCAATTGGCGGACAAATGCGTTACGGTCGGCCAGGTCGCCATCGATCACTTGCAACAGGTGCTCGAATTCATGTTTCTGGTCGTTGATCTTGACCAACTCGGCGCGGAGTTGTTTGACCGACTCGGCGCGGGCTTTTTCCACGTTGCTCTCACCTTGTATGACGGCCAACTCTTGCTGCGCGGCGGCGAGTTGCGCGTTCGATCGGCTGAGCATTCCGCGCAATGCGATCTCGGAGCACACGATGAACAGCGCGACGATCAGAGCCGCGGCGGCTTGAATCACTTCCAGGCGTTGCCACACGGGCGGGCCAGGGTCTCGGGCGCTGACACCGACGAGCGCGCCTCGCGTGCCGCGCCGCCACTCGCAGAGCGCGGCGCCGAGAGGGCCGGTGAGAGCCTCGGGGGGCAGAGCGACAAGCCCTTCGGGAACAACGATCGTCCACGGCTGATGGGGAGCGCGGAGCAACGCCGCCAGCTCGGTCGTAAAACTCCCCCGCGGCACACTGCGACCGCTCACCCAAAATGAATCGAGTGGGGCGCGGCCGATCAGGTCGGCACACAACTCGACCGTGGGTAGCCGACCGGTCGAGAGTTGCATGGTTTGCGAGTCGATCACGCCCATCGACAGTCGCGTGGCGCAGATCATGCCCGGCTGCATGTCGATCACCGCCGCGAAGCAGGCCTCGCCGGCGTCGACCGCCGCGGTGCTGCTGGAGAGTTGCGGATAAATACTTCGCAACTCGATGCGATGCGCGGCAAAGCGCTGATGCCAAGCGTCGCGCGTGCCGCGATCCATGCCACTGACCAGCCAGCGATACATGCCCGGCTGCTGCGGCAGCTCGCCGCTCTGGCCGACCCAGCCGCAGACCAAATCATCGCTCGACAACCGAAACTGCTGCTGCAAACCGAGCGCTCGATCCAGTTGATCGTTCGTGACGAAGCCGAACGAACGGGCAATCTCGCCGAATCGGGGCACCGAGCGGCGCGACGGCGCAGCGCCGCGCGGCTCGCGTAGCCGTTCCTGCTCGGCGAGCACCTCGGCCACCTGCTCGTAGCTAAGGGCGCCGAGCCCGACCAGGATTTCGCCGATCGGACGGGCTCCCGACTGAATGGCGACTTGCGGTTCGAGTTCCAGCCGCACGAGCTCGTGCATCTCGTCGGCGGCGCGTGGCTTGGCCGGGTTGACCGGCAGCGGCACGATGCTCGTGACCACCTCATGCGTGAGCAGAATGGCGCGGCGCGGCAGCTTGGCGACGCCGAGCGCCGCGAGGGCTTCGCCCAGGGCCGCTTCGGCCGAGGTCTGACGTGACTCGGCCAGGGCCTCGATCGCGGCCGACTTCCCCTCGCGCCGCACCATCAGCGCGCGCGTGACGAACCCATCGGTCTCGACGACGAGCAGTCGCGAGTCGATGTTCGGCAGCCAGCGTTGATAAAACGGTTCGCGGGTCATTATTCAATCGTCAAGGTTTCGGTGGCTGAGGCACGTGAGTACACGTCGATGGCGCGGCCAATCCCTTGCGTGGTCGTTGAGTTCAGCAGCGGCGCGTCACTGGCCGATGGCTGCGTGTTGCCGTCGTCCACAAACAGCAGCAGCCAATGCTGCCCGAGCGGAATACGGTCGCTCGTGGTCTCGCCGACGCGCGTGAACGTCGCGGTGGTCGGGGTCGTTGCGGTCCCCTCGGCAATCGTTTGGGCCGTGCTCTGAAAGCGCCGCCAGCCCGAGGGGGTGAAGACCAGTAGAGCGGCGTTGATATTGGTTTGTTCGCCGAGCGTGTTGCGGACCGTCACCGTGAGCGAAGGGATCGACCAATCGTCGGCCGAGATGGACACACTCACGTCGTTGTCGAGAACGTTGCCCGTCGTCACACTGGTGACGACACCGTCGGCCCCCAGGCTCGTGATGAGCAGCGGCGAGCTGTAGGGCGCGACGCTCATGGCGGTCGGCGCGGTCCACAGCCAGCCGAAGTTCAGCGCGTCGTCGCTGGCGCTGTGGGTGCCCCAGCCATCGCGAAACAGGGTCACGACGTTCGGTGGTGTCAGCGAGTCGACCAGGCTCGTGGCTCCGGCATCGAGCGCGAGATACGGCCCGCGATACCCCTTGTACAAGATCGTTCCGCTGACGGGGACCGCGTCGCTGTTGCTGGTCGTGTCCCAACTGTAGGGACCGTAGGCGGTGCCGGGCGCGTCGACCGTCGGATCGAAGAACAACGGCGCGTGCGCTTGGAAGCGCGGGATGGTCGTCTGTGAGTCGCTGAGCGTGAGCGTCAATCGCGACACACTCGCGGGCAGTGTCCCCAGGTCGTTCACAAAGCCGCTGTTGATCCGCTGACCGGCACTCGTGAACTGCCGTGGGCCAACGATCGCGTCGCGCAGTAAATTCAACCGTCGACTTGTGTCGTCGAACCGCCCTTGCGAGTCGACCTTATCGGTGAGCGAGACCGCGCCGAGCGCCACGGCCGACAAGATGAACACGACCAGCAGCATCTCCAGCAGCGTCAGGCCGCGACGCGATCTCTCCGAGCCGGTCCATTTCGGACCGGTGGCTGAGCTCATCGACGGCGAAACGTGACGGAGTTGGTTCATCGCAGCACCGTGAGGACAAAATCATCCGCCGTGGCAAAGATTCCGTCCGGGCCTGCTCCGATGAGTACACTGTCGTCCGTGGTCGTCGATCCGTTGACGATCAATTGGAGTGCAATATAGGTGGGCGAGGCGGTGTTCATGCCGCTGACCCGCGCGGCCAGCAAGTTCATGTACGCCGTGTTTTGTGGGGCGTCGATGAACAACAAGTACGGGCGGCCCCAGGACTCGCCCGAGTCGAGACCCGACCAGACAAACGAGCCATCGGGGGTGGGCAAGGCCGCAAAGGGATCGGCCACGCCATACACAGCGCTGATGATTTGAGAGGTGCCGCCGAGAAAGTCGCTCACGTTGACATAGCTGTTGCCGGCTTGCGACAGGTACGGGCCATGCCAGCCGCGGCGCGTCACGGGGTCCCAAGTCGATCGCGGGTGCCCTGAGCCATCGAGCGGGTTCTGAAACAGGGCCCAAAAGTTCGCCGGTGAGTGGAGCCAGTCGGCTGAGACCGCGTCGGAGATCGCGCCGCCGTCACTGAGGCGTTGAAAGGGTCCTTGTCCGGGCAGGTAGCCGGTGTCTTGCTTGAAGCGTTGCAGCGCCTGCTGAAGCTGACGCAGCTCGAAGCGCGTGATTTGTTCCTTGCTCACGTCCTGCGAGTGGGAGTAGACCATCGCGCTGAGCCCCGCCACGGCTGCCACGACCGCCACGACCACGAGCAACTCGATGAGCGTGAACGCACGTCGAGCCCGCCGCGCCTTGAAGGGCACGTTGTTTGGCAGCGACAGCGTAACGGTCGTCGAGCACATGGCGGAGCGGGGATGCGATTACGGGGCGGGGCTATGGAAGTTGCGCAGGTACTGGTTCAGGCTGCGGCCGTCGGGCCCCAGCATGCCCACGAGCTTGGCCTTCTCGGTCGATGTCGAGGCGGAGGGGACCGCGAACACGGCGAGCGGCCGCGTGTAGTAAAGCGCCGCGCTATCGAGATCCAACGACGGAGCGCTACGCATCTCGCGACCCACGAGCGTGTTGCGATTGCCCAACCCCAGCACAATGAAGTTGTGATCGGTCAGGTAGGTCGACGAGACACCGAGTAGGTTCCAGTCATTCACGAGCACGCTATAGATCGGGTCGGTCAGCGAAACCGTGTAGTTCAATACGGCCAATTGAACACTTGAACTAGGAACACCGATCGAACTGTAGGGTGCGACCGGTGTGCTCGTGGGCAATGACGTGGCGTCATTCGGGAGCATCGAGGTGATCGAAGCATAGCCTTCGACATGGTTGTAATAGTTTTGCATTCGAGCGCGCCACAGCGCGGCACTCGGGTCGGCCACGCTGGCATTGACCAACTGCACCACGGGTGACGAGGTCGACTGCAACCGAGTCATCAGCTTGGTGAATAAACTGCCCGTCGCGGTCGTTCCCGCCGTATCGCTGGCACCGATGAGTGTGTCCCAGCCGTCGGGATAGTAGCCGTTGTAGGTCCAAAAGCTGTCGATCGTCTTCGTTAAGTCGGTCACGTTCGCCGCCGCGACCGAGGCCTGCGTCCGCTCGGTCGAGTTGGTCACCATCGGTATGACCGCCCCGGCCAGCATGGCCAGAATCGCCACCACGACCAACAACTCGAGCAATGTAAAACCACGCTGCGAGGCGCGCTTCATGATCGATCCCTTTGGGAAAAATGCTGACCACCAACAACGCGCCACCCCGAGGAGCTCACGTGAACTCCCCGGGGCGCGTCGCATGAAGATGACAAACGAACGACTTCGTTCCATTGACTAATGACTTCGTTCAATTGGACTGATAAATGTATTCACTGATCTTCTGATCGATGACCTGACCGTGCGGGTTGATCACCGCCTGGAACCGGGCCTTGCTGTACGGCGAGGCGACCGGGCCAAGATTGAACAACAAGATGAACCGGCCGTATTCGTCGCGGTGCTGATCGACCTGGAACGGGGCCTGCGCCAACGTCACACTGCTGGCCACCGACGGATCGTTTGTGCCGATCATCGAACTGTTATTGCCCAGCCCAAACGCCACGAGCACGTCGGTGGGACCTGCCCCGACAAGCCGATTGTGCAAGCCATTGCCCGATGTTGCGTCCGGGGTCGGCGGCGTGGTGCTGGTGTCGAGGTCGGGCAACCAGCGGACGACGGCCGGAGTGTCGGTGCTGCCGAACGTGCCGGGGAAACCGTAGCCCCCCGTGCCGAGCACCGTCGGATCGAAGAGCCGGTTCGGAGCGCGTGATGTGCCCACGCCACCCACCGCGGTGTTCTGCGTGGCGTCGAGATAGTACAGCGTGTCGATGCCTGCCTCGACGAGCGCCGCACTCTGTGCGGCGGTGAGCGCGGCGACCTGCACGTGATCGGCCAAGTGATCGAGCGACAGCAACAGCGAGCCGGTCGTGGGAGCCGCCGTGGCTGTGGCACTGGAGGTGCCTGTGGCGGCGACGAGCGAATCGAGACCGTTGGGAGCCTGCTTGACCACGGTGACGAAGGTCCGCACGGCTTGATCGACACTGGCCATGCTATTGGCGCTGGTCCCCGCACCGGCCTGGGCTTCCAGACCGTCGTACGCGGCAATCAGTCCGCCAGCAATAATGGCCAAGATGGCAACCACGACGAGCAACTCCAGCAAGGTAAAGGCGTTTCGAGAGCGGTTAGCTATGGTACGCATCGCAGAATTCTCCGGCACGGGTGACAACGAAATCGAGGCAACACTGCCTCAACACCGCCGGAGTATATGCGACCGAATTGTCTAATGCAACTATGTTGCAATAAAAAATCAATTGTCTAATGAAGTTAGGTTGTTGTTAGGGGTGTTTGGTGTTTGGTGTTTAGGGAGGACGAAGGGCAAAGGGCGTGCCTCGCCGGGAGTTTTGTGGTCCCGGCGAGGCACGTACGGTCAAGTTATTGGGCCAACGAGCTATTTCTTGACACCCAAGTGCTCGGCCAGCTCTTCTTCGTACCAATCCCCCTTGGTGTCGAGCACGCCGATCAAGCGCGCTTTGGAGAGGTAAACAACATTGGCGATCGAGGAGTCGGTACTCGTGCCGAGGTGAAACAGGGCGACATAGCGATTGTATTCTCCCTGCAAGACGTTTTTGTAGTACGGTGCCTCGGCCAATCGAGCGGCACGCGTATCGGTCAGTTCCGAGGTGTCGTGCGGCTTGACCATGGTGCAGTTGTTGCCAATGCCAAATGCCACCACAAGGTGCGCAAGGCTTTGGTCTAGTCCGCAGATGTCGCGCAAGCGAGTCGAATCGGCAGGCGTGCTGCCGTTCATGTCCGGCATGCCGAGCCCTTCAACCGCAGCCACCACCGTGCCCGCCGCTAGGGACACATGCACCCCCGAGCCACGAAGCGAACCGCTCGTTGTGCGTGGAAGGTCGAAGACGCGGCTGGGGATTTCGGATTGCGTGCCGCCGGCCGAGACCAACGCATTGTTGTAATTCGTGGCGGGGGTCGTTGCGCTGCTGACATAATGCAGGCTATCAATGCCCACGCTGGCGAGCGAGGTTACGCCTGCGCTGGTGAGCGTATGCAAACCCAGTTTGCCTTTCAAATCGGTCGGCAGAATATTGAGGCCCACGGCATCGGTTCCGTCGCCCGTGGATGAAAACAACAAGCTGTCGAAGTCGGTCGGATAGCGTGAATTATTCGTGGCATGAAAGTTGCGCACGGCGCTGTTCAGCGCACCGATCGTATAGGCGGCGACACCCTGGGATGACTTGGTTTCAAGGCCGTCATACGCGCCTATCAACCCACCGGCGATGATGGCGAGGATGGCGACGACGACCAACAACTCCAATAACGTAAAACCGCGTTTGAGAACCGTCTGCTGCTTTTGCATGGCGAACAACTCCTGGCTAAGCGACGAACCGGACCGTGTTGAGGTTTCGTGCATCGCAAGACTGTGAACGTGGCCGACATTGGCCGACGCGGCCTTGCCGCACCATGCGACAGGCCACGTCTGGCGGTTCTCGTGATCGCGGTTGGCTGACCGGCGAAGGTGGGCGGGGCGCTGACGGCCGAGAACCGACCGACACCGCAGCTCGATGTTGATATTGAGACGCGGTATCAATACGACGTATCTTAGTCGGTTTTCTGGCCAAGTCAACAACTTGGCTATCTTTTCGCCAGAGAGTGTCGAATCGCTCGACAACAAGACCCTACTGGGTCGTTAGACTAGACGCGGAAGACTGGGGGTATTAAGTCGGATAGGCGCATTGGCTGCCGCGACCCGCAGATGCCGCGCGTCTCAACCGATCGTGGAGGCTCGGCTAGGGTCGCAAGGGTTGGTACAGCAGGGTGGCTGGCGTGTGAGCGTCACCGTGGTGGGTGGCTGGTGGTTTGCGAAGCAAACCCCGGCGAGTAATGTGACACCGCCTCGAAGTGAGCCGGGTTTTGCTGCCGCAAAACGCCAGCCACCCACAACTCATCCAATAAAGGGAGCGGTCGAGGTTGAAGGGTTTTGCTGCCGCAAAACGCCAGCCACCCACCGCAGACGTCGACCGGCGGCAAAGCCGCCGGCTTGGGGGAAACGATCCATCTGCGCGAAGGCACTAGCGCCGGGCCCGGGGATGCTTCATCGGCACCCAGGCGCCGCTTTGCTGGCTGCTCTTGACACACTGCTCGATGAAGTACATCCCCTCGACGCCATCGTTGATGTTCGGATAAATCGAGCGGTTGCGGTCGAGCTTGGCCCCCTCGGCGCGGCGGATCATGTCGTCATACGCAAAGCGATACACGTTTGCGAAGGCCTCGAAGAACGCCTCGGGATGTCCGCTCGGCAGGCGGCAACTCGCGTTGGCCAACTCGGTCATGTACGGAGCGCCCGGGTTGCGGGTGTAGACCTTGAGCGGCTCGCCATTGCGGCGGACGAGCAGCTTGTTGGGCTCCTCCTGGTGCCATTCGAGGGCTCCCTGGGTGCCGTCGACTTCAATGAACAGGTCGTTTTCGCGGCCGTGGCTGATCTGCGAGGCGGTGACGGTCCCCAGCGCGCCGTTCTCCATGCGAATGACCGCGTGACCGTAGTCGTCGAGCTTGCGCCCCTCGGCGAAGATTTTCAAGTTACAGCTGATACTCTCGCTCAGCAGGCCCGTCATGTAGCGGGCGAGATTGTAGGCGTGCGTGCCAATGTCGCCAAAGCAGCCAGCCACTCCGCTGCGGGCCGGGTCGGTGCGCCAGGCGGCTTGCTTTTGGCTCTCGCTCTCCAAGCGGGTGCGGAGCCAGCCTTGGATGTAATTCGAGCGGAAGGCGTTGATTTCGCCCAACTCGCCCGAGAGGATCATCTCGCGGGCCTGCCGCACGAGCGGGTAGCCGGTGTAGTTGTGCGTGACGGCGAACACCACGTCGGAGCGATCGACCGCGTCGGCCAGCTTTTCGGCCTGGGCCAGATCGTAAGTCATCGGTTTGTCGCACAGCACGTTGAAGCCTGCTTGCACGGCCGCCAGCGCGATCTCGAAGTGGGTATGGTTGGGCGTGGCGATCGAGACGAAGTCGATTTTGTCGGCCCGTTTACTCTCGGAGTCGAACAGCTCGCGGTAGGAGCCGTAGGCACGTTCGACCGCGATGTCGTAGTCGGGGGCCGAGGCCTTGGCCCGGGCAGGGTCGCTGGAGAGCGCGCCGGCGACGAGAGCGGCCCGATTGTCGAGCACCGCGGCGGTGCAGTGGACGCGACCGATGAACGCCCCTTGGCCGCCGCCGACCAGGGCCATACGCAGTTTGCGATTGAGTGATCCGTTGGTGGGCATGGTGGCGCGACGCTCCCGAGGGGTCAAGTGATGGCGATAGAACAGGGTCGAGTCGCTCATTTTTAGCACAACTCTTGGGGGAGACTACCCCCGGCGGCGTGCAAATTTCGTCTTCCACGCTTGCTCGACGCTGGAATGCGGCGCGCGGGGGCGGTACGATCCTGGTTGTTACCGTCGAAGCCGGTGTCAGAGTGACGCCGGCGCGGCCAGCGTCGCATTCGTCGTCTCTTGTGAGTCGGAGGTTCCTCCCCATGTCGCAGCGTATCCGCAGCAGTCATATCATCGTGCTCCTCGTCGGTGTCGTGGCCGGCTTATTGCTGATGAGCTTTGCTCCCCTTCGCGGCGTGCAAGCCGTGGCCACCGATCGAGGCGAAACCTTCGCGCTCGCCACCGGCTCGTTGGGCTCGGGGGTCGAGGCGCTGTTCATGCTCGACGGGCTCACGGGCGAGTTGCGGGCCGTGGCCATCAACCCGAACAAAAAGCAGTTCACCGTCGAGTTCAAGGCCAATGTGGCCAAAGACATGAAGATCGAGGAAGGCAAAGCGCCGAAGTTTATCATGGTGACCGGCGCGTGCGACCTGCGCTCGCAAGGACTCACGCAGTACGGCGACTCGGTCGTGTACGTGGCCGAAATGACCACGGGCCAGTTGATGGTCTACGCCATGCCCTTCAACGCCAACATGCTCAACTCGAATTCGCCCAACGTCTCGGTGCCGCTGTTGCCGATGGGGCCACCCGCCCCGATCCGCACCACGGCCGTCCGCCCGTAACGCACCTTGAACGCGACGATGCAGATCATGTTGAACGGCGAGCCGTGCGAGATCGGCGAGGCCAGTACGCTCGCCGATCTGTTGCGGGCCAAGGCGTGGCGCTCGCAACAGGTTGCCGTCGAGGTCAACTTGCAGCTCGTGCCCCGCGCTCGCCACGCCGAGCACGTGCTGCGCGAAGGAGACTGCGTCGAGGTCGTGACGCTCGTCGGCGGCGGCTAGCCAGCCGAAGACATATCGTAAGGTCCCTCTCCCCCACGCGGGAGAGGGAAGTTCGCGCAGCGAACAGGGTGAGGGGGCTGCGCGGGTACCAAGGGCCGCCCCCTCACCCGGCTCGCGACAGGCCGTCGCTCGCCACCCTCTCCCGCATGGGGGCGAGGGATTACCTCATGCGAGTCTCTCCGGATTCCGATTCCAAACGAAGGATCATTGTGACTGTCCCCCCAGCTTCCAACGACGCCACGCTCAAGCTCGGTTCGCATCTGTTGCAAAGCCGACTCATTGTCGGCACCGGCAAATACGCCAGCTACGAATTGATGGCCGAGGCGCTCGACCTCTCGGGGACCGACTGCATCACGGTGGCCATTCGCCGCGAACGGCTCGTCGATCGCCAGGGACGCAATATCCTCGACCACATCGACACGCGGCGTTACATTTTGCTCCCCAACACGGCCGGCTGCTTCACGGCCGACGACGCCGTGCGGGTCGCCCGACTGGGGCGCGAAATTCTGCTGGGCCTGAACAACCCCGGCGCCGACTGGGTCAAGCTCGAAGTCCTCAGCGATACCAAAACCTTGCTGCCCGACCCGGTCGCCACGCTCGAAGCGACCGAGCGACTCGTGGCCGATGGGTTTCAGGTGCTGTGTTACACCTCCGACGACCCGGTCATTGCCCGACGACTCAAGCAAGCCGGCGCGACGAGCGTGATGCCGGCCGGCAGTCCGATCGGGTCGGGCCAGGGAATCCTCAACGCCAACAACCTGCGCATCTGCTTGGAATATCTGAAAGAGGACGATCCCGACTACCCGGTGATTGTCGATGCGGGGGTGGGTACGGCGAGCGACGTGACGTTTGCATTCGAGTTGGGGGTCGACGGCGTGTTGCTCAACACGGCGATTGCCCACGCGCAGGACCCGCTGGGCATGGCTCGTGCGATGCGGGCAGCCAGCGAGGCGGGTCGGCTCGCGTATCGCAGCGGTCGCATTCCGCGCAAGCTGTACGCCAGCGCGAGCAGTCCCGACGAAGGGCTGATCTCGCCCTCGCGCGGCCGGTAGCACGCGAAGTGATTCCCTCTCCCCCCCACCCAAGCCGGCGGCTCTGCCGCCGGAATGGCGTCATCTACGCCGCGCGGCGTGCCAACTGGCCGGTCATCATCAGATAGGCCAGGATGACGTTGAGCATGAAATACGGATAAGCGAATAAAATACCGACGCCGCAGAGCATCGCGCCGCCGATCATCACCAGCCCGCAAATAATCATCAACCCCAGGTAAGCGAGCAGATTGCCCTGCATGATCCGCCTCGACAGCCCGAACGCATCCATCCCCGTGGCGTGGCCGTCGACGAGCAAGTACGTGAATTGCCCGTAGATGAATACCGCGTAGATCATGACCAGCGATAACGGGATGAACAGCAGAAACAGCAGCGGCGCGTCTGCGATGCCGCTGGTGAAGCCGATCGCGACCGTTGCGATTTGGAAGAGATAAATACCCAGGTAAAACACGATCGATGGCCCGATCAGGCGACTGAAATAGTGCTGCCCGCTAAAGATCAGCTGGATATTTGGCTGGGCGTTGCGCACGAGGGCGAGCCAAAATGCGATCGCGCCGCCGGTGATCCAGGTGCTCAGCACCCAACTGAAGAATACAAACGGGAACTGGACCAGCAGATTCACGATCGGGTCAGCCGAGACCAGCGCTGCGACACCTTCCGCGATCGCGCTGCTTACGCCTCCGATGACCAGGCTTAGGACGAGCATGGCGAGCCCTCCGCCGACACACAGCCCCATGTTCTGCTTGAGGATTTCCCAAGCCAGCGTGCGGACCTCGGAGCCGACAAGCCGCGACGGCTGAAACGCCCCTCCCACGACCGACATGGGGGACTCGACGCTCGATGTCTGCGGCGCTTGGTACGGGTTGAACGCATCGCCGCTCGACGGCGCTGGGGCGTACTGCACGGCCTCCGCCGCGGGGATTGTCAGCACCGCGCCGCAGTGTGGGCACTTGGCCTGCTTGCCGGCCGTATCGTCGCCAACGCGCAGCGTCTTGTGGCAACCCGTGCAAGTAAAGTCGATGGGCATGGCGGTCCTCAGGTCACCTTGAATCTCAACCACGTTACTTAATTGGGTTTTTTGATCACGATCGTGCCCGCGATCCGATCGTGCAGGCAGCGACGGTCGGCACCGAAGATGAACAGAATATCGGCCAGGCTGTAGATCGGTCCAATGCAAGGAATCGCGCCGATAATGCCATTCACAAAGCCACGCAAGAGGATCGTGTTCACCAGCCCGGCCCTTACGCCGGTCGCTTCCATGACCATCTGCGTGCCGACGATTTTCTTGCCGATGGTCTGCGAGCTGGTGGCCAGGAAGTAAATCTGCAATCCCAGCATGGCCAATGCGCCAACGACCACCGCGGCAATACCTCCCATGAACAAGGGACCGGGATCATTCGGGTTATTGTCCAAAAACATCAGCGCATATCCGGGTCCGACAAAAAAGACGCCGATGAATCCATCCGCCAGTGCGCCCAGAAAACGATCGCCCAACGATGCCAACTCATGCTGAGCTGATCCCGTCGCCGCAAACCCCGCCGATGCCTGGGGGGCCTGATACGGGTTGAATGCCGGCGCACCGGGTGCTGGCGGCGGTGGGGCGAAACCCGCGGGCGAGTTTGTCGAACCGAGCGGCACTTGCAGCACCGTTCCGCATTGTGGGCACTTGGCCTGCTTGCCGGCCGTATCGTCGCCAACGCGCAGCGTCTTCTGGCAACCCGTACACGCAAAATCGATCGGCATCGCTACATCCTCTCTGGTTGGGCGACGGTGGCTGGGTCAACGAGCGCGACATACGTCACGCTCAACATCAACATCATGAACGGCAGGCTGAAAAGGATGCCGATTCCAAACGCGAGCGCTCCCGCAAAGTAAACCAGCATCGACACGATGAGAATCAAGAACATGCGCAGCCGATTGCCGCGCAGCAGTCGAAAAGACAGGCCGATCGATTGCAACGGACCAACCCGCTGATCGACGGTGATGAGCGCGACTTGGCTGACGCCGAGCGTGACCCAAACATTAATGCACAGCGCAAACAGCGCGGCGCCAATGCCGGCCGCGGCGGCCCCTTCGGGTGACTCGTCGAGCAGCGCACGATACGTAGCGCTGACGGCCGCCCCAGAACCGAGCAGCAAGCCTGAGAGCAACAGCGTGGCCAGTACACTCGACAGAAACAGTCCGATCATGTGCTCGGCGCCGCAAAACAGTTCCGAGAGCCGCGTTTTGCCATGCTGCGCACACTTGAGATAAAACCGCAGCAGGCCCCCTTGCAGCCACAAGCAAAACAGCCCGAAAAAGAACATGATCGCCGCGAAGATCCCGAGGGCCGGTCCGCCCGCCTGGGCACCTGGACCCGCGACGCCGTTCATCGGGATTCCGCCAAACGACAGGTACATCATGGTGATGATGCCCGCGTAGAGCCCCAAGATGACGAGCACGACGAGCACATTGCCCAACACCAGCGTCCCGACATTATCGCGAAACAACTCCCAGGTGCGATTCCACACCGGCCCGACGCGCAACTCGCCGGGCTGAATATCGCTCAGGCTGCGCGTCGTTCGAGTAACCAGCGGCGGCTGATACGGATTGCCCAGCGGACCGTATGCCCCGTAAGGCGCGTAGCCTGCCGCGGCCATCGGCATCGGCGCGGCCATGGGTGCGGGGGGCGGTACGTACTGCGGGATAGGCGCCGCGGCGGGAGCGGCGGCCGCGTTGGGAATCATGAGCACCGTGCCGCACTGTGGGCATTTGGCCTGCTTGCCCGCGTTCGTGTCGGCCACGCGCAGCGACTTGTTACAGCTGGTACAGCTAAACTGAATCGGCATGGCCTCCCCCTTTCAGTGAGCAACGGTCGCTGCTGACCGTTTGGACCATCGTACAGAGTGATGAGTACCGGCAGCCTAAATTCCCGTCTCGGGTGTGTCAATCAGATCGGCGCTCGACACGAATTACGCTCCC
>CAZZBK010000004.1:13426-33398 GCA_964652155.1 uncultured Planctomycetaceae bacterium | reverse complement strand
TGGGAGAAGGACATGTCGCAATCCGACACACGACCGCCGCTCTCCGCTTTCGCTTCTGGGCGGGGCGTGCTAGTCTGCCTCCCCATGCTCCGCTCGCCCGCTCACTGCTGCTGATGCTTCCATGTCGCTTGAGTGCCACGCCATCCTGGGTCCCGAAGGGCGCATCGCCGCGCGGCTCCCCCAGTACGAACTCCGACCGCAGCAGCTCGAGATGGCCCGGGCGGTCGAACACGCCTTGCTCAACAAGAAGCATCTGATCGTCGAGGCGGGGACGGGCGTTGGCAAGAGCTTCGCCTATTTGGTCCCCGCGATCTTGGCCACCGCCCAGGCCGACGAGCACGGCGAGCCACGCTGTCGCCGGATTATCCTCTCGACGCACACGATCAGCCTGCAAGAGCAACTGCTGAATAAAGACCTGCCGCTGCTCAACGCGGTGATTCCGCTCGAGTTCACGGCCGTGCTCGTCAAGGGGCGGCAGAATTACCTCAGCTTGCGACGGTTGCGCAACGCGCAAAAGCGGGCCCATCATTTGTTCCGCGACGAGGCCGAGTTCGACCAACTCCATCATCTGGCCCAGTGGAGCGAGCAGACCGGCGACGGCTCGCTCGCGGACCTCGACTATCGCCCGTTGCCCAGCGTCTGGGACGAGGCGGCCAGCGATCACGGCAATTGCCTGAGTCGGCAGTGTCCCACCTACAAATCGTGTTTCTACTATCAGGCGCGTCGTCGCGCGCAGAATGCCCAACTGCTGGTCGTGAATCACGCGCTGTTTTTCAGCGATCTGGCTTTGCGCCGCTCGGGGATCAGCATCCTGCCCGACTACGATGCCGTGATCTTCGACGAGGCGCATACGGTCGAGCATGTCGCCAGCGATCACCTGGGGCTGTCATTGTCGTCGAGCCAGATCGATTTTCTGCTCAACAAGTTGTACAACGACCGCTCGAACAAAGGGCTGCTCGTGCATCACAAGTTGGCCGATGCCCAGCGGCTGGTGCTCGAGTGCCGGGCACTCGTCGACGAGTTTTTCTTCCAGGTGGGCGAACTGCTCCCCCGCCTCCGCAATGGTCGCGTGACCGCGCCCCAGTTGCTCGACAACCCGGTCAGTCCGACGCTGCTCAAGCTGGCCCGGGTCGTCAAGCGGCACGGCGAAAGCCTGGACGACGTCGAGCTGCGGCAGGACTTCAACTCGGCCCACGATCGCTTGACGGTACTCTCCGGCGAGCTCGAGACGTGGCTCAAGCAGCAGTTGGTCGACAACGTGTATTGGGTCGAGCTGGCGCAGAAACGCCGCACGCGCGTGACGCTGTGCGCTGCGCCGCTCGACGTGGGGCCCGTGCTCCGCGAGGCGCTGTTCGATAAAGTGTCGAGCACGATTTTCACGAGCGCCACGCTCGCCGTGGGGCAGTCACGGTCGTTTCAGTTCTTCCAAAAGCGGATTGGACTCACACAGTGCGCGGGACACGTGCTCGGCAGCCCGTTCGACTACGAGCGGCAGGCCGAGTTGGTCGTCGTGCGAGACATGCCCGACCCGACCCGCGACGCGGCGGCCTTCGAGAAGCAACTCATTCCCATGATCTGCCGCTACGTCGAGCAAACCGACGGACACGCCTTCGTGCTGTTCACCAGCTACGACTTGCTCCGCAAGGTGGCCCGCGATTTGACGCCGTGGCTCGTCGATCGGGAGTTGGCCTTGTACTCGCAGGCCGACGGTGTGCCGCGGTCGCAAATGATCGCGCGATTCAAAGCCGAGCCGCGGGGCGTGCTGCTGGGGACCGACAGCTTCTGGCAGGGGGTCGATGTCCCCGGCGATGCGTTGCAGACCGTCATCATCACCAAGCTGCCGTTTAGCGTGCCTGACATGCCGCTGTTGGAAGCCCGGCTCGAAGCCATCCGCGCCGCGGGGGGCAACCCGTTCGCCGATTATCAACTCCCCGAGGCGGTGCTCAAACTCAAGCAAGGCTTCGGCCGGCTCATTCGCACGCAGACCGATCATGGCCGCGTCGTGATCCTCGACCCGCGCGTGGCCACCAAGCCCTACGGCCGCACGTTCCTCGACTCGCTCCCCAAGTGCCGTCAGGTCGTCGACAGCGTGCGCGGCGCGGGAGCGCACGAGTTCGAGTGACCCCCGTGCCGACCCATGACCCGGTCGAGATAATCGCGCAGTTGCTCGATGAATCGTGGACGCGAAAATCGCTCGGCATGCGTGCGTGACCGCGTGGGATCGCAACTCGACGGGTGCTGCTCGAACCAGTCGATCGCATCGCACAGCGACTCGACCGTGGGTTGCTCATAGAGCACGCCCGTCCCGCGACCTGCGTTATCGTGAGTTGCACGGCCCATTGCAGGGTGGCCCGGACAACTGGTTGTCCGGGTGGCGCAGCCACAAGCGGGGCGCGAAGCGTCGTGCAGCAGCGCCTCGTGTCGCTGGCGCGACCCCGACAACGAGTTGTCGGGGCTACCCGCCTCATAGAGCACGCCCGTCCCATTTTCTGTGCGGCGAGCGTCGAGCACGGTCTCCTCGGCGCCTCCACGTCCCAAGGCAATCACCGGCGCGCCACAGGCCTGCGCTTCGAGCGGCACGATGCCGAAGTCTTCATGCCCCGGAAAGAGCAAGGCCCGGCAGCGACGCAGGTGCGCGCGGATCGTCTCGTCGCTCTGCCAACCGAGCAGCGTGATCCGGTCGTCGGCGAGCGACGTGAGCCGCGCCAGCTCGGGTCCCTGGCCGATGATGACCAGCCGCCGATCGAGTCGCCGGCACGCCGCGATGGCCTGCTCAAGACGCTTGTACGGCACGAGCGCCGAGACGCACAGGTAATAATCGTCGCGCGCGATACGCGCGTCGGGCGTGTAATAGTCGGTGTCGACCGGCGGGTAGATCACGTCACTCGACCGGCCGTAACAACGCTCGATTCGCCGTTGCACCTCGCGGCTGATCGCAATGAAATGGGTCACACGCTCCGCCGTGCCACGGTCCCAGGCTTGCAATTGGTCGAGCAGACGATGCGTCATCCACGTGCTCAGCGAGTTGCGGCCGACATAATCGTCGCGCCGCTCCCAGGCGTAACGCATGGGCGTAAAGCAGTAGCAGACATGCGGGACGCCCGCGGGGACCGTCACCCCTTTGGCCACGGCATGGCTTAGGCTGACGACCAATTCCGAGTCGTCGGCCACGCGCAGCGACGCGATCGCCCGGGGCATCAAGGGGAGTGTGGCTCGATAATACCGCTCGATCATCGGGAGCTTGCCGAGCCAACTGGTGCGGATCCGCATGCGTTCGATCGGCGGAGAGGTTGACCCGCGACGATGCAAGAGCGTGAGCAACTCGGCGCGCGGAAACAGCTCGGCAAGCGCTTCGAGACATTTCTCGCCGCCGCGCATTCCCGTGAGCCAATCGTGGACCAACGTAACCTTCACTCGCAACCTCGCCGAGCATGACTGTGAGCGGCCATCGTCGTCGAAGGAGGCCAGCAGCGTCAATTGCGTTTTGAGCGGGCGCAGCTAGCAACTCACCCGCTACGAGCGTCTGTTTCACGCCGGGAAAGACCGTCCGTGCCGGTTGTGCGGGCCCTGCTTGACTTTCGCTCTGGGTGACCTAAATCACCTTAGGGAGTTTTGTTGCTCGTACTCGCGGAGTGGAAGCGGTCATGGTCGTAACACTTGGAATACTGACGCTGTGCGCCCTGTCGTTCGTGGCCGGGGTGTTGGCCACCGTCGTGCTCGGCAAGCCGTGGCGACCCTTGTGGCGGCAGCCGACTTTCGCACCGGTCGAGACCGTAACTTCGGCGGCGCATTGCCGCCCGCCGCATGTCGGCACGGTTCGGCTCCTTGAGCTGGGAGCGCTCGCTCCCGACGAAGCGATTGACGCCCTGACCGCGATCGTCGATACCGACGCGCTCGTCGAGGTGTTGCGGCACGACGCCCTCAGTGCGAATCAACAACCGCTCACGCTCATGCTGGTGCGGATCGAAAGCCTGAACGATCTGTTGCACGATCACGGTCCGCGCGTCGCCGAGGCAATGCTCCGCGCCCTGGTGCAAATGATTCGCGCAACCACCCGAGCGCAACTCGACAAGGTGTTGCGGCACGGGACGGACTCGATCGCCGTGATTCTCACGCGTACCGAAATGCTCGCGGCCGAGCGCAGTGCCGCGCGGCTCAAGCGGGCGTTGGGAGGCTTCCGGTTCCGGCATGAGGGGCGCGACCTGAGTGTCTCGGCCGCGATCGGCCTGACGCAGCTCGTCGAGGCCAACGTGACTGCCGCCGTGCGCGAGGTCGAGCAAGCGGTGGCCGGTCAGGCGACACACCATCGCCAGCCCGCGCTCGTTTGATCACAATCGCAGCGAACGTGTCAGCGTCGAGTCGTGTTCACGCGTCGCCGACCAGCTCCCAGGCGAGCGGCGTGCCGCGCTGAATCGCGCAACGCGCGCGGCGACCCAAGATCGTGCCGAGATGTTTCGGCTCCAGGCCGTGTCCCGGCCGGATCGAGCGGACGTTTTGCGGTGTAAATAGCTCGCCGGAGTGCATCTCCTCCACCACGAAGAGCGAGCGGCGAAAATCGCGGCTCTTGCTCTCCTCAAGGCCACACGTGATGGCGCTCGTCCCCAGCGATGCGCTCGTTTGGCGAATGAGCAGCACCAACTCGGCAAACTCGCTCGGTTCAAGGGAGAACGGCGCGTCGGGGCCTCCGGCGCGGCGGTCGAGCGTGAGGTGCTTCTCGATCAGCGTCGCGCCAAGCGCCACGGCCGCAATCGCCGCCGTCGAGTTGCGCGTGTGATCCGACAAGCCGACCGGCACGCGATAGCGCTCGGCCAGGGTCGTCATCGCCCGCAAGTTCATTTCCTGAGCCAGGGCCGGATAGGCACTGGTGCATTTGAGCAGCACCAACTCGTCGCAGCCGGCGTGTTCGAGGGTCGCAACCGCCTCGTCGATCTCGTCGAGCGAGGCCATCCCGGTCGACAGGATCACCGGTTTGCCCTGTCGGCCGATCACGTCGAGCAGCGGCAGATCGACCAGCTCGAATGAGGCAATTTTGTACGCGGGCACGTCGAGGCTGGCGAGCAACTCGACCGCCGTGGGGTCGAACGGCGTCGAGAAGAAGATCAGCCCCAGCTCATGCGCGCATTGCTGAAGCGGCGCGTGCCACGTCCACGGGGTCGACGCTTCGCGGTACAGGTCGTGGAGCTTGCGGCCCGACCAGAGCGTCCCCTGACCCACGCGGAACACGGGCGAGTCGACGTCGAGCGTGAGCGTGTCGGCCGTGTAGGTTTGCAGCTTGACGGCGTCGGCGCCCGCCTGCTTCGCGGCGAGCACGAGTTGCTCGGCGTTCTCGTACGAGCCCAAGTGATTGCCCGACAACTCGGCGACGATCAGCACGTCATCGGCGTCGGGACCCACGCGTTGGCCGGCGATATGGACCGAGGGCTTCATGCGTCGCGCCGCAATTCATACGTCAGGCAAGGTTGGTCGTGATACGGTTCGTCGTTGAGGCATTGGAATCCGCAGAACTCGAAGGCCTCGATCGACGCGAGGTTGCTGGGTTTAATGCGAGCGAGCAGTCGGGTGACCTGGCCCGAGTGTTCGTCGCGCCAGTAGCGTCGCGCGCCGAGCGTGATGAGCCGCCGCCCCCAGCCGCGCTGACGGGCCTCGGGAGCGATGTTGATCGAGACGACCGCGCTATGCAGCTCGCGCGGCTCGACCTGAAAACGAAGGCAACCCAACGCCGCGCCATGCACGTCGTGGGCGACATACATTCGGCCCTGGGGATCGGCGAGCCGCTCAGCGAACCACGCGCGGTGCGTGTCAGCATCGATGGGACCGTCGGCGAACGAGGCGCTGCGCGTCGCCGGATCGTTGACCCAGGCGAAGAGGAGTTCGGCGTGCTCAGGCGTCGCCGCCTCGAGTACCAGCCCGCGATCGGCGAGCGCTTGCACGACCCGTTGGTTCCCTTGGCCATCGAGGCGTGCCTGCGACCGTGCACTGAGCTGATCGCGTTGGGCTGGGTCGTGAAGCAGCCGCTTGATGTGTTTCGCCCATGCCGGGGCGTCGGTTTGCTCGGTGGCCGGAACGGCTTCGATGAGACCGGCGCGGGACCAATGCTCGACCCCGGTGCGTTGATTGTCGGCCACGACCACGGCCAGGCAGGGGACGCCCAGGTACAGGAGTTCGGCGAGCGTTTGTCCGCCGGCGCTGATGGCCACGTCGGCCCATTGAAAGTGGGCGTCGAGATGAGCCAGCAGCGGCAGCGGCTCTAGGCGGTGGATGCTGACGAGCGCCGCGGTGCTCGATAGCTCGTCGTAGGTCGTGCCGCCGATAATGCGGACTTCCAGCTCGACATCGTCGACCCAATCGAGGGCCGTGAGCAGCGTGCGCATCAGTTCGGGCTGCGGCGTCGCGCCGAGGCTAATGAGCAATCGCTCCGCGACGCTCGGCGCCGCGCGACGCGGTTTGCGCAACGGGGCCAGCGCCGGAGACACGAGCCGAACCAGATCGCCGGCCAGGATGCGCGTGGCGCGGCCGCTGCGATAGATGAACGACTCGGCCCCCGCGTTGCCGTTGAGGATGGCGTCAGCGTGGTACTGCGTGAGCTGCGCGAGATCGTCGACCACGAGCAGCGAGCTACCGGTGCTCTGTAATTTACGCTGGCAACTCTCGCCGAATGCGTAGCCGTCGAGCGCGATCCAGGCGGCGCTGGTGGCCAGGGCCTGTGCCGCGGCGGTCTCGATGAGCGTTTCGACATCGAGACCCGCAACGCTGACGACTTGCAGCCGTTCGTCGGTCGGCGTTACGAAGCGCGTCGCGGCGGCGTGGGTGACAAACTGCACTCGACCGCCGGCATCGCGCCATGTTTGCGCCAGGGCGAGCATGCGGCGGACGTGTCCCAATCCGGCTGCGGGGCGTCCGTCGGCACACACGACCAGGGTCGCGCTTAGGTTGGGGACCATGTCGTGCTCTCGCGATTGAGGTGCATGAGTTGCGGTCGAGCCCGCACGTAGGCGAGCAATTCGCGATACGAGACGTCTCGCTCGGCAAGCTGCAAGTCGGTGAACAACGCGCGGAGCAGTTCCAGGTCGTCGCTCGTGTCGACCGTCCAACGCAGATCGCTGTTGTCCTGCTCGTCGATCACGTCGCGGACGGCGAATAGGTCGCGCCGCTCGCCCCGCAAGTAGACCGTGACATGCTCGCGCGCGGGGGTCGACTGCGCCAGGCGTTCCATGCGCTCGAGCACGTCGATGAACATGGCTTCGGTGTCGAGGCCGCGAGGGTAGGTGCGGCGGATCACGTTGCTGCTGTAGTCGGTCTCTTGGGCGTGCTCGACGAGGTCGGCAATCACGCGATCGGTCGTGGCGGGGTCGATCAACGGGCAGTCGCCGGTGACGCGAACGGCGATGTCGGCGTGGGCTTCTTGCGCGGCACGCGTCATGCGGCGGAGCACGTCGTGTTCGTCACCGCGATACCATCGCACGCCGCATGCGTCGGCGAGCGGAATGAGTGGGTCGTCGGCCCGGTCAACGCTGGTGGCCACGACGATCTCGTCGACGTGGCCACAGCGTTGCAGGCGTTCGATCATGCGACGCAACAGGGGCGCGCCGGCCAAGTCGAGCAGCACCTTGCCTTTCAACCGTGTCGAGTTGACCCGGGCTTGCAGCAGGATGACGCGTTTCATGGCTGGTCGAACGCCGTGTGCGAGGCGTGCGTTAACGACGCGGTTTGGTCATTTCAGCATGCACGAGCTTGCCAAATGCCGCGAGGATGCTCTCTTCGACCTCGAACCGGGACTGAATCCCCTCGTTCTTGAGCGGCGTCGAGAGGCGGAGGTGATCCTTGGGCGGTTCGAGGAAATCGGCAAACAGCTTGAGCTTGGGGTCGTCGTCCAGCTCGGCGGCCAAATCCAAGATCGGCGACAAAGCCAGCGAAGCCTGGAACGGGAGCGTCTTGAGCGAGCCCTTTGCCGAGGCATCGAGGATGTCGACGACCGTGTCGACGCCGTCCTCGCCGAGCGCGACGAAGAACCGATCCTTGCTGAACCCGAAGGTCACCACGATCTCTTCGCCGATAATCGCCTCGATCTTTTCGCGATCCTTGCCGATCGGGGGCACTGGGAGCGCGATCTCATGGAAGGTGATGCCCGACTCCTTGTCCGAGTTGAGCGTGATCTCGATGTCCTGATTCTTCAACTCGGGCTTCTTCTGGAGATGGCTGACGACGTCGAGGAACAGTTGCTCCAGCTTATTGCCGCTGGCGATCTCGCCACCGACGACGAACGTGAAGGGGCCTTCGCCCACGACCGCCGCGCCGGCGCTGTAGCGGCCGGTCTTGATCGTGTCTTCGCCGACGCTGACGAGCTGCGTGGCCCACGCGCGGACCAAGTCGCGCTCGGTGTCGTCCTTGAACGAGCCCTTGTCGATCGAGGCGATCAATTGCTGGCGGGCGTCGGCGAGGGCCGTGAGGGCGGTCTCGATATCCTCGCTCGTGACGACGCTGGTCATGAGGGCCTTGAACACGGCGTCGGGAAGCATGAAGCCCGCGAGGTTCGATTGCACCTGTTGCGAGGCGACGATCTGCTGGGCGAGCTTCGAGCCCTTGACGGCCGTGAACGAGAAGTCGGCGAGGAACCGCTTTTCGACCGAGTCGATGGCCCAGCCGAACGAGAGGCGATCGAGATCGTTGAAGACGGTCTTGAGCTGGCCGAGTTGCTTTTGCAATTGTTCGGCTTGCGGGCCGGCCGCTTGGCGGAGGTTTTGTTCAGCGCTGGACTGGATCAGTTGCATGGCCCATTCGCGGTATGCGGGTGGGACGTTTTGCACGAAGACCCGCGCGCCGAGGTCGTATTCCTTGTTCAGGCCGTCGAGCAGCGCGACGGGGTCGGCGGGGAGCGTGCCTTGCAGGGCTTCTTTGCTCATGCCGATGAAGGCCCAGCCCTTTTGTTCCTTGATGAACAGCGGGGCCCGGCCGGCCATCAGTCGCTTGACGTCGTCGCCGGCGTCGGCTGCCTCGCCAACGTGCGGCGCCAATACGCCCAGCAGCTTCTTGAGGTCGGTCACCGGAATAAACCCGAGCGGCGAGAAGGTCGCGCCGTCGGTGTTCAGCGCGATGCCGACGGGCTTGGCCTTGTCGAGTCCGGCGAGTCCTTGGAACTGCGTGAAGAAGGCGATCGCGCCTTCGATGCTCTTCGACAGGTCGGGGTTGTCTGAGATTTTGCCGAGGTAGTCGACATCGCGGATCAGCTCGTCGTAGCCGGCCCAGGAGACGACCACGACGGGCTTTTGTTCTTGGGCGTGCGCGGCGAGCGCGCTGAAAGTGACCGCAACGACGGCGAGCGCCGTCAGCATGAACTTCTTCACGAGTTGTACTCCTCCAAAAGTTGCCAAGTTCGTCGCGCTCGTTGGTTGGGCAGCGCGTGAATTCCGGCGAGACTCAAAAAACATCCGTGGTGCGCAGCGCAGACGAAACATCATACCCGCGCCGCCAAGCTAAAGTTTTACGCCAATTTGGCTCACACGGCCACAGCGCCTCGGCGCACATTATTCGCCGCGCCAAGATATTTATTGCGCAGCGCGAGAAAACCGCCGTGCGCAGCTTGAGCCAGGAAAGGACAGGCGAACGATCGGCACAGCGGCCGGCACGCGCTTAACGTTCGCGGAACGTGATGCGTCCCTTGGTCAGGTCGTAAGGCGAGAGCTCGACCTTGACTTTGTCGCCCGGCACAATGCGGATGAAATTCTTGCGCATCCGGCCAGCCACGTGGGCGATCACCTCGTGACCCCCTTCGAGCGCCACGCGGAAGCGCGTGTTGGCCAGCGCTTGCGTCACGGTGCCGTCGACCTCGAGTGCTTCTTCCTTTTGTGCCATAGCGTCCAAACAAGTGTCCGTGTGCCAGTGACTATCGCCCGTGGCAATAGTCTCCAAGATAATCGCTTATCATACCACGCTCTCGCGGGGCGTCTAGCGGTTGAGGGCAATTCTCAGCCCACTCTCACGGGTGTCGACCATTATTTGCCGTGTGTTCAAAACGTGGTCGTCTTGGTGTCGGCCGAGGCGGGCGTGGGGGTATTCTGGCTCGTCACCTCGGCACGGATCGTGACGTTCGTGCCAGCACCCATCGCGCGGGCATTGACGCGATAGATCAGGGTTTCTTTCCCGCGAATCTCGGCAATCGGCTCGAAGCGGACGGTCTGCCCCTGGACACTGAAGCGGGTGTTGGGAGACGGTCCGCTGTTACCTTGGTCAAGTGGGGTTAACTCGGCAGGAAAGGTCACCCCCACCGCCACGTTCCGGTCCGAGTCGGTGCCATTGTTCGTGACCCGGATTTCATACAGGCCGACGGCTCCCACGTTGAGCGGGTCAGTCGAGTCGGTGAGCGAGATGCTCAGCGGCACGACGACGCTCTGGATGGCCAAGCAGAACTCGTCGTCGGCGCGGGCCCCCTCGGCGCAGCTGACCGTCACGCGATTGCAGGCCCGCGGCGCGGCGCGGTCGCAGCGGCACACGACCTGAAAGCGGATCGTGCGATTCGGCGGGAGTTGATCGACGACCCACACCAAGTCGTTGCCCACGAATGCGTGGCCGTCGGTCGCTTGCACGGGTCGCAGCACCGTGTCGTAGTTGTCCGTGAGCTTCAACTGGGTCGCGTTGACGGTGCTCGTGTTCGTAATATCGATCGTGAACTCGGCCTGCTCGCCGGCGAGCCGCTGGTTGGGTCCCGTCTTGCGAATTTGCAGCGTGGGACGTGGTGCCTCGGGGGTGACCGGAGTCGGCGCGGTCGGCGTCGTGGTTGGGGGTTGTGTGATCGGCGGAGTTGGGGTGGGCGTGGTGGGCGCAGTCGCCGGAGGCACCGTGCCGCCGGGGGCGACATTCACGCACGCGCGGTTGCTGGCTACGAGCGCGTTGCTGCCGTCGTTGACAATCTCGACGATATTGCACGTCGGTCCCGGCGCAATCGCGTCAAACTCGACCGTGATCTGCCGCGACTCGCCCGGCGCGAGCGGCTCGATGTCGCGATAGATCGGGTTCTCTTTCAAGCTCGGGTGCCGCAGGCCGGCTTCATAGCGGTCGATGAGCACAAACTTGGCGGTAGGCGAGGGGCTCGTGTTGATGATGTTGAGCAGAAACGTGACCCGCGCGCCGACCGTGGTCTGCGCGGGGCCGGTCACTTCGAGGCGAATGGGCGGCGCGGCGGCCGCGGCGGGCGCGACACTCGTCGTCGTGCAACTCTGCACCGTGAGGCCGTCCGCCGTGCGCGCCGTGACACAGTTCTGGAACGTGCCACTCTGACCGGCAAGCAACGTGACACTGAGCGACTTGCGTTCGCCGGCAATCATGTCGCCGAGTCGCCACTGGACCTGGTTGCCGGTGACGGCCGCCGGTGGGTCGCTGTGCTGGTACTCAAGACCCGGGCGCAGATCGTCGATCACCGTGACGTCACGCGCGGTTTGCACGCCGGCGTTATGCACGTCGATGCGGTACTGCACACGTTGGCCGGCCAGGGCTTGTTGCGGGCCTTGCTTGTCGATCGTCAGCCCCGACTCGTTCCACTGCACGGCGGTCTGCCCGGTGGCGACGTTCAGTTCCAACTCGTCGGCCGCGGCGGTCGAGGGTCGAATGATCGTGATGCGGACGTTGTTGAGTCCGCGTGTGCCGTCGAGCTTGCGGAGCGTGGCCACCGCTTCGCCCTCGGCATTGGTCGTAACCTCGGTGATGCGGCTCGGACCGGTGTCGAGTCCCGAGTCGAAGCCGGCTTGCGGGCCATCGAGCACCTCGTAACGCACGCGCCAGTTGATGAGCGGGCGGAACGTGGTCTTGCGAATCAGCTTGGTCGACAGCACGCACGGCGTGCCCGCGCTGCGACCCAAGCGCGGCGGCGGAAACGTCCACTGGGCGTCAATCCAGTAGATCGACCCGGTGTCGATCCGCTTGTCCCAGGGGTACGCCTCGGGCGCGTAGGCGGTCACGTAACTTGTCCCCTCGATGGGCGAGGTGACGGTGATCCAAGCCTGGCCGCGATTCACTTTCACGTCGTCGGTCGGTGTCGGCGTGCCGCGATTGAGTCGCAAGTACTGCGACGACGTGGTGCCGATCGCAAAGCTGTTGTCGACCTTCTTGGGGCGCGTCTGCGTGCCCAGCAGATGCAAGCCCGGGTTGTCGCCCACGGCCACAAAGTGACCCACGCTGCCGGGGGCAATCGCCCATTCGACCCGCTCATGGGCCGTGAGGTGACCGTCCTTGCCACAGACACCAGCGGTCATAATCACCTCGGCCCCGACCGGTGCAATGACCCGCGTGGGCAACACCTGCACGCCCGACTCATGCCAGCGCCGCACATAGCCGGGCTGGTACAGGTAGTTGGGGTTCTGATTGGGCCAGAGGAAGATTTGCTTGCCCGACGGGTCGATGCGCGGCCAGGTAAAGGCCTGCGCGACCTCGACGCTCAACAGCGCCACCAGGAGTCCGAGGACCAAGGTCCCCAGCGTGAGGCGGTTGGTGGTGCGATGATGGGGCATGGCCGAGTCACTCGACGAGCAGGGCGCGGAGCGAGACGTTCTCGCATAGCAACCTTAGCACGCGAATTGGCAACTTGTGGCGTTCGGGCAACATTTTACGCTGCGAAAAGGCCTCATGGCCGCACAACCGTTACAGGCGGTGCGCGCAACTCGCACGCGCGAATAGGCGCAGTGGGATTCTTCTCTTTGCGGGAAATTCCTCCGAGCCCCGACCGTCAGGTCGGGGATAACGTCGCTCCGGCTTACTCTCGCGCGGTGAAAGCCGAACAGTCTTGGTCGTGCCACCGAGGGGTGTTACCATGACGGCAAGACACATCTAATAACAATGCTAGGCGGCTCTGTTGATGTGGTATGGCGTCGGAGAGTATTTCGCCGTAGTCGCCATCGCGGCGTTTGTCGTCCATTTATTCATCCGAGCGTTCGGAACATCTTGCCTCGTTGGAGCCGCCCTGTGCTCAATTCTCAACCTTCTCCACGAACGAGGGTGGGTGGCTTGTTTCGACTTCAATCCCGGTTTGGTACCCATGTTCATCGGCGGAGCGATTCTCGCTCTCCCGGTCTGCGCGGTAGCCGGCTTACCCTTCCTCGTGGTTCGTGCGTCGAGGAGACCGAACGCCGAACCTTTATCTGGCCGTGACGGTCCTGCGGGCGCACCTTAAATGGTCTCGTTGAGTTTTATACGTCTCAGCGAGTTTGCTGCGTGACAGGCGGCTTCTGGTCGAGCGGGCGTGGTCGTACGGGTGTCGTTCACGGATGGAACTACCGTTCCGGCGAGTGATCGTTGAGCGTGTGCAAGGTACCCCAAAGTCGAGGCTGCGGCGAAAGGGTTGCCCGGACAATTTCAGAAGATGACATCGATTGGATGACGGGGTATCCAGGATTCAAGCGGACCGTGATACAATGCAATCATGGCTGAACGCGTCTATATCGAAACGACCGTCGTGAGCTACTTGACTGCACGGCCCAGCCGCGATGTGGTCAGTGCTGGGCATCAGGCAGGTCACCCACGAATGGTGGGATACTCGCCGGGCGAATTACGAGCTTTGCATATCCCAACTTGTTCTCGACGAGGCCGGAGTTGGTGATGCTCGAGCCGCCCAAGAGCGACTTGGGGTGCTCCAGCCCATGCTGGTGCTCGAAACGACGGCGGAGGCACTGGAGTTGGCAAGGGAATTACTTCGAGCAGGAGCGTTGCCCGTAAAGGCCACCGACGACGCGCTGCACATTGCGATTGCGGCTACGAAAGCCATCCCGTTTTTGTTAACATGGAATTGCAGCCACATGGCGAATGCCGTGATGCGGCCGTTGATCGAGACCGTGTGCAAGGCCAAGGGATTTAAGGCGCCTATCATCTGTACGCCCGAGGAATTACTGGGTACCCAGCCATGAACGATCCACTTGTCGACGAAGTTCGCCGCGTACGTGACGCCCATGCCGCCCGGTTCAATCACGATCTGGACGCGATCTTTCTGGACATCAAAGAGCGCGAAGAGAAGAGCGGCTTGAAGTTCGTTCAAGGCGTGGCTCGTCAGCCCGCGCTGAACCCGTCGCCACAGCCGGCCGCGACCGCTATCCCAATTTCTCCCGTTACAAAGCCGCTTGAGTCAGCCCCGGCGGCTGAGCTTTAGCGTTCGGCCGCGCCACATGCCATGACCATACTCGAGCATTTCAGATTCACGGTTCGCGGATGCTCGGCGAAGCGCGTCGGCTACGTTCTCGCGGCCATGAGTTTCGCGTTAGTTCCGACGCACTTCTACGTTTCTGCTGGATGAGCGGCGTTTACGAAGGTCACGAATCCTTAAGCTGTTTAACTGAGGGTCAATAGCCCGCTTCCATCCCTGAATCGGCTCTGGCACAATAACGCTCTCCATCGATCAACCCTCTCTCGGCATCGGAGCTACCGCACCATGGCGCGTCCCGTCACGCTATTCACCGGACAATGGGCCGACCTGCCGCTCGAAACGCTCGCCCGCAAAGCCAAGGAGTTCGGCTACACCGGCTTGGAATTGGCGTGCTGGGGTGATCACTTCGAGGTCGCCAAGGCCGTCAAGGACCCCGGCTATTGCGCCGCCAAACGTGACGTGCTCGAGCGGAACGACTTGCAGGTGTTCGCCATCAGCACGCACCTCGTGGGTCAGGCCGTGTGCGATGTGATCGACGAGCGCCACAAAGCCATTTTGCCGCCGCATGTCTGGGGGGACGGCAAGAGCGAGGGGGTCAACAAGCGCGCCATCGAAGAACTCAAGAACACCGCGCGGGCCGCGCAGAAGTTGGGGGTGAGCGTCGTCAATGGCTTCACTGGCTCGTCGATCTGGCACTTGCTCTATTCGTTCCCGCCGGTACCTTCGAAGTGGATCGACGACGGCTACCAACAATTTGCCGATCGCTGGAACCCCATCCTTGACGTGTTCGCCGAGTGCGGCGTGAAGTTCGCGCTCGAGGTCCACCCGACCGAGATCGCGTTCGACATTTACTCAGCCGAGCGGGCGCTACAAGCCCTGAACCATCGCGAGGAGTTCGGCTTCAACTTCGATCCGAGTCACTTGATTTGGCAAGGGGTTGACCCGGTCGAGTTCATTCGCGCCTTTCCGAACCGGATCTATCATGTGCATATTAAGGACGCGATCGTAACGCTCAACGGCCGCTCGGGCATTCTGAGCAGTCACCTGAACTTCGGCGACCCACGTCGCGGCTGGGACTTCCGTTCGCCGGGACGCGGGGGAGTCAACTTCGAGGAGATTATCCGCGCGCTCAACGCGATCAACTACGCCGGACCGTTGAGCGTCGAGTGGGAAGACTCGGGGATGGACCGCGAGCACGGGGCGCGCGAGGCGTGCGAGAACGTGCGGCGCTGGGACTTTGCCCCCAGCGGGCGTGCCTTCGACGCGGCTTTCGAGCGATAAAGCCTTATTTCACTGGAATTTGAGCACTCCAGGCCAAACTTTTATTGCGGCGGCCGGGCGTGTCCGATAGAGTAATCATCAACGGCTAGCGATCCTTGCTCCCCCCTCCCTCGACACTGCCTGGGTAAGTACTCATGTCCCAGTCTCGCCCCACTGCCATTGGTCATGCGAACCTCGCGCGACGCACGGTCGTTCAGGCTGGCGCGTTGGGGTTGGTCGGCCTGGGGATGAATCACGTCTCGGCCTTGCGTTCGATGGGTGCGACCAGCGCGTCGAAGCCGCCCCGCGCTCGCGCGGTGATCTACTTGTTTTTGTCCGGCGGTCTGGGTCAGCTCGACAGCTTCGACATGAAGCCCGACGCCCCCGACACGATTCGCGGCGAGTTCAACCCGATCGCGACCCAAACGCCCGGCATACAAATCTGCGAGCACCTGCCGATGCTCGCCCAGCAAAGCCAGCTTTGGTCGATTGTCCGATCGTTCGCGCATCCGTATCCGTTGCACTCGCAAGGGCACACCGCGATGCTGACCGGCCGCACGATGATGCCGCCGGGCTACGACCCCAGCGCGCCGCGGCCCAGTGACTGGCCGTCGCTCGCTGCCATCGCCAATGCCGTGACCAAGCCGCGCAACAACCTGCCCCCGGCCGTCGTGCTCCCCGAGACACTGATTCACCGCACGGGCCGCATTCTGCCTGGCCAATTTGCCGGCGAGATGGGTGCCCATCGCAACCCGTTGTTCCTCGAGCTCTGTCGCTTTAACAGCGAGGCCTACGGTGCCTACCCGACCTATGCCTTTCATCATTCCAAGGGGAAGGTCGAGCTGACGAACTTCGAGTTTCAAGCGCCGAATCTTTCGCTGCCGCAGGACATGCCGACCGAGCGATTCCGCAACCGGCTCAAGTTGCTCGAACATATTAAGGCGCAGAGCGCCGCCCTGGAACACGCCGCCGAGTCGGATGCGTTCGATGGCCAGCGGCAACGCGCCGTCGGACTATTGGCCGACAAGAGCGTGCAGAGCGCGTTCGACGTGCACAAGGCCGACCCCAAGGTGCTCGACCGCTACGGCCGCAACACCTTTGGCTGGTCCTGCTTGATGGCCCGACAGTTGGTCGAGGCGGGCGTGAATCTCGTGCAGGTGAACTTGGGCAATAACGAGACCTGGGACACGCACGGCAACGCTTTCCCACACCTGAAAAATTACTTGCTTCCGCCCACCGATCGGGCCGTGTCGGCACTTCTCGAAGACCTGCACGTTCGCGGCTTGCTCGACTCGACACTGGTCATCATGGCCGGCGAGATGGGGCGCACGCCGCGGCTCAGCACCTTGTCGCAACACTACGCCCAGGCGGGACGCGACCACTGGGGGACCCAGTCGATCTTTCTGGCCGGCGGCGGCGTGCAAGGTGGCCGCGTCGTGGGTGCGACCGATAAGATCGGCGCCTACCCGACGACCATGCCGCAGAAGCCCGAAAACCTCGGGGCGACCATCTATCAGGCGTTGGGTTTGCCGCGCGAAGTGGCTTGGCAAGACGCCACACTTCGACCGCACTTTGTGTATCACGGCGAACCGCTCGACGGCTTGGCATAGGCCCACGCGCGCGGCGTGTTTTTTAGCGAGGTCTGCGCGGCCATTGAGCCAGGGCGACCACCGGAAGCCCGGTGTTTAAGGGCCTCGCGTTGCTCGCCGGGGCTCATTCACCGCCTAGGGGTCGAGAGCGGCTACACCTTGACGATCTTGCCCGTGCGCACCGACTGCGTTTGCTTGTGGCACAGTCGCAGGGCATCGAGCGCCAACTCGCCGGCCAAGATGGGCGAAGGCTGCCCTGACTTGACAGCCTTGGCCGCCGCGTCGAGTTCCGCCGCGAAGGCGTCGACCGCCCGCAGCGAGGGCTGAAACGGCTTACCCTTCGCGGGGATGACCGTGAGCGGGATGTTCGTCGTGGGCAGACCATCGAGCACGGCGAAGTCGTAGACCAGCGTGGCTTTCTCCAGTTGAATCTCAAAGCCATGCGTGAACGACCGCCCCGGCTGGTTAATCACGCCGCTCGTGGCCGAGACCGCCAAGCTCGGATCGTCGAACATGAATTGCGAGGTGAAGAACTCGACCACCTCGCCGCGCTCTCTGCCGCTGCTGAACACGGCCTTGGGCATGCCACACACGAGGCGGATGAAATGCGCGTCGTGAATGTGCAAATCGACCACCGGGCCACCCACCGAGCGTGGGTCGAAAAAGTCTTTGAGCCACAAGGGATCGGAAATGATCCGCTTGAAGTGGCCCCCCAGCACTCGCCCGTACTTGCCATCGACAATCACCTTGTGTGCGTAGGCGTACTCGCCGAAGAACGGCAGCACATGCCCGATCATCAGTTGCTTGCCAGCCTTTTTAGCCGCGGCGACCATCTTCTCGGCGTCGGCTGTTTCGAGCGCGATGGGCTTTTCGACCAGCGCATGTTTGCCCGCTTGGAGCGCCGCGATGGCCGCGCTCGGGTGACCCGAGGGGGGCAAGCAGATATCGACTAGGTCGACGTTCGGATCCGCGAGCAGCTCCTCGACACGCGCGTAAGCCGCGATCCCCTTGAGGTCCATGACCGCGCCTCTTGGGCCGAAGTTGCCCTTGATACCACGCCAATCCCCCGCGCGTTTTTTCGCATCGCGAGAACTGATCGCCGTGACCTTGACCCCTTTGAGCTGTTGATAGGCCAGGTAATGGATCATGCCCATAAAACCGACCCCGACGATGCCGACGCGAAGCATATTTCTAACTCCCAACGGTTAAGCGACTTATGGCTTTGCTTGTGTTGTATGGGTCGGACGATTTCCACCCGTAACCAAATTCCAGGCGATTTTGGACCTGTGCAGAGCCGATTCAGGCCAACCACCAGGACACTTTGGCAGAGGTTAGTTTACGATAGTCCAACGGCCAATGACAGCAAGGGTGACGGCAGGGTTTCGCCGCTTCGCGCGGACTTGGTCACTCGCTGGGCGGCTCTGCCTCACCACAAGCGCGCTACGCCATAGCGGTCGAAGATCGGATCGTTGCTTACGACCGGCACGTTCTCGAGCTGTGCTTGGGCTACGAGCAGTCGGTCAAACGGATCACGATGATGATTTGGCAGCGTTGCCTGAACATTAGCGTAGTCCACCGTGATGGGCAGAATCGTGACGCCAAGATCGCTGCTTGCTTGCAACATCCACTCCCGGTACGGCTTCGAGAGCGGCGTCAAAGTCTCGAGCCGTATAAAGCACCGTGCCGCGCATGGTACCGAGTTTCCGTTGAAGTCTGGCTCCGGTCGTGGGAACCAGACGAGCGACCGGCTGATTGTTCTCGGTTATGAGCAGTTCTTCGCCCGGGGACAGTTGATGGATGAGTTCCGCCAACTTGGCCTGGGCGTCTTGAATCGAGATGGTCGTCATCCGAACCTCGGTCAAACAAGTGTCAGCACTTGACTCCTCTCCGCCACTTAAATTCTACCTTGCCGCCACAAGCAATGACAGTCGGGACAGACCGGGTGCGCAGGGCGTTTTGTTGATTCGTGCCGCTACTTGCTTGCGGAGGACATTGGCCGCGCGGCGGCGGCGCGAGGTCGAATCACGTCGTGGACCAGCCCCAGCTTTTCGAGCAGCCGCACGGCGCTCCAGGTCAGATCGATTTCCCAGGGACGATGGCCGTGCGCGGCGGATCGCTGATCGTGATGATGGTTGTTGTGCCAGCCCTCGCCAATTGCGACGAGCGCCACGAACCAGTTGTTGCGACTCTTGTCGTCGGTGGCGTAGTTGCGGTAGCCCCAGATATGGGCGAGCGAGTTCACCGACCACGTGCTGTGCCATACCGTGAGCGTGCGAATGAACACACCCCAGATCAACACGCTGGAGGCAAAGTATAGGCTGTCGCTGACGTTGCCCGTCAGCAGATAGCCCGCACCGAGACCGGCGAGAAAATAGAACAGAGCGTGCAGGGCATAAATTTTGAAACTGTTATTGCGCCGTTCCAAGCGAATGTAGAACGGGTCTTGCAGCAAGTCGTGCGCGTAACGATCGAGAAATGCGAGTTGGTTGTGCTCGCGATTTTCGACCAGCAGCCAGCCGAAGTGTCCCCAGATAAAAGCCACCAGCGGACTGTGTGGGTCGTTCTGCTCGTCAGAGAACTGATGGTGTTGGCGATGGATGGCCACCCAGCGCGCCGGCGTGTCTTGCAAACAGCACACGCCAAACAGGGCCAGCACATGTTCGAAGCGGCGCGAACAGCTCAGACCGCGATGGGTGAGCAGGCGGTGGTAACCAAGCGTGATCCCCAGCAGGCCGAACAGATAGTGTCCCAGCAGCGCGAGCACGACCCCGGTCCAACTAAAAAAGCACGGCAGCAGCGCCAACAGCGCCAGCAGGTGGATGCTCACGAGGACCGCCGTGTTGCGCCACATGATGCGGCGCGGCGAGGCCGCGAGCGGGATGCGCACAACAGGCGCTGGAAGCACTTGGCTCAAGGAACACCTGCAACCGCCAGAGAGAATGGGGCTCGAATCCGCTCAGCAGCCAGGATTGTAGGTGATAATCGAGCCGGGCGAAATCGCAAT
>CAZZBK010000004.1:5455-13326 GCA_964652155.1 uncultured Planctomycetaceae bacterium | reverse complement strand
TGTCCTCAACCCACCGCCAGTCGGCCGTCGCCGCGGACTTCGAGCAGCTCCCAGTTGCGGAGCTTCTCGACGGCGTCGCTCGCCTCGAAGTCGACGTCCCCGCGGACATGCTCGCGGAGCATCGCCTCGGCCTGCTGGTCGAGTTCTTCCAGCGTCCAGCCCTCGGGGCCCGCGCGGCGCCAGAGCAAGTAGTACGCCGTAACCGCCTCGCGGAACTCCTGGTCCTCGGCTTCGGCGGCCGCTCGATAAATCACGCCGAGGTTGTTGTCCAAATTCTGGTAGTACAAGCTCTGCGTCAAATTGAGCTGATACTTCTCGCGGGTCCGCACATAGCCAAAAAACGAGCGGTAGCCGTAGCCCAGCGTGCCGATGACGAGCCCCACATAAGCGAGTAGCCCGTAGAAACCGACCGCCGCGACGAGCAATGCCCCTTTGACAATTTTCAAGCCCGTCACGAACAGACCCGTGAAGGTCGGCATGGCGATCATCGCATGATCGAGCGTCGACATTTTCACGCGGGTGCCGGGCAGCACCATGTCGACATCCATCTCGGGAATGTTTTTGAAGTACCGCAGGTAAATCGTGTCGGCGTTGAAATGGCCCGGCAGGCGATGGTCGTCATGCGGGCGAAACGCCACGGCCAGCCGTTTGTAGAGCGGCACGTGCAGCACCTCGCGGCGGAACCAGTTCTGCCAGCGGCGCCGCTGGCGGGTATCGACATGGTGTCCGCGGGCGTACACATCGAGCCGCGAGAACGCCTCGATGTTGACGGCCAACGACGCGCCGAGAGCACCCATCGCACGCACGGCCTGTTGCACGTCCGAGCGGTCGAGCCGGCGAAAGTTGGCCTTCTCAAGCAAATAGCCCATGCCGACGAACAGTTCCGCCGCCAGACGTTCTCGGGTGGCCGTGTCGCTCGGCGGGAGCGGCACAACGTCCACGTCGGGGTCGAATCGCGCGTAGATCTCGCACAGCCGCCGCACGCGCCTCTGAAACTCGGCATGGATGCGCTGCTCGATGAGCCCGATCACCGTGTTGAACCGCTCCGCCTCCGCGTCGCTCATGGGTTCAAGCCGGCGCAGCACCGCGAGCAGCGCGCGGGGATCGATCGGGATGAAGTGTCCGCGCCGCGCGTTCATGACCTCGACCGCTTCACGCCGCAGGCGTCGGCCACCGCGCAACCGCTACCACAGTTCGTGCAGCCCGGTCCCTCGGCGTGCTCGGTTCCGCAGCCCGGGCCGCAACCCGCGCTCAACGTGGCGGCGAATTGAGTGACTTTGGCCCGCGCGTCGTAGGTCTCGGCCAACTCATCGAGCAGCGCCTCGACTTCGCGGCCGGGCTCGCCCAGGAAATAGAACAGCAGGGTCGAGCCATCGAACAGCGGCTCGACATCGAGCAGCGCGGCCGCGCTCACGCCGCGCTCGGCCAGCCGCGCCTCGCACGCCTCCCAGGCCGATGCGCGATGCTTGTGCAGCCGGGTCGCCAGCAACTCGTCTTCGATCGTCATCGCGCGGAGCAGTTCGCCATCGAGCGGGCCGGGAGCGCTTTGGATCGCGTTCGACAGGACCTCGCCGATCTCCAGTCCGCGCAGGGTGCGGACAATCACCCGCGTGCCGCGTGGGTAACGGCGCGAGTCGGCGGCCATGAACTGGCCGAGTTGCCCCAGCACGCCGACACGAACAACATGGGTAGCGGGGCGCTGCATCGTCGAAAACACCTGAAGACCATGAATCACTCTTCAAGCATTCTCGCAGCGCTACGCCCCGCTGCCAAGTTGTACGGTCCGGACGAGTGGAGAAATGCGCGGGGGACGGCCCCCGGTTGCTCCGCGGCCTTCGCCCATTTGAGGCGGTCAGCGACAGTTGTCGGATCGGCCCTTAGTCGAGCGGCTTGACCATCAGCTTGCGGTAGAACACGACGCTCTTGGGGTCGTGCTGTTGCAGCGCGAGGTAACCCTTGGTGAAGGTGTTCTTCTCGTCCTTGTAGTCGACCACGACTTTGTCGTTGATTTTGATGATGATATGGTTGCCGCGAACGATAATGTGCTCGGTCCACCACGTGTCGTCCGGCACAAGCTGCTCGCCGACCGAGACAAAGTTGTACAGGCTGCCGGTCCGTTTCGGGTCGCGATGCGAATTGTTCACCTGGGCTTCGTAACCCTTGGGAAAACCAGGACCAAAGGCGGTGCGGAAATACATGCCCGAGTTGCTGCCCGCCGTGGCCTTGACCTCGGCCTTGAACTCGCAATCGGTGAACTCGCGACCCATGTAGAACAGGTGACTCTTGCCGCCGCTCCCCTTGAGCGTGCCGTCCTCGACCGTCCAGCACTCGGGTGCCTCGTTGGCCTTCCAGCCGTTGAGCGTCTTGCCGTCGAACAGGACGATCCAGCCATCGGCGTTCTTTTCTTGGGCGGCGCTCACGGCGACCAAGCCCAACCACACGATTGCAAACCACGCGCTGCGGCGATTCATGATGTCGATTCTCCGGATGCTTTGAAAGCGGATTTGATCTTGCTTGACTTCGTGGCCCATCGTAAGCCGCGAGCGATGGCCCCCGCAAGCAAAAATCGTCGGCCGCCCCTAGGCTCGCGGCCTCTCATCAACCAAGATGGGCTTGTTCGCAAGCCCTGCCCTTCGCGCGTCGAGTGAGTCAACCTAGCCATGCAAATCCTGCCGGTGATCGATCTCAAAGAAGGTGTCGTCGTGCGCGGCGTGGCCGGCGAGCGGGACAACTACCGGCCGATCGCCAGCACCCTGTGCTCCGACGCCCAAGCGGCGAGCGTGGCCCGCGGCTTGATCGACCGCTTCGGCTTTCGCAGCGCCTATGTGGCGGATCTGGACGCCATTGGCGGCGCTGAGCCCGATTGGCGCGCTTATCAGGCGCTGCTTGGCTGCGGTCTGGAACTGTGGGTCGATGCGGGGGCGGGAAGCAGCGCGCGAGCCACGGCCTTGGCGCAGTTCGTTGCGGCAGATCGGCCGTTGTCGCGGATCATCGTGGGGCTCGAATCGCTCGCCGATCCGCGAGGGCTCGACGAGTTGATCGAGATCGTCACTCCCGATCGGCTCGTGTTTAGCCTCGACCTTAAGCAGGGTCGGCCACTCACCTCGTCGCCGCTGTGGCCGCGCGATCCGCATGCGATTGCCGACTTTGTCGCCGAGCGGGGCGTCACGCAACTGATCGTGCTCGACCTGGCCGCCGTGGGTGTCGACGGTGGAGTACCGACGCTCGATTTGTGTAGCGCCTTGCGACGTCGTTACCCGTTGCTGCAGCTCACAACCGGCGGCGGCGTACGCCATCGCGCCGATCTGGCCGCCTTGGCCGAGGAGGAGATCGACTACGTGCTGATTGCCTCGGCGTTGCATAACGGCGCGCTGGGCGTCGAGGAAATCAAGACTTGGCTGTGCGGTAAGTCATGCTAACCAGCTAGGCGACAGAGCTGTCACTAAATAAGCTCAGCGAATGATCTGAGAATTGAAGTAGATTGAGGTAATCCCTGCATTTCTATTGTTTCAAGATATTCGTCGGCACTCTTAGGCGGTTGCTTCAAGCTTGCTCTATGCCGCTTGGCTGCTGCACATACGATTGACTGAGATAGGTTAATCTGGTGAACAATAAAATCGTCAGGGTGCTGAGCCTCTATGTCGTATTTGGCCAACTCTGAAACTGGAAAGTCTTTCAAATTGAATGTAACAATAGTGTCTGCGCAAGCCATGATGGCCACAGCGACGACATGGCGATCATTATCGTCCGGAAGCTTGATCGCTGGAATTAGTGATTCATACCCCGTGACAACGCAGTCTCGAACGCTTGCATTCATCATTTCTCTCGTACGCTCAAGTTTTTCACGGGTTATGTCTTGCCTGTCTCTAAGAACCGCATTGATCCATTCATTGTGAATATCGTTTGACCACTTCGCACGAAACAAATCCGTCGTCGCAAGGTACATCAAAAAGTCGCGTAAAGGCGCAGGGTAGAGAACGCATGCGTCGTAAACGACAGTAAAATTGCCCATCTCTAGTACCCCATGTCTAGTTCCTGAGCTTGAGCAACCAACTCGTCGAGAATCTTAAGGCGTTCTTGGTCCACTTTATGCTTGTAATCCATCAAGTCTTTGAACAGCACTCTTCGGTGTGAGCCTACCATCCTGCATGGCAGCTTGCTTTCTTCGATTAGCTTAATGACGAATGGCCGAGAAACGTTCAAAATATCGGCAGCTTGTTGAGTCGTGAGTTCTGCATGAATTGGGATTAGCGTGATCGCATTGCCCATGGCCATTTGATTCAGAATATCCGTCAATAATCGAAAAGCAGAACTCGGAATCTCAACCGTTTCTTCGGGGGTATCATCCGCTTGGAATCGAAGGTTTACTCTTGTTTTGCTAGCACGTGCCAATCGTGACAGGCTCCGCGCAGATTGCTTTGCGAGTTCCGTGTCAGCGAGGGTAGGTGCAACAGTTTCTGGTAGGTCAGCGATGCTCATTTTTAGCACTCCATGGCTACAGCAATCATAGCACGCATACGAAATAACCGCATCAAACGAAATATCCGAAATCAATAATACGCTCTAGGGCAGTCTCGTCAATCGCCTATTTTGCCGCCAGTGGAAGCGATCGTAAGTCCCTGGATAACATAGAATTATGGAAAATATTACGCGAGCAGTGCTTCACCTTCCAACTGCGGATGAAGGGCGAGTCGACCAGACACCACCAATGGGTGGGTGATTGGATTTGGGTGAATGCATGAACTCACCCTAGAATGGATCCCGTTTACGACTCTTCGCTGAGCGACTCGCGGTCGTCGTTCAACTCGCCCCCCTCGGGCATGTCGTCAAAATCGTCGTCGATGTCCGGCGGCAATTTCGAGTCCAATTCTTCTTGCACGCTGTCCGGGGCCGGCGCGCCGCGACGACGCAAGTAGAACCGGATCGGCACCTCGCCGAAGGGCAAGTTGTCACGTAAGTAACCTTGCAAATACCGCTGATAGTTGGGACTGATCGCGTCGGGCCGACTGCAAAACAGCACGATCGTCGGCGGCTCGGTCGAGACCTGCGTGGCGTAGTAAATCTTGGGCTGCCGGTTCTTATAGAGCGGCGGCGAGTTCTTGGCGATCGCCTCGCGCAAGGCCCGATTCAACTCGCCCGTACTCACGCGCATGCGGGCCTGTTTGAACAACATCTGCCCGTGGTTGATGAGCTTCTTGACGTTCTTGCCCGACTGCCCGGTGATAAACGAGATCGGCACATAATCCATCGAGCGGAAGGTGTCGCGCAGATACTTGACCCACTCGTCCATGCCGACCTTGCCGGCATACAGGTCCCACTTGTTCACGACGAACACGCAGGGCTTAAACTGTTCAAGGATAAAATCGCAGAGCTGCTTGTCGACCTGGCTGATCGGCTGCGCACAATCGAAGAACAAGAACACGACGTCGGCGCGGCGAATGCTTCGTTGCGAACGGACGAGACTGTAAAAGTCGATGTCGGTCGTCACGCTCTTGCGCTTGCGAACGCCGGGCGAGTCGATGGCCACGAACGGCTTGCCGTCGATCTCGAAGCGCACGTCGACGCTGTCGCGCGTCGTGCCGGGCACTTCGCTGACAATCATCCGCTCTTCTTGCGCCAGGGTGTTGACCAGCGTGCTCTTGCCAACGTTCCGCCGGCCGACCATCGCCAGCTTCATCTCGGGCTCGCCCGGTGGCGCTTCGTCGCTTTGTTCGGGCAGATGTTTGAGCACCGCGAGCATCATGTCGTCGTAGCCGCGATGCTCGCGCGCGCTGATGCAAAGGGGCGTGCCGAAGCCGAGTTGGAAAAAGTCGTTGCTCAAGTTTTCGAGCGAGTCGGCGTCGGTCTTGTTGGCCAGCAGCACGACCGGTGCCTGGATCGCTCGCAACCGTTGCGCCACTTCAGCATCGTGGGGTGTCAGGCCGGCGCGGGTGTCGACCACGAACAGAATGACGGCCGCCGACTCCAGCGCGAGTTGAATCTGATGTTCAACCTCCTCGGTGAGGTTGTCTTCGTCGATGAAGCCGATGCCGCCTGTGTCGATCAGCTCGAAGTATCGCCCCCCCTCTTCGACCACGTGGCTCACTCGATCGCGGGTCACGCCAGGCCGATCGTCGACAATGGCCAGCCGGCTGCGCACGAGCCAGTTGAACAGGCTGCTCTTGCCCACATTGGGCCGACCAACAATCGCGACGCGGGGCAGAGACATGGCAAAACAATACAGCGAGGATTAAAACATCGATTTTACCGGACTCAGGGCTGTTAAGATAGGGTGACAAACCCCGCTCGCCACGCAGTTTTACGATGCTCACCCGCACCTTGATCGTCGATCGCACCGCGCCCGAGCCATCGGCACTCGCCGAGGCGGCGGCGGTCTTGCGCCGTGGCGGGGTCGTCGCCTTTGCGACGGAAACCGTCTACGGGCTAGGGGCCAATGCGCTCGATGCCAGCGCCGTGGGGCGCATCTTTGAGGCCAAAGGGCGACCGTCGCGCAACCCGATCATCGTGCACGTCAACTCGATCGCGGCCGCTCGGCAACTCGTCACGGCTTGGCCCCGAACGGCTCAGGTGCTTGCCGAACACTTTTGGCCCGGGCCGCTCACGCTCGTGCTCCCCAAGCAGTCGCTGATCCCCGACATCGTCACGGCGGGCGGTCCGACCGTGGCGATTCGCGTGCCGAGGCATCCACTGGCTCGCGCGCTGATCGAGGCAGCCGGAGTCCCCCTGGCCGCGCCCAGCGCCAACGTATCGAATCGCATCTCGTCGACGACCGCCGAGCACGTGCGCCGCACACTCGACGGCCGCATCGAGTTGATCCTGGACGGTGGCCCGGCCGAGGGTGGCCTGGAATCGACCGTGGTCGACGTGACCCAATCGCCGGTGCGGCTGTTGCGTCCCGGGCTGGTTTCTCCCGAGCAACTTGCCGAGGCGCTGGGGGAGCCGATCTTCGCGAACTCGACCGCTGCGACGGGATCGAGTCTCGCCGCAGCACTCCCTTCGCCGGGGCTGCTCAGTCGGCACTACGCGCCGCGCGTACCGCTGGAGTGTGTGGCCGACGATGCGGCTCGGATCGCCGCGTGTCTGGCGGCCGGCGAGCGTGTCGGCTGGCTGCGGCTTCCTGCGTCCAACGCACCGGCCTTCGACCCGAACCGGGTCGATACGATCGACATGCCTCGCGACGCCCCGGCATACGCGGCACAGTTATACGCGGCGCTCTACGCGCTCGAAGCCGCGTCGATCGATCGGATCATCGTGAGTCGTCCGCCGCTTGAGGACCCGGCTTGGCATGCGATCCAGGACCGGCTCGCCCGCGCCCAGCAACCGTCGTAAATCGCGCCAGAGAACCTCGGCGGACGAGTCTCCTGCCGCGCGTCTGTTGGCCCCCGGTTGCAACGCGCCCCGCTTTATGCAATTCTGATAAGCCCAGACGAATTCGTTACGGCACGCTATTGGTGCCCACTTTGAAAGGAGCTCCCGCTCATGGGTCCGCAACAAACGGCTGAGAGCCTCGGCCTGAAATTCGAGAAACTCACACCCGGCTATCTGAACCTCTGCGTTCGCACGGGCAATTTGCTCATCACCTCGGGCCACACCAGCGATCTGAAAGGGAAGCTCGGAGCGGGCGTGACGACCGAGCAGGGTTACGACGCCGCTCGAAATTGTGCCATCAAGGTGCTCCGCTCGGTTTGGAACACGCACGGCACGCTCGACAATCTGCGCGTGCTCAAGGTGCTTGGCTGCGTCAACTCGACGCTCGAATACACCGACCAGCATCTGGTCATCAATGGCTTCAGCGACTTGATTCACGAGATCTTCGGCAAAACGACCGATGGCTACCATGCCCGCAGCGCGGTGGGTTTCGTGCAGTTGCC
>CAZZBK010000004.1:0-5355 GCA_964652155.1 uncultured Planctomycetaceae bacterium | reverse complement strand
GAACCGCGCCGCGTCGACGTGTTTAGCGCCGGTGGCGAGGGTTACTTCGCCTACCGTATCCCCTCGCTCGTTACGACCAAGGCCGGCACGCTGCTCGCCTTCTGCGAAGGGCGCAAGCGCGAGCTGGGAGACGACGGCGACAATGACCTCGTCATGAAGCGGAGCACCGACGACGGTGCCACCTGGAGCGGCGTGCAACTCATTCACGACGAAGGGGGGGACGCTGTCATTACGATCGGCAACCCGTGTGCCGTGGTCGATCAACAGACCGGTCGGGTCCTGCTGACGATGAATCGCAAAAACGGCCGCGTGCTCATCACCCACAGCGACGACGATGGCCTCACCTGGGCAGCGGTGCGCGACATCACGAGCCAGACCAGTCGCAGCGGCTGGGGTTGGTACGCGCTCGGGCCGGGCGTGGGCATTCAACTCGTCCACGGTCCGCATCGTGGGCGGCTGATCCTGCCGGCCAACCATCGCACGACCACCGACCGTAGCGGCCCCAGCTCGGCACACATTATTTACAGTGACGACCGCGGCGCGACTTGGCACGTCGGCGGCATCGTCGGCGAGCACACCAACGAGTGCCAACTGGTCGAAACTCTCGTGAGCGGTGGTGGCTCGGAACTGCTCATCAACATGCGCAACCACTGGGGGCGCAGCGGTAAACGACCCGATCTGGTCGGGCAGCGTGTCGTCAGTCGCAGTCGCGACGACGGATTGACTTGGAGCGCGCCGACGTTCGACGCCGCCTTGACCGAGCCGACCTGCCAAGCGAGCCTGATCCGTTACTCGTGGCTCAACGCGGACCATGCCAGCCGGCTGCTGTTTGCCAACCCGGCCCATCCCAGCAAACGTAAACAGATGACCGTCCGGCTCAGCACCGACGAAGGACGCACCTGGAGCGCCAGTAAGTTGATCGACGGCGGCTCGGCGGCGTATTGCTGCTTAACGGTGTTGCGCGACGGTCGTGTCGGATTGCTTTACGAGCGCGACAACTACAAGTATCTGACGTTGGTCACGTTCCCGCTTTCGTATCTGACGAGCCCCTAAAGTCGTTGCCCCTGATCCGACTTCCGCGCTCCGCTATTGCATCGCGGCTAACGAAAAACTCCGTCTCACTCCAGTCTCCAGTCTCCAGTCTTCCTCACCCCACACCCCTCCATCACCATGCTCATCTTCGACTGCCATCTCGACCTCAGTATGAACGCCCTGGAATGGAATCGCGATCTGACCAAAACGGTCCACGAGATTCGCGAGCGCGAACGGGGCCGTACCGACAAGGTCGACCGCGCCAAGGGGACGGTCGCGCTGCCCGACATGCGTCGCGGCAAGATTGGTGTCTGCGTCGCCACGCTCATCGGCCGCTATGTGGGCCCCGGCAACCCGCTCCCCGGCTGGCACGCTCCCGAGATCGCCTGGGCCCAAACACAGGGTCAGCTCTCGTGGTATCGGGCGATGGAAGAGGCGGGCGAGATGGCGCAGATCACGACCGTCGAGCAGCTCGACAAATACGTCGCGCTGTGGAACGGCACACCACCGGCCAACACGCCCGTCGCGTACATTCTGAGCCTCGAAGGGGCCGACTCGATCCTCACGCCCAAGCACCTGGAGCGGGCCTACGCCCAAGGCCTGCGAGCGTTGGGTCCCGCCCATTACGGTCACGGCCGCTACTCGCCTGGCACGCACCTGCCTGGCCCGCTCACGTCCATCGGCCGCGAGTTGGTCCAAGAGATGGATCGGCTCGGCATGATCCTCGACGCCACGCATCTGAGCGACGAAGCGTTTTGGGAAGCGCTCGAGTTGTTCCACGGCCCCGTCTGGGCGAGCCACTCGAATTGTCGCTCGTTGGTCCCCGATCAACGGCAGTTCAGCGACGATCAGATCAAGGCCCTGATCGCGCGTGGCGCGGTGCTCGGCGGCGCGCTCGATGCCTGGATGATGGTCAAGGGCTGGATTCGCGGTAAAACCACTCCACAAGACTCGGGGGTCAAGCTCTCGCACCTGCTCGACCACTGGGACCATATCTGTCAGCTTGCGGGCAACGCCAAGCACATCGGCGTCGGCACCGACCTCGATGGCGGCTACGGGCTCGAGCAGAGTCCCGGCGACATTGACACGATTGCCGATCTGAACCGGCTGCCCGAGATGCTCAAGGCGCGTGGTTACAAGTCCGACGACATTCCACAGGTCATGCACGGCAACTGGGTCCGCTTCCTGCGTGACGCCTGGAAGAAGTAGCGTCGCTTTCCACGTGTGGGTGTCACGATTCTGGGTGGCTGGCGTTTTGCGTCAGCAAAACCCGGCGAGTGAAGTGTGAGATCGCCACGGAGTGCCGGGTTATGCTGCGCATAACGCCAGCCACCTTGTCGCTTCCTGCACGATGCGTGGAAGATGTAGAGCCTCGGATCCTCTCAACTCAGCGCGCGCGATTCATTTCGGCACGGCGATCATGTCGATCGTCAGCGTGCGGCCTGCGCGACCCACGCCGCCGACGAGCGCCTTGCTCGCCGATGGGGGCCGGGCGGGATCGTAATACTCGGGCCGAATCTTGTTAAGCATCGTGCTCACGTCGTTGTCGGCCACATAGTACGTCGCCTTGGCCAAGTGCTTCAAATCGCTCTGCGTCGCGGCGGTCAACGCCTGCAACTGGGCAAACACGCCACGGACCTGCGCCTCGCCACTGCCCGACGCGCGGCTGGTCAAGCCAGCCGTGTATATCACCGTCGGGCTGTTGATAATCGCCACGCGACTAAACACCCCCGAGGCCGTTACGCCCGGCGGTGTCAAGTACTCAACCACGGGACCCGAGAGCGGCGGCAGCGAGGCGATCAACTCAATTTCGATCGGCAGATTGGAACTCCACTCGACGAACGATTGCGGCGCGGCCTTGTGCGAGCCAAAGAACTTCACGACCTCGTCGTCCACGTCGGCCTGCTCGGCAATGGGCAACATGAACGACTTCACATGCACGGCGTGCTCGAGCGTGCCGCCGTACAGGGCGAGCGTCTTCCGCAAACCTTCCATCGTCAATCGAGTCGCGGCACGCAGCGTGTCGGCCTTCTCGGCTTGGCCGGCAATGTACATGACCCGACCCTGATACATCACCGTTGCGTCACGGTCGATCTGCGGCGGTTGCCAAGCTGTTGTACGTTGCTGGCCAGCCGCGATACCATCGAGCGCCACGAGTTGCTCGGGCTGGGCCAACTCGCCGCGCACGAACGTAACTGCCGGGCGACCTTGTCCCACGTGCTGCGCGAGTGTCTGCCGTAGCTGATCGGCAACGGCATCGGTCTTCACGTAGACGTTTAATCGCACGAGTTGATCGAGTGACGAATCATGGGCCTTGAGCACACTTTGCAATTGTGCGAATGCCGCGGCGATCTGCTGCGCGGCATCCAGCGAGTGCTCAGCCGCTTTCGGGTCGACCAGTTGCCGCGTATGCACGAGTGGTTGGCCCGTGACGACGACCGCTTGCGACATGCCATCGGCAGGGTCGATGTGCCGCAGGCCTTCTTGTGCGGCCAAGTCAGCGTGCTGGGCGAGTAACGTGATGAGCGCACAACATACGATTAAACGAGAGCGACCCATGGATGCGAATCCTCGCAGTTGAACGGTCATTCAGACGGCGAGGACCATGATACTGCCGCCGACCACGGCGTGCATCCAAAATGATGATCCCCAAGCCGGCGGCTCTGCCGCCGACTCGACAGCTTGCGGAAGCATGACGCACGGTCGATGCACTTAGATCAAAGCGCCGATCGGCTGCCCGACCTCGACCAGCTTGACCACGTCGCGTGGCAACGACTGATCGAGCCGCAATTGCGTGACGTCGAACAGCGTGTTCATGACCGTCGCCACAAGATTTTCAGGCCGATAGGGCTCGGTGGTCGGCCGGGCTGCCTGAGCGTCGCTCTGGCCGATGACGTGCCCCATCTTGAGTCCGCCGCCGGCCAAGAGCAGCGACGTGAGTTCGCCGTAATGATCGCGTCCGCCGTTGTTGTTGATCCGCGGCGTGCGGCCCATCTCGCTGGTGACGACGAGCAGCACCTTGTCGCTCAGCCCGCGCTCGTGCAGGTCGTTGATGAACGCGCTCACGGCGTGATCGACTTGATGGCCCATCGAGTGGATGCCGGCCATGTACTTGGGACTGTTGCCGTTGGCATGATAGTCCCAGCCGCAATCGCTGACGGTGACAAAACCGCAGCCGGCCTCGACCAGCCGCCGGGCGAGCAGCATCTGCCGGCCCAGTTGGTTGCTGGCCCGTCGCATGTCGTACCAACGAGTCAACTCGCGCATGTCGAACAAGCTGCTCGTGTCATACTTCTCCAGCGTGCGTGGGTCTTCCTGGCTTAGGTCGAATGCCTCGGCCACGCCGCGCGTGATAATATCGAGCGCCTGCTGTTGGTAGGTGTTGAGGCTCTCGAACGAGCGCGACATGTCGGTGCGGCGCCGCAGTTGATCGAGCGCGTACAGCAGCGACCGGCGATCGGCGAGCTTGTCGGGCGAGACGCGCAGCTGCATGTCGTTCTTGAGTTGGCCGCCGCCGCTGGGGTTAAAGGCCTGATACGTCGCGCCGAGCGTGCCGCTCTGCGTGAGCGTCGGCAACGCGCCGGTCTCGAAATTGTTGTCGAGCTTGAGGCCGTCCTTGACCGCCTCGGGCAACACGAGCATGTTGGTCGGCAACCCGGTCCGCGGATGGTTCGTGCCGCGGATCCGCGAGTAGATCGAGCTCATCGTGGCGCCGGTCGCGCCGTTGCGGCCGCTTAGCACCTCGCCGTAGGTGTGCCCGGCGTTGCCACTGCCATAGCTGCGCACGATCGAGAAGCGATCGGTCATGGCAGCCAATTTTGGGAAGGTGCCGCCGAAGGTGATGCCCGGCGTCTTGGTCTGTACCTCCCCCGTGGTGCTGCGAATCTCGCGCGGGGCGCTCATCTTGGGGTCGAAGAACTCGATATGCGGCGCGCCCCCTTGCATGAACAGCAGCACGACCGACTTGCCGCGCAGGTAATCGGGATTCGCCCCCAGGGCGTGTTGTTCGAGCAGCCCCGCCAGGCTCAGGCCACCCAGCCCGAGCGACCCGACACGCAAAAAGTCGCGTCGCGAATAGCCTTGGCAATCACGCGTGGGGCGCGGATCGGTGACAGAGAACATCGGCAAACCTCATCGCACGGCGGCAGGCAGGAAATCGGGCAGGGCAATCACCCAGGCAGGCATGCTATCAGCCTAACTCGGCTGAGGGGGTCGAGCAATATGAATCACGACGTTCATAATTGTCGTCCACGGCGATTTGGTTACGCCAGGCTGTTTCACCCCTCCCTGGGTAGTCCCCGGCAACGGGTTGTAACGGGTTGT
>CAZZBK010000003.1:0-127170 GCA_964652155.1 uncultured Planctomycetaceae bacterium | reverse complement strand
TCCGCACGCCCGCCTTGGTAGCCGAGGCCAACTACTTGCTCGGCGCCAGCCAGGAGCACAAGGTCAAGCCGAAAAAGTTCGCGCAGACCGACATCGACGAGGTCATCATCGGGCACACGAACGAGCCCGAGTATCGCCGCTTGCAGAACAACGAGTTCATGGAGGCGCTCCGCGATCGGACGGTCAAGATCGACATTCCGTATGTCACGACGCTGGCCGAGGAGATCAAGATCTACGAGAAGGACTACAACGCCCACAAGGTGAAGGGCAAGCACATTGCCCCGCACACGATCGAGATGGCCGCGATGTGGGCCGTCCTCTCGCGGCTCGAGCCCCCCAAGAACGCCAGCCTGTCGCTGATGCAGAAGCTCAAACTGTACAACGGCAAGACACTGCCAGGGTTCACCGACGACAACGTCAAGGAGCTGCGCGAGCAGATCACCAACGAGGGGCTCATCGGCATCTCGCCGCGTTACGTGCAAGACAAAATCAGCAACGCCCTGGTCTCTCATCCCGACAGCACCAGCATCAACCCGTTCATGGTGCTCAACGAGCTCGAGGCGGGCCTGAAGCACCACAGCCTGATCACTCACGACGAGACCCGCGCCCATTACCGCGAACTACTCGGCGTGGTCAAGGAAGAGTACGAGAACATTGTCAAGAACGAGGTGCAACGGGCCATCGCGGCCGACGACGACGCGCTCAAGCGGCTCTGCGGCAACTACATCGACAGCGTCAAGGCCTACACCCAGCGCGAGAAGGTCAAGAACAAGTTCACCGGTCAGTACGAGGAGCCCGACGAGCGGTTGATGCGATCGATCGAGACCAAGATCGACATCCCCGACAGCCGCAAGGACGACTTCCGTCGCGAGATCATGAACTACATCGGCGCGTTGCTCATCGACGGCAAGTCGTTCGACTACCGCAGCAACGAGCGGCTGTATCGCGCGCTCGAACTGAAACTCTTCGAGGATCAAAAGGACACGATCAAGCTCACCAGCCTGGTCAGCAACGTGGTCGACACTGACACGCAGGCCAAGATCGACGTCGTGAAGAGCCGATTGATTCGCGACTACGGATACAACGAAGAGAGCGCCACCGACGTGCTGACGTTTGTCGCCAGCATTTTTGCCCGGGGCGACGCCAAGAAAAACTAAGGAGTCAAAAGTGATAAATGATAAGTGATAAGTGATAAATATCGGAAAATCACCGACCATTTCGCACTTAGCACTTATCACTTAGCACTTCTCGCTATGCGTATCGAACACGACCAACGCCGCTTCCGCCAGATCGTGCAAGGCAAGATCCGCGAGAACCTGCGCAAATATATTTCGCACGGCGAGATGATCGGCCGCCAGGGCAAAGACCTGGTAAGCATCCCGATCCCGCAGCTCGACGTGCCCCACTTCCGCTATGGCAAGAACGGAGCAGGCGGCGTCGGCAAGGGGGATGGCGAGGAAGGGAGCCAAGTGGCCCCGGGTGACGGCGAGCAAGGCCAAGGCCAAGCCGGCAGCGACCCCGCCGGTCATGTGCTCGAAGTCGACGTCTCGCTCGAAGAACTCGCGAACATCCTCGGCGATGAGTTGCAATTGCCCCGCATCGAGCCCAAGGGAAAAAAGAACCTCGAAGACGAAAAGTTCCGCTACACCAGCATTCGCAAAACCGGCCCCGAGTCGCTCCGGCATTTCAAACGCACTTATATCCAATCGCTGCGGCGGCAAATTTCGTCGGGCCACTACAATCCCAGCGAGCCCAAGGTGATCCCGATCCGCGATGACAAGCGCTATCGGGCCTGGACCACCACGCCCAACCCCGAGGCCAACGCCGTCATCGTCTATCTGATGGACGTCTCTGGCTCGATGACCGACGAGCAAAAGCAGATCGTCCGCACCGAAGCGTTCTGGATCGACACTTGGCTCAAGAGCCAGTACCGTGGCCTTGAGGTGCGCTACATCATCCACGACGCGGCAGCCAAGGTCGTCGACGAAGACACCTTTTATCACACCCGCGAGAGCGGCGGCACGCGCATCTCAAGCGCCTACCAATGCTGCCAAGCGCTGCTCGACGCGCAGTTCCCAACCTCCGAGTGGAATATCTACGTCTTTCAATTCTCCGACGGCGACAATTGGGGCGAAGACAATCAGACCAGCTTGCAGCTCTTGCGAGAAAAACTGCTCCCAGCCGTCAACCTCTTCTGCTACGGGCAGGTCGACAGCCCTTACGGCAGCGGCGAGTTTCTCCGCACATTGCGCGAAAAGCTGGGCAACGACTTCGAGCAGCTCGTGCTGTCCGAAATTCGCGATCGCGAAGGGATTTTCGAGTCGATCAAGGCCTTCTTGGGCAAGGGACGGTGACCTATGGCGATGGGCCAACTGCACACGCTCCCCAGCGAAATGGTCGAAATCCAACGCCAGATGGAGCAGCACGCACGCAACTACGGCTTGGATTTCTTCCCCACGATCTTTGAACTCGTCGACTGCGACCAGCTCAACGCCGTCGCGGCCTACGGCGGATTTCCGACTCGCTACCCTCACTGGCGGTTCGGCATGGAGTACGAACAGCTCAGCAAGGGCTACGTCTACGGACTGCAAAAGATCTACGAGCTCGTGATCAACAACAATCCGTGCTACGCCTATTTGATGAACAGCAACTCGATGACCGACCAGAAGCTCGTGATGGCACACGTCTACGGTCATTGCGACTTCTTCAAAAACAACGCCTGGTTTGCCCATACCGATCGCAAGATGATGGACACCATGGCCAACCACGGCCATCGTGTCCGCCGGTATATGGATCGTTTTGGGGTCGAGGAGGTCGAGAACTTTATCGACGCCTGCCTGAGCATCGAAGACCTGATCGACGTGCATTCGGTGCATATCAAGCGCCACGACGACACGTCCCACGGCAAGTACGACTTCTCCGATCCGAGCGAGGCCGAGGATGAACCGTTGCCGCCGGGCCGCTTTCGCTCGAAGGACTATCTCGATTCGTACATCAATCCGCCCGCGGCCATCGCCGCCGAAGAGCAACGACTGCGCGATGAAAAAGCCAAGGTGGCTCATTTCCCCGAACAGCCGCAACGCGACGTCATGCAATTTGTGCTCGAACACGCTCCGCTGCGCCCCTGGCAACTTGACGTGCTCTCGATCATTCGCGACGAGGCGTATTACTTTGCACCGCAGGGACAAACCAAGATCATGAACGAAGGTTGGGCCAGCTATTGGCACAGCACGATCATGACCCGGCAGGGGCTCAGCGGTGCCGATCTCGTGTGCTACTGCGATCATCACTCAGGCACGATGGCCAGCGCGCCCAACCGGCTCAACCCCTACAAGCTGGGCATCGAACTGTACCGCGATATCGAGGACCGTTGGAATCGCGGCCGATTCGGCAAAGCCTACGACGAGTGCGACGACCTGGCCGAGAAAAAACATTGGGACACCCACTCTGGACTCGGAAGGCAAAAAATCTTCGAGGTCCGTCGTGTTCACAACGATCTGACCTTTATCGACTCGTTTCTCACGCTCGACTTCTGTCGCGAGCAGAAGCTCTTCAGCTTCGGCTACAACCCGGGCAGCGACGCCTACGAAATCGAAAGCCGCGAGTTTCCCAAGATCAAGGAACGGCTGCTGTTCAATCTCACCAATCGTGGCCAGCCCATCATTCGGGTCCGCGACGGCAACTACAAAAACCGTGGCGAGCTATTCTTGGAACACGACTACACCGGCAACGAGCTCCAGACCGGCTATGCCCGCGACACGCTCAGTAACCTGTACCGCCTGTGGGCTCGTCCGGTGCATATCGAGACCATCCTCGAAGAGAAGCCGAGCACACTCAGCTACGATGGCCACGAATTCAAGCAAAGTTAAACGACCGATTACTTCTTATGTCTCTTGTTCAACATACTCAGGCCGTATTGGCCACCCTGGCGTGCCCCTCGTCGTCGCCGCAACGACTCTCTGCGGCCACGTCGAGTCAGCAGTTTGAGTGCGACCTCAGCGCCCTCGACTCGCTGGGCTGCTCGTTTACCCGATTCGAGTTGCATAGCGACCAACTGTCCACGGCCGATATCACGGCCTTAAAAAAGGTGGCCGAGCAATTGTCGGCCCGGCTCACGTACTTGCTCGAAGCCATTCGCCCGATCGAGGTCGACCCCGACCAGTGTGTCGTGCAGATGCGGAGCGTGCCGCCGAGCCAAGTCGACAATCGCACGACGTACTACGAGTTGCTCGTGCGTAAAGGGGGCTACCTGAGCCTCTGCCGGTTCGCGCGTGACCCCGGCCAGCCCCGCGAGCAAATTGCCGCCCACTTGACCCGCGAGGTTTTCTGGCGGCTGCTCAGCGACTTCAGCGCCGCCGCGTGACGGAATCGTTCTCACCCAAGCCGGCGGCTCTGCCGCTGGAGTTCGCGAGTCTCGTTTACGGCGGCAGAGCTGCCGGTTTGGGTGCCGTGGCTGTCATCGCGTCCATTGCTCGTTAGAATCAACGCCTGGATTGGGCGATTGATCACACCTGCAATATTTGACTATGGACGAATTCTGGATCGACGTCGGCGGCACGTTCACCGACTGCTTTCATAAACAACCTGATGGTACGATCGCGCGCTATAAGGTGCTGAGTTCCGGCGTCATCAAAGGGCAAGTCGGCGCAAACTCGACGCGCTCGCAAATCTTCGACGAAGCTCGCCGCGGCGAATCGGAGCAACTGCTTGCCGCTTACACGGTGTCGTTGCTCGATCAGCAGGGCGCCGTCGTGGCCCAATCGACGATCGTGCGCGGTGGCCCGTTGGAGGGCTGCGTCAGACTCGATCCACCGTTGTCATGCGAACCGCTGCCGGGACAAATCTACGAGCTGTCCAGCGGCGAGCCCGCGCCAATCGTCGCCATCCGACGTTTTCTGAATCGACCACTCGATCAACCCATCCCGAGTGTCATGCTGCGCATTGGCACCACGCGGGGCACCAACGCGCTGCTCACTCGACGCGGGGCGCGGACCGCATTCGTCACGACACGCGGCTTTGCTGACATCTTGCTGATCGGATATCAAAACCGACCGAAGCTTTTTGAGCTGAACATCCGCAAACCCGCGCCGCTGTTCAGCGCGGTGGTCGAGATCGACGAGCGGCTCGCGCTCGACGGCACGGTGCTCGTCACGCCCGACGAGTCGCTGATTCGCGAACAGCTTGCTGGCCTGCTGCGCGACGGCATCGAGTCGCTGGCCATTTGCTTGCTGCACAGTTACGCCCAGCCGCACCATGAGTTGCTCGTGGAACGCTTGGCCCGCGAGGTCGGCTTCCGCGAGGTCAGCGTGAGCCATCGAGTCGCGCCGCTGGTCAAGATCGTCTCGCGCGGCGACACGACCACGATGGACGCCTATCTCAATCCGATCTTGCGCAGCTACGTCGAGTCGCTGCGCGCGGCGCTCCCCAAAAGCGATATCCGCGTGATGACCAGTGCCGGCGGGTTGGTCGCGGCCGATCAATTTGTCGGCAAGGACAGCATCCTGAGCGGACCGGCTGGCGGCGTGGTCGGCTTCTCGCGCGTGGCTCAAGCGGCCGGGTTCAACCGTACGATCGGCTTCGACATGGGGGGCACGAGCACCGATGTCGCGCGGTTCGATGGCCGCTACGAACTCGAGTACGAAACCGAAAAGGCCGGCGTGCGGGTCGTCGCCCCGATGATGGCCATCCACACCGTGGCGGCCGGCGGCGGGTCGATCTGCGCCTTCGACGGGGTCAAGCTGGTCGTGGGACCCGATAGCGCGGGGGCCGACCCCGGTCCGGCTTGCTACGGTCGCGGTGGACCGTTGGCCGTCACCGACATTAACTTTTATTTGGGCAAAATTCTGCCTGAGCATTTCCCCTTCCCACTCAATCGCGCCGCAGTCGAGCGGCGACTGCATGACCTCGTCGAGCAAATCGTCGCTGCGACCGGTAAACGTTACGCGCTCGATGAACTGTGCGATGGCTTCTTGCGCGTGGCCAACTCGAACATGGTCAAGGCCATCCAGTCGATCTCGGTGGCCAAGGGTTGCGACCCACGCGACTATGTGCTCGTCGCGTTCGGCGGGGCCGGTCCGCAACACGCCTGCGCCGTGGCCCGCGAGCTGGGCATGCGACAGGTGCTCGTGCATCCCGACGCCGGGTTGCTCAGCGCCTACGGCATCGGGTTGGCCGACGTGGTCCGGCATCGCGTGGTGGGCGTGTATCGCCCCTACTCACGCGCGGCGGTCGATGAATTGTCCGCGACGTTCAACCAATTATCGATCGAAGAGGCATCCGAAGTCCGCTCCGAAGGGGTGAGCGACGACCGGATCGAGGTCCGCCATCATCTCGACCTGCGCTATCGGGGACTGGATGCCTTCCTCACGATTGTCGAGCCCGCCGATGGCGACTGGCAACGGGCCTACGAGGCCGAACACGAGAAACTCTACGGCTACGTGCATCGAGCCCGGCCACTTGAGATTGTCGCTGCTCGCGTCGAGGTGATCGGCCACATGATCGACGTGACCCCGAGGGCCGAGGCCCTCGAGCGCCGCGCGGTCGAGAGTGCCGAGAGTGTGAGCGCGACGTTCGATGGTCAGCGTTGCGTCGCGTCGATTTATCAGCGAGACGAACTGCGGCCAGGCGACACGCTGCGCGGACCGGCGATCATTGCGGAGGATAACTCGACAACGCTCGTCGACCCCGGCTGGACCGCCGAGGTGCTCGCGCGACATGAGTTGTTGCTCGTCGACGGGGGGCGGCCCACGCACGCCACGCTGTCCACCGAGTGCGACCCGGTCATGTTGGAAATCTTCAACAATCAGTTCGCGGGCATTGCCGAGCAGATGGGCATCACGCTGCGCAACACGAGCAGCAGTGTAAATGTCAAGGAGCGGCTCGACTTTAGCTGCGCCATTTTTACGCCCCGGGGCGATTTGGTCGTCAACGCGCCGCATATCCCCGTGCATCTTGGCGCGATGAGCGAGACCGTGAAGCGAATCCTCCGCGACAACGCGCGGATCAACGAGCACGACGTCTTTGTGACCAACGACCCGTACCGGGGCGGTTCGCACTTGCCTGACGTGACGGTCGTGACTCCGGTGCACGAGAGCGCGAGCGGTCAGTTGCTCTTTTTCACCGCGAGCCGCGCGCATCATGCCGAGATCGGCGGCATTCGGCCGGGCTCGATGCCCCCGTTCTCGAAGACCTTGGCCGAGGAAGGGGTGCTGATCCGCAATTTCAAGCTCGTCGACGCTGGCGTGTCGCGCGAAGATGCGCTGCGGCAACTGCTCGGCTCGGGGGCGTATCCGTCGCGGAACGTGAACGACAATCTGGCCGACATCGCCGCGCAGGTGGCCGCCAATCATCAGGGGGCTCGCGACCTGCAACGACTTGTCGAGCGTTACACGCTGGCTGTCGTGCAGGCCTACATGCGGCACATTCAGGACGCCGCCGAGCGGAAGATGCGCGCCGCGCTCCGTCGACTTGCCCCGGGTCGACGTGAGTTCAGCGACCATCTCGACGATGGCTCGCTGATCACGGTCGCAGTGACCATCGCCGACGACCGGATCACGATCGACTTCACGGGGACGAGCGGCGTGTCGCGAGGCAACCTGAATGCCAACACGGCGATCGTTGCCGCCGCGGTGATGTACTGCCTGCGCGCGCTCATCGACGAAGACATCCCTTTGAATCAAGGGGTGCTCGCGCCGGTGGCGCTCCTCGTGCCGCCGGGCCTACTGAATCCGCCCGAGGGCGAGTCCCCCGAGACGAGCGCGGCGGTCGTGGGAGGGAACGTCGAGACCTCGCAGCGCGTGGTCGACGTGCTGCTGGGGGCGCTCGATCTGGCCGCGGCCTCGCAGGGCACGATGAACAACACGCTGTTTGGCGACGCGACGTTCGGTTACTACGAGACCATCTGCGGTGGCGCGGGCGCGACGGCCTTGGCCGATGGTTGCGACGCGGTCCACACGCACATGACCAACACCCGGCTCACCGACCCCGAGGTGATCGAGCTGCGCTACCCCGTGCGAGTGCGCGAGTTTTCGATCCGGCGTGGCTCAGGTGGCGCGGGGCTGCATCGAGGAGGGCATGGTATTGTGCGGCGGCTCGAGTTCTTGCGGCCGCTGGAGGTGTCGCTGCTCCATCAACGGCGCGGACCGTACGCGCCCTACGGATTGCACGGCGGCGGCCATGGCGCGCTGGGACGCAACACGCTCATTCGCGCCGACGGTCGCTACGAGGTCTTGAGCGGCCAGGTCCAGTTTCACGCCGAAGCCGGCGACGTGCTGATGATCGAAACCCCCGGCGGCGGCGGTTACGGCTCAGCGGCCGAGAGTTCGGATTGATCTCGGTCTTCGCTTCGCGTTGTGCCCGCGCGGCTACTCCCGTTCACTCGCTGGAATGTGGATCGCGGCAAACGAGCAGAGGCCGAAGCCGTTGGGAGTGAGCTTCTTGGGTCGCAGCGACTCGACCGGGTGGCCGTTGAAGTTCACGTACAGCGTGCTCCCATCGGCACTGAGCTTGGCCCCATACGTTCCGGCGGGGACGTAGCCGAACTCGCGCTCGCAAACCGGAGCGAGAAACGCGAGCACCTTGCGGCGCTGTGTCTGGCGGTTGAATTGCACGATCGGTGTGCCATGTTTGAACGCCCCGCCATGCGAGCCAGGCAGATAATACACGTACTTTTCGTCACTCGACAGGAGCGTGAGGGTCGTGTACGAGCCGGTCAGGAACGTCGGGCCGAGCAGCTTGAGTTCGTCCCGATCGACGGCGTACTCGAACAACTGATTGGTCTTGTACGTGGTGCCGTAGACACGATGGTCGCGTGTCTCGGCGCTGACAGCTCGCATGCCATTGGAGCCGGGGACGGTCGAGGCGGTGGGGACGATTTTGTGTTGCGCGTTGAGCCGCTGGAGCACGCCGGCGTCGCCATTGAAGAGAATCGAGCCGTCACGGAGCAGGCCGAAGCTGCGATTGAAGCCGACCGAGCCGTCCTTGCCTTGATACACGACTTGTTTGGTTTTCAGATCGAGCGCGAACAGGGCGTTTCCTTCGCCCGCCTCGAGGTTGCACCACCAGATGCCTCGCTCCGTATCGACGAGCGACGTGGCGGTGCAACGGCGCGGGGGCAAATTGGCGAACACGGTTGTGCGGCCGGTCGTCGGGTTGAACTGATAGAGCTGTCCGCCCGGCAGCTTATCGTTGAAGCCGTGGCTGGGGAGCTTGGCGCGGTTGCCGTCGTTGAGAGTGCAACTGAAGTAGATGTTGCCGTCGGGCCCCTCGTCGATCTTGGCGTGTACCTTGCTCCAGGCGGGCTGGCCCGGCTGTGGCGGTACGACCTGATTCATGTCGACGATCTGTTCCAGTCGTTTCGTCTGTGGGTCCCAGCGATAGATGAAGCAGCGTGCATCGCCGCCGACGTCGTTGCCATGATCGCCGATGGCGCAGTAGACGCGGCCATCACGGGCCACGCAGATATCGCCCCAACTGGACCACAATCGCCGCTCGGCCGCGTTGGGCCCGAGCTGATCGTGCAGGGCCAGTTCGACGCGCGGCGCGGTACGGGCCACATCGAACGGCGCGGAGTCCTCTTTAGCCATCTCGGCCCGAATGATCTCGGGGATCTCGAGCAGTTGCGGACTGCTCAGTGAGACCGTGCCGTGCACCGCTCCTTTGAGTGCCGGCGGCCACGCGAGCGGTGCTTCGGCCGCGAGCGGCGTGGCGATGAACGAGAGGAGTAAACCGATGACGAGAGCGATGCGTGGCATGTGAACCTCAGTCGTTGTTTTCGAGATTACCCCCGGCGAGTCGCCGGCGGTATAAGGCGTCGCGTTAGTACCGTGCCGTAATTTCCTTGAGTCGCGCGTAAAAGTGCTTATTTACGTAACGCTATTCAAGATGTATTTCACTAGTGATTCAACATCTGGTGATAAACGAATCGCATCTACCCCTATCGCTTCCAATTCCCGCTTAAGCTCCTCTTTCTTGCTTGCAGGAATAATGAACTTACGAAGATAGTCACCGCTATTTTGTAATTCTTCAATTGGTGAATTATTGGCGTGATACGTATACGCTGAAGCTTGTGCAATCGCGCGCAACGACTTATCGGGAATGCGAAACGCAGATACGCTCGCTTTAATTTCATCATTATCCGCTCGAAGTTTCGAATATTCCGAGGATGTATCGATATTGGCAGGCATTGCTTGTTGAGGCTGATTCTCTTCGGCAAAAGCTACCCATGAGCACTGCTGCTCTACATAGTTTAACCCAGTAGGGTTAATCGCCCAGAGCGCGGCATCCTTATTATTTGCAGCCTCGGATGTATCGGCCACTGCAAAATAGAGAGCTGTGAAAGGAGATAAACTCCAATCCAAAAGTCTAACTGGAATACCAAAATGCCTCATCAACGACAACCAACCACCGATGTCCTTGGGATCAGGACATGCATGCCCCATTCGCACCGGGGCGTGCGTCTTGAATTGCTCGATGAACCAGTCCTCTTTTTTTGAGTATCGTGGGTCACGATACAAAACCGGTTGAAGCTTCCAATCCACATTTCCATGCCCTCGCCACCATCGCTGTGGACCCGTCATGCCCCCGACAATTAGATTGCGAGCCTGTACTAAACATTCAAACGATTTGATTTCTGATGTTTGAATCATCGTCGTATCGCGCTACTGTTTACTGCCTCTGAATCAACATGACATAATAACGAGAAGGGTTGAGGCGATTACACCTGACCCCCGAGCGCGCTACCAGAACTTCCAGCCCTTCTTCTTCGGCGGCTCGGCGGGGGCTTCGCCTTCGACGGGCTTTTTCTTCTTGCGACGCTTGTTCACCACGACAACCGTCTCTTCCTCGCCACCTGCTTCGGCCGCTTCACTCTCGTCCGGCGGCTCGCCAATCTTTGGCTCGGCGGGCTTTTTCTCGGCGGCGGCCGGTGCCGGTGCTCTCGCAGGGGACGCGGGCTGCTTAGCGGGCGCGGCGGGTTTGGGGGCGGATGCGGGTGGAGGAGCGGAGGAGCTGGGGGGTGAAGGAGAAGGAGGTGGCGCGCCGTAGGCACGTGACTTCTCGGCAGGCTTCTCTTCGGCTGGTTTGGGCTCGGCAGGAGGCTGAGGAGCAGTGGAGCTCGGGGGTGGCGGAGCGGAGGGGCTGGCGGCCGGCTTGGGTGAGGGGGCCGGAGCGGCAGCTTCGTCTCGATCGGGGAGCGCGACCCCTTTGCCTGGCCGAGACTCGAGCGGCGGCAACGAGACGTCCTCGGGCAAGGCGAGCGCGTCGGCCAAGCCTTGCTCGACGCAGGCGGTCCATTTCGTGAGCAACTCTTCCGACATGCCGCTGGTGCGATCGATCGTCAGCGAGGCTTCTTTGCCGATGGTGGGCATTGCGGCATGGATGTCGAGCCGGCCGTCCTCGCCGTAGTGGAACGTCACGTCGACCGGCGAGCGCGGCGGCAGATCGGCTCCCAAATCCTCGAGCAGGCATTTGCCGATCAGGGTGGCGTCGTTGCCGCTATCGTCGCCCCCTTCGACCACCACGACCGCCACGCTTCGCTGCCCTTGCTCGGCCGTGCCGAACCGCTGCGTGTGCTTGGCGGGGAGCGACGTGTTGCGGGGTATCATCACCTTGCGGCGCCGCGACTTGGTCACGGGATCGATGCCCAGCACGCCGAGCGTGTGCGAGTTGACGTTCACGACCCGAAACGGCGCGGCCTCGGACGTGTCTTGATGCGTGAGCAAGTGGGCGTAGATCGCCGCCCCGTGCGCCACCGCCTCGTCGACCGACAGCGATTGATCGATGAGCAGCCCCGTCTCGCGCTCGAGCATTTGCTTGATCATCGGCATGCGGGTCGAGCCGCCGACCATCAGGAGCCGGGTCAGGTCTTTGTACTCGGCCTTGGCTTCGCGGAGCAATTTGCGAATGGTCATCAAGGTGCGGTCGACCAAGTCGCCGGTGAGGTTTTCAAACTGCTCGCGGGTGATGGTCGTGCGTAGCTTGTGCCCTTCGTGCGAAAAGGCGAACGTGACCTCATGCCGCGACGAGAGGGACCGTTTCACCTCTTCGGCCTCGCGGCGCAGACGGTGCAGCGTGCCGTGATCTTTGCGTGGGTCGACGCCGTGCTCTTTCTCGAACAACTCGGCGATGTGGTCGACGAGCCGGTTGTCCCAATCGATGCCGCCGAGTTCGACGTCGCCGGCGGTGGCAAGCGTGGCAAATGAGTTGATCTCGACGCGCATCAGCGTGACGTCGAACGTGCCGCCGCCGAGATCGTAGACCAAGATGGTCTCGGGGGTTTCGTTGACGGCGGTCGGCGAGAGGAAGCCGGCATGCACGCCGTAGGCGATCGCGGCGGCGGTGGGCTCGTTGATGATGTCGATCACGTCCCAACCGGCCATGCGTCCGGCGTCTTGGGTCGCTTTGCGGCGCGGCTCGTTGAAGTAGGCGGGGACGGTGATCACCGCTTTGCGCAGCGGGCCGAGCTTTTGTTCGGTGTCGTGCTTGAGTTTGCGGAGGATCAGTGCTTGGAGCACCTCGGGTCGCAGCAGTTGATTGCGGACCGGCAGGTGAAAGTACTGCTGACCCATGTCGCGTTTGGGATAGGCGGCGAGTCGCTCGGGCTCGAACTCGGCCGCCTTGACCGCGTCTTTGCCGACGACCGCTTCGTCTTTATCGAGAAACACGACGCTGGGGGTGGTCATGTCCCCTTCGGCATTGAGGATCGTCGCGGGTCGCCCTTGCGGGTCTTGATAGGCGACGACGGAGAATGTCGTGCCGAGGTCGATGCCAACCACCGGCTCGTGAGCACTTTTTGACATAGTGGCGCGGAGTGCGAAAAAAAGTTGCCCGAATTCAGCTCGATTTGCGAGGCGGTTACTTGGCGCGGCTCGCTGGACTCCCTTGGAGTATCGCCTGCGGCGCGGTCAGTGTCCAGAATGGGCGAGTAATTCGCGAGCCGGGCGACCTGCCAAGAAAAAAGCCCCTCGCGATTCGTTCGAGAACCACGAGGGGCGCTGAGGTTAATCACGGCACATGCTCACGCGGACGTGAGCATGGCACCCGGCTTACGTTCCTGATCACTTAAACGTGAGCATGGCACCCGGTGGGATGCTGACCCATTGCGTCCTTAGCCGTTGCTTTGGGCCGATTTCTTGGCTTGCGGCTCGACGCCGTTCTTCCACGGGCCGGCCAGGTCCATGTACTCGGGCACTTCGAGCAGGCTGCCGGTGTCGCCGGCCTTCCAGGAGGCGGTGTGCAGCGGCTTGGCGCGGGCCTTGCTCATGGCCTCCCAGCGCTTGGCCCACGAGCCATCCCCTTCGGTGACCTTTTTGTTCTCGGCATCGACATGATAGACCTTGCCGGTGCGGTAGCTGAGCGAGCCGAGGATGACCGTCACGATGGCGGCCGCGCCCAGCTCGGGCGTGTTGTTGCACATCTCGGGCTTGTTCGCCGCCATGGCGTCGATCCAGTTCCTGAAGTGCATGTAGGTCGTGTCGCCGCCGCCGCCGACCTTAATGGTCTCGTCCTCGATGGCGCTGTTCTTGGTCACCTGCTTGCGTTCGGCAATGAACTTGAAGTCGGTGAAGGCTTCGCCGTTGCCAAACTCAAACGCGCCGTTATGGCCGCGAATGACCTGCTTGATGCGGCTGTTCTCGTTGCACATCGTGGCGGTGATGAGTGCCTGGCTCCCTTCCTTGAAGTCGGCCACCACGGTCGCCACGTCGGGCACTTCGCGGGTGTCGTACTCCATGAAGATGCCGCCCGCGCCGACCACGCGGCCCGGGTAACGCAGCCCCGTGGCCTTGAGCATTGAGGTGGTGCGGTGCACGAACAGATCGGTGAACATGCCCGAGCCGAATGGCCAGTAGCAGCGCCACTGAGCATAGACGGCGCGATCAAAATCCTGGTACTCGGCGAGCCCTTCTTCGCAGCCGAGCCAGCGCTTCCAGTTGATGTTGGCGGGGTTCATTTCCTTGGCGAGCTTGTAATAGCGCCACTGACCCATCGACGAGTTGCGGAAGTACTCGGTCTGGAAACCGAGCAGCTTGCCGAGCTTGCCGCTGTCAATCAACTCGCGGGCCTGATCCCAAACGCTCAAGCTGGTCGACTGCACGCCGACCTGCATGACCTTACCGGTCGACTTCCAGACGTCGACGACGTCGAATGCTTCTTCGACGGTCTTGGTCATGGGCTTTTCGCTGTAGACGTGCTTGCCGGCCTTGAGCGATTCGACGATTTGCTTGTGGTGCCAGTGATCGGGGGTACCGATGCAGACGGCGTCGACGTTCTTGTCGGCGAGCATGTCGCGGTAGTCTTCGTACCGCTTGGGCTCGTTGCCGCATTCCTTTTTGATGAAGTCGCAGACGGTGTCTTCTTGGACTTTGTAGACTTCACTCACCGCGACGAGATCGATGTTGGCTCCTTCGCTGCGGAGCTTGGCGAGCGACTTGACGTGCGCGCCGAAACCGCGTCCGCCGGGTCCGATGAAGCCGATGCGAATGCGTCCATTAGCGCCGACGGCCGAGGCCGGAGCGGGTGCGGCCAGCAAGCCTGCCGCCGCAGCGCCTGCGGCAGCCGTTCTGACGAAATCGCGGCGCGATACGTTCGAGTCCATGCGAATTCACTCCCAAGGAAAATGCTGAATAGGGTGAGGGGAGGGTAGCGAGGGCGTAAACCTTCAGTCTAACAGCAAATCGCGTCGATTGCAGCCAGCGAGCGGCACTCAATAGTCTGCCGCAGCAACCACGATCAGCTTCAATGGGGCCGGGTGCCGACGAGCCCTCAGCCGCTCCGCGGGAAGATTCTTCCGCAGGGAGAAGAGCGTGCGCGGATCGTGTTGCAGTTCAATGAGTTGTGACGAATGCGGAGACTGCCAGATGCGCCTAAATCGTCAGCTCGAACAGCTCGGGATAGTCGTCGGCCAAGAGCATTTCTTGGAACTGCACACCGACGTTCCAGAAGCCCGCGCCGATGGGATCCTGATGCAGGCATTCGCCGCGGGCGAAGACCATTTCACCGTCGTGCCGCCAGCCGACGGCACACTTGGCACACTTGATCGGCTCGTGCACCACGATCGAGAGCCCGGAGCTCGACAGCTCGCGGGTGGTGACGGCCACGGCCAACTCGACCGACGGACGGCGCAGGTTCCAGGGCACAAATTGCACCGCCATCGTGATGTTCACGCGCCCCTCGTTACGCGGCCCGTCCTGGAACATGCTCAGCGGCGAGCAGAGTCCGTTGATGATCCGGACAAGTTGCTTCTGGACGTTGCGTTGCTTGTTGTTCGAGGAGAAGAACTGCACGGGGGACCTCGCGTGAAGAGTCAGAGCCAGCGGCGAAGACGACGATCAAGACATCGCTTACCCTAAGCGTAGCTCACGACGCTGTTGGGGGTCGCCAGACGCGAATCGCTCGCGCGTCGCGCTGCGCGATTGTGCGTCGCGTAACGATTGTGAGGGCCGCTCAGCTCGCGGCCGGGTACGCGCGCGTGATGGCGAGGGCCTCGTGGTAGACGCGGCCGTTGGTCGCGACAGCCTCGCCAGCGTGGATCGTGGGGTTGCCCTGCCAATCGGTGAACGTGCCGCCGGCCTCTTCGATCACCGGCTGCAACGCGGCGCAGTCCCAGATGCTCATCTTCGGGTCGACCATCAGCTCGGCGCGGCCGGTGGCGACCATCAGATAGCCGTAGCCGTCACCCCAGGTGCGGGTGAGCCAGGCGGCGGCCTGCAACTGCTCGAAGGCCGCGGCCCGCTGCGTCTTGTGAAAGGTTTTCACTTCCGAGGTGCAGAGCACGCTGTTGGCCAGGGTCTCTTTTTTCGAGACCGTGGCGCGCTGCGGAGACTGTTGGCCGCGACGATGCCAGGCACCGTGCCCCTGGGCGGCGTACACGCACTCGTCGAGCGCCGGTATTTGGATCACGCCCAACACGCTGCGCCCGTCGTGCTCCAGCCCGATCAGCGTGCTGTACAGCGGCACGCCACAGATGAACGACTTGGTGCCGTCGATCGGGTCGAGGATCCAACGGTAGCCCGACGTACCGCCGCGCTCTTCGAGTTCTTCGCCCAAGATGGCGTCGGCGGGAAAATGCTGGGCGATCAGGGCACGCAGGTGCAGTTCGGCTTCGCGGTCGGCCGTGGTGACCGGGGTGGCATCGTGCTTGAGTTCGAGCGCGTAGTTGCCTTGCTGGAAGTAGCGCAGCGTGACCTCGCCCGCCGCGCGGGCCGCATCGACGGCGAACTCCAAACGCTCGGCGAGCGGTAGATCGTGCATGGCAAGCGGGTCAGCAGAGGCCTGAGGGAGCAGCCTGGGGCGAATCACGGCGATCGCCCGGCCACGCGCGCCATGCTACGAAACGGCCGCGCGATTGACGAGGGGGGCGTGCCTGGCCGATGGCGTTTACTTCGGCGGCTGGGGTGCCAATTGAGAGAGCTTGATCGCGGCCAGTTCACGCCGCGCCAGCGCGCTCACATCGCTGAGCGCCTGGGCCAACTTGGCCCGCGTCTCTCTGTTGAGCCCTTCCGCGGCGGGTTTATCGGGCTTCATCGGTCCCTCCACCGCCTCGATGACATCGAGCAGCGAGATTTCCGACGGATCGCGACATAACCAATAGCCACCATCAACACCTCGCGAGCTTTGCAAGATGCCGTGGACGACCAAGTTACGCAATATATGCAGCAAAAACCGTTCGGGCATATTGCCGCTGGCGGCCAGTCGACTGCACGGAATAGGGACTTCCGGCTCCGACTGCGCAAGCTGCAACATTGCCTGAACGGCATATGATACCGTTCGAGACAACTTCATGGGTGGCCACCGCGTTCCTGCGGAGACACTTGGTAGGAGTTCTCAGCGAGTCTACGAGCCGTGTCCGTGCGATTCTTTCGCAGGCAGACAAGCTCAGCCGCCTTCAACCCCCGTGTCACCTACGAGACTGGAATGTTGCACGTAGGATCCATCCTCAACGTGGGTGTCCCCTCCTTGGGACCCCCTTACAATCTGCTGGTGGTGGAGAAAATTCGTGTCATCACGCTCAAGCGAGCGGCAACCGGTAATTTCCCCACAAAATCTAACGGAGTTATTATGGAAATTACTTTGGGCGCTTGTCAATGAAATTCTGGTCGTCCATCCAAAATGCTTGGATAAAGATGGCCAGGGCGCCGACCACCAGATAGCTGTCGGCTAGGTTAAAATTCGGCCAATGCCAGTCACCGTACTTCAATAAGATCCAATCGCGCACGGCATGTTGCGGATAGCCGGTGTACGCCGGCGTCCACCACAATCCCAGGCGGTCGTACAGATTGCCGAGGATGCCCGCCATAATGAGCCCCAAGGCGCAGGTCAGCCAGCGATCCAGCGCGGCTCGGGCAATAAATAGCCAGTACGGAATGGCCAGCGCCGCGACGATCGACAGCGTGGCGAAGATCGCCACGCGCCCATGACCAATGCCGAATAGCGCACCCTCGTTCAGACTGGTTTGCAGGCCGATGTATTCTGCCCACAGCCAGGTGGTTGGCCCGCCGGGTGGTCCGAGCGCGTTGAACGCCCAATGCTTCGTCAGCAGGTCGAGTCCGCAGCCGACACTCGCCAACAGCACAAAGATGGCGTAGCGGTTGACGGGGACCGAATTAGGCATGGCAGCGTCAACGTAGTGACGAGTGGCGCAAGGGTAAATGCAGCGAAATCGGCGGCGATCCGCCCACTTCACCCACACGAGGCGAAATCATATCGCCCCACGCCCGGCGAGAATAGAGCGATAGAACCTGCCCCACGGGTCGCGCGACCATCGGCGACGGTCCTAGCCGCGCCCCTTGCTCTCGGCACACTTGACACACGAACGCGCAAACGGGATCGCATTGAGCCGCGCCTTGGGAATCTTGCACTCGCAGTCATCGCACGTGCCGTAAGTCCCCTCCTCGATACGCTCCAATGCCAACTCGATCTGTTCGAGCGTCTCCTCTTCGTTGGCCATCAGGCTCAGCGTGAACTCCTGCTCGAAGTTATCGCTCCCCAGGTCGGCCATATGAATCGGCATGCTCGACAGGTTACCTCCGCGGTCGGTGCGATCCTTCTTCAAGGCCGTCTCGGCCATCTGATCCACGTCACCGCGTAGCCGGGCTCGGAGCAACAAGAGACGTTCCTTGTACACCTTCATTTCTGGCTTCTTCATGAACTCAGCTCTCCGCAGAAGTTACTGTCGGCTGTGGTTGGCAAGGTGACAGACTCGCTATTGTAAATACGCTGAGTAGGACTGTCAAATAAATCGAACCCCCTGCTAGCATCGCTAAACCTTTCACTAATAATGAGATATGATAATACCAGAGGCTTATTTACCCCGGTCCGACAGGTTCGCCGCGGCACCCCCAGTCGCCGATCGAGCTTGTCGAGAGGGGCCCGATTTGTAGACTTAGTGCGTCGAACCAAATGGCCAGGGAATGTCCCCCCTCTCCACCCCATTTTGTTAGGCGATCTTACTGAGGCGGGCTTTCGTTTTACGTCCCCTGTGCCCGCCAGGCGGACGACCAAGGTGAGTTGCATGAGTGTTCCTGTCGCGACCGACTTGGCTTTCCAACGCTGCATCCATCCGGCGTGCGGGGCAACCTACGGCCGCGACGAGGTCCTGACCAGTTGTCCCAAGTGCGACGCACTGCTCGATATCGAGTACGACTGGGACCGGCTCGAACCCCCCCAGAGCCTCAAGGATTTCGAGAAAAAGTGGTCTCGCCGCAACGAACCGCTCTGCTTCAGCGGCATCTGGCGGTTCCATGAACTGCTCCCCTTCGCCTCTCCCCAGCACGTCGTCACCATCGGCGAAGGCCAGACCCTGCTGCACAACGCCCCCGGCGTCGCCAAGTACTGCGACCTCAGCGCCGGACAACTGCTCCTCCAGTACGAGGGCATGAACCCCTCGGGCAGCTTCAAAGACAACGGCATGTCGGCCGCCTTCACCCATGCCAAAATGATCGGCGCCAAACGAGCCGCCTGCGCCTCGACCGGCAACACCAGCGCTTCGCTCGCCGTCTATTGCTCGGTCACCAAGCAGATGCGGGCGGTCATTTTTGTCGGCTCCGGAAAAATCGCCTACGGAAAATTGTCGCAAGCCCTCGACTACGGCGCGCTCACCGTCCAAATCGCCGGCGACTTCGACGACGCCATGCAGCGCGTCCAACAAGTCTCCAAGGAAATGGGCATCTACCTCGTCAACAGCGTCAACCCGTTCCGGCTCGAAGGCCAAAAGAGCATCATGTTCCGCGTGCTCGAAGCCCTCCGCTGGGAAGTCCCCGATTGGATCGTTGTACCCGGCGGCAACTTGGGCAACAGCAGCTCGTTCGGCAAAGCGTTCATCGAACTCCACAAGCTCGGACTCATCGATCGCGTCCCGCGCCTGGCGGTCATCAACGCCGCGGGGGCCAACACCCTGTACCAACTTTACGAGCAGCGCGGACTACGCTGGAACGGCGGCCACATCGACATGAGCATTGCCGACCGCTTCTACGAAGAACTGACCGACTCGCAGCGTCGCGCCTCGACCATTGCCAGCGCCATCGAAATCAATCGACCCGTGAACCTGACCAAATGCCTGCGGGCACTCGACTTTTGCAACGGTGTCGTCCGCGAGGTCAACGATCAGGACATGCTCGACGCCAAGGCGCAGGTCGGCGCCGGCGGCTTGGGATGCGAGCCCGCCAGTGCCGCCAGCGTCGCCGGTGCCAAGCTCCTCCGCAGCGAAGGGGTCATCGGCCCGAGTGATCGCGTCGTCTGTATCCTCACCGGCCACCAGCTCAAGGACCCCACCGCGACGGTCGCCTATCACACGACCGACCAGCAGAAGTTCAACGAGGTGCTCGGCAGTCGCGGTGTCAAGCGCGCCTCGTTTGCCAATCGCGCCGTGGCCGTGAACAACGACCTCGACGAGATCATCCGCGCCATCCGGCTCTACAGCTAGAGTGCCGATCCTCAAACCGAAGGGGACTGTTCCCCTCGCATTTCGCTTGCCCCAAGCCGGCGGCTCTGCCGCCGATCATGGCGCATGGGCCGACTTCGCATCTGCCGGGGGTTGGCAACGCCGCAGCGCGAACGTCACATCGATTGACAAAAAACGACGAGCCCCTCACGCGCCGCGAATGGCTTATGCGATCGAGGACTGACCAGATTACGACACCTTGTTCCCCGGGGCTTGGCCGGTCGTGACGGCTTTGCTCCCCTTCGAGGGGCCCGCCTCCTTCAAGGCGTCGAGCACCTGCCCCTTGGTGATCAGATCGCGCAACACAATCGGCGCGTTCGGTCGATCGGCCGGAAAGATAGCCAGCACCGGAATCGATTTGCTCCCCAGCGTCTCAAGCATCTGCTTGATCTCGTCCGAGTGATCGGTCCAGTCGGCCAACAGCGTCGACACCTGGTGGTTGCGCACATACTCGTTGACATCGCGGACATCGACCGCCGTGGCCAAGTTCAGTTTGCAGGTTGGACACCAATCGGCCGTGAAGTCGACGAGCACCGTGCGCCCTTCGCCCGTGAGTTGGCTCAAGCGGGTCGGCGTGAACGGCTCCCAGGGGAGCAAGCTGATCTGCGGCACCAAGACCGTAAACGCGAACCAGCCGATAAGGGCCGCAAAAGCTCCGCCTTGTCCCCAGGCGGCGACGACCTTGCGGGTCTCTTCGTAGAGTGGTGTCCGACCGATCCACCAGCAGCCGGCCCACAAACCCACGAGTAGGGCAAAGGTCGGCACCACGTAATCTTTGTTCAGGAAGGTGAACAGGTAGACGATGGTCCCGAGCAGCACAAAGCCCATCATCTGCTTGAACGTGTCCATCCACGCGCCCGGCTTGGGCAACCACTTCACCAGCTTGGGGAACAGCCCGATGACGATGTACGGCGAGGCCATGCCTAGACCGATGAACGCGAACACCAGGTAGGTGACGAACGGGGGTTGCTTGAGCGTGAAGCCGAAGACTGGTCCGAGGAACGGTCCGCTGCACGGCGTGGCGAGCACGGTGGTGAGCACGCCTTTGGCGATCGCGCCCCAGTAGCCTTCCTGAGCCGCGAGGTCGGTGGCCTTGCCCGAGCTGGCAAAGCCCGGGATGGGCAACTCCCAGACCCCCAAAAAGCTCAGGGCCATTACAAACACGACGGCGCTCATCACGATGTTGAACGACGTGCTCTGGAACTGCTGGCCCCAGCCGAGGTTCAAGGTCACGGCCAGCGTGGCGAGCACCATGAACACGCTGAGCAGGCCAAGCGTGTAGGCCATGTTCAGGGCGAACACGTGCGCTCGGCTCTGTCCGGCTTGCTCGACAAACGTGAGGATCTTCAAGCCGATAACGGGCAACACGCACGGCATCAGATTCAATATCAGCCCGCCGAGCAAACTGGCGCCGAGCACCCAAGCCAGTCCGGCATAATCGACGGGTGCGTCGTGGCTCGGCCCGGCGGCGGCGAGCAGAGCGGCCTCGCCATACTTAGCCCCCTCGAACACGAGCGGCACGTGTCCCGCCTCGGTCACACTTCCCACGGTGAGCATGGTCTCGAACCGCGCGGCGCGCGGCACATCGCAGCCGGTGTCCTTGCAGGTCTGGTAGCCGATCAGGCCACTCACGCTGACATCGCCCGGCAAGGCGGTCTTGGGAATGTGCAGTTCGACGGTCCAAGTGACGGTCTGCTCGTGATAGCGCTGCAACTCTTTGCCGTCGCGCTTTTCGATCGGCTTGAGCGACTCGACTGGTTTGCGAGCCCACAAGGCGAGCGCGCCGTCGAGGCCGATCAGCGTGGGTTTCGCGCCCAGCTCGCTGGCCCGATCAGCCAAGGCATACACATGAAATCCCTGGGCGGGCTCGGCGCTCAGTACCAATTTGGCGATGCCGCCGGGCACGACGACGGCGGGCTCGACATGCCCGCGAATGATGGCGTGCGACAGCTCATGCGTGTACTGGCCGACGACGGCCGGCTTGTAAGCCGCGGCGAACTCATACGGGGTCGGCGGCAAGCAATTCTTGTCAATGTCGCTGCACGCCTGGATCGTGACCTTGCCGGCAATGCTGAGCTTGGTCGGATCGACCCCGGCGGCGAACTTGATCGGCGCGCTCCACGTGACCTTGCCGCGATGCTCTTCCAACGGCACGCCGGGGAAGAACTTCTCGTCGCGATGCACCTCGGGCTTGGGTGACGGCGCGAACTCTCCGGCAAGCTGAAAATCGGCCTGCTGGGTGAGCAGGATACGCGTGGCGAGCGGGCCCCCCTTGGGTTGCGTGATCGAGTAGATATGCCAGCCCGACTCGATCGAGGCCGTGATATGCAGCACGCCCGGCTTGTTGATCTGCGGGGCGACAAATTCGGCCGTCAGCGTTACAGGACGATCCAACTCGGCTCCTGCGCCGGCCGCGCCGAGTTGCAAGCCGTCGAGATTGAGTTGACCCACGGCCGGCGAGGCGACGCTGACGAGCGCAAGCAGAGCTAGAACCGAGAACAGGCGATGCATCACTTAACCCTTGTTGGCAGTTCGTCTTGGCGCAGAGATTCAACGTTCGCCGCTTGGTCTCTCCTCACCTCAGCATCGGCTCGCCAAGGGCCGCACGTCCGGTCCTGATCGTTGAGAGCGGCAAAGCTTATCGCGTTTAACACGATCGTCGAGCGGTGCGGGCCAAAGTAGCCGAGGTGGGTAAGACTCTAGGTTAACACAATTGTAGGGGCGAGGGCAAAAGCTCTCCCCCGCACGGTAGCATGCTGGCTGTGACTGCCCCAAGCCGGGTGGCTGGCGCAAAACGCCAGCCACCCACCATTGTGACAATCACGACAACAAGTTGCCGGCCTGGGGGGATCCATTTTCAACGCATGCGAGCAATCCTGGCATCCGCTTTCGACCCACTCGGTTTACAATGGCTGTTCCGGCACAAATACCCTTGGGTTCGAGTCATTGCCCCATGATGTCCTACGGTTTAGGAATTCTGATCGTCGCCGCTCATCTGCTTGCCATGAACCTGGCGACGGCCGGACCGCTGTTGTGCCTGGGGCTGCAAATCGCCGAGCGACGCGGCGACCGGACCGCTGGACACATCGGCCGGCGGCTCGCCCGCTGGTCGAACGTGGCCCTGGTGCAGGGCATTGTGCTGGGGTTGTTCGCGTTGCTGCTGGCGTGGTGGTATCGGAGCGCGTCACTCGAGGCGGCGGCCAAGATGATCCCCTACAGCCGCTTTACCTTCGGCGTGGCCGAGTTGCTGTTCTATCTCATCTGTCAGGGGGCGTATGCCGGCCTGTGGCGCGACGATCTGTCGCAGGCCTCGTCGCGCCGCTTTTGGGGCACCTGGTGCTTGGCGCTCCTCGCTGGCTCGAACCTGGCGTATCACTTTCCGCCGCTCTTCTCGATGCTCGGCAGCTTCTCGACCCGCAGCGCCCAATGGGGCCAGACGGTCCGTTTCACCGAGGCGTTATTTGATCCCGAAGTGGCAGCCCTGAGCCTGCATTTTTTGATCGCCTCGCTCGCGGTCGGCGGCGTGGTCATTGCCTGGACCGCGTGTCATAAGCTGCCCCTGGATGATCCTGGCGCGGCACGCTGGCAGCAGCGCGGAGGTTGGCTCGCGCTCGGCGCGACGGGCGTGCAATTACTCAGCGGCGTCTGGTTGCTCGCCGTGCTCGACGCGCCGCTGCGTGACGCCGTGCTCGGCGAAATGCCCGGCGCGACGTTCGCGTTTCTGATTTCGCTCGTCGCCGTGTTCGGGCTATTACACCAACTGGCCAACATCGCGCTGTCAGTCGCCGCGCCGCGCGAAATTCATCGGGCGATCGCGTACCTCGCGGCGGTCGTCGTGCTGATGGTTGCCGCGCTGCACGAAATGCGGCGCCCCTACTACGCCACGGTCTCGTCCGCGCCGAGCAAGACCACGACCAGCGACCGCGCGCCGTGAGCGCCGATCACGAGCGACTGCTCGATGTCGGCTGTCTTGCTGGGTCCTGAGATGAACACGCCATAGCCGCCCTCGGCGAACGCGAGCCGCTCATAAGCCTCGTGCATGTTGTTGAGCACGACGGCCCCAGGCACGACGAGCACCAAGTGCTGCGCAATACAGTAGGCGGCCCGCATCGAGGGCCAGCGGGGTCGACACCAGACTGCGCCATTCTCGGCGACGGCAAACGCTCCGCCGCAGATTGCGAGGTCGACGTCGGCGAGTTGCTTGGGGTCGACGATCGAGCCCAGATCGACATTGCCGAGCGAGAGCCCCTCGACTTCGCAGGTGATCTGCCGCGCGGCGCGGTATACGTCAAGCTGCTCGATCGCCGCAGTGAGCGCTGAGCGATCGCTGACGAGTACCGATTGACCACCGACCGATGCGAGCGATTGCGCGAACTGCTCGACGCGATCGGGGTAACAAGTTCCGTCGCGCACCACAGGTGGCAGCGGCGCGGGAGCCACGCTACGGCGGCGCACGGCGGCGAGGATCTGATCGCGGCTGCTCATTTGTGCTTCCGATACTGCTCGCGGAAGCTCTGCTCAGGGGCCGGCGGCAGCTCGCGTTGCCGTCCCCAGGCGTTGAGCGGGTTGTAAATGGCGAACCGCGGAAGAGAGCGGAGCGCGAAACGACCCACGCGGCCCACGAGGTTGTAGAGCCACGGGCGACCGAGCACCACGCGCGCCAATTTCATCGCCAGGCGTTTGCTCGCGGCGAGATGTCCGCCGCGCGCGATGTCGCGCCGCAGCGTCAATAACTGTTCGTGCAAGTTGATTTTCACCGGACACACATCGCTGCACGAGCCACACAGGCTGCACGCAAAAGGCAACGCGGCGTAACGACCCAGATCGCCCACCGGATTCAGAATCGAGCCGATCGGGCCGGGCACCGTTGCGCCGTAACTATGCCCTCCGCTGCGGCGATACACGGGGCAGGTGTTCATGCACGCGCCGCAGCGAATGCAATGCAACGAACGACGGTAGTCGTCACTCCCCAACACGTCGCTGCGGCCATTGTCGACGAGCACGATATGCAGCTCGCCGCCAGGAATGGGGCCGTGAAAGTGCGACGAGTAGGTGGTGATCGGCTGTCCGGTGGCGCTGCGCGCCAGCAGCCGCAAGAACACGCCCAGATCGGCGGCGCGCGGAATGAGTTTCTCGATGCCGACACACGCAATGTGCAGCTTGCTCAACGAGACCCCCAGGTCTGCGTTCCCTTCGTTGGTACAGACGACGAAGCCACCTGTCTCGGCGAGGGCAAAGTTGACGCCGGTAATACCGGCATCGGCACTGAGAAACACCTCGCGGAGTTTTTGCCGGGCGGCCTCGGCAAGGTACTTGGGGTCGGTCGCCCCGGCCTGGGTGCCGAGCTTGCGATGGAACAGCTCGCCGACCTCTTCTTTCTTGATGTGAATGGCCGGCAGCACGATGTGACTCGGCGGCTCGTCGCGGAGCTGCACGATCCACTCGCCCAGGTCGGTGTCGATGACCTCGATGCCATGTTCGTTCAGGTACGGGTTGAGGTGGCACTCCTCGGTGAGCATCGACTTGCTCTTGGCCACGCGGCGAACTTTGTGCCGCTGCAAGATGTCGAGCACGATGCGGTTGTGCTCGGCGGCGTCGCGGGCCCAGTGGACCACCGCGCCGTGCCGCTGAGCTTCTCGCTCGAACTGCTCCAAATAGTCGGCCAGATTGGCGATCGTATGCGCCTTGATAGCCGAAGCGGTCTCGCGTAACTGCTCCCACTCGTTCAGCGATTGGGCAGCTCGATCACGCTTGACCCGCACAAACCACAATGCCTGATCGTGCCAATGCGCGCGGGGCTCGTTGGCCACGAACGCGGCGGCGGCCGCGGGATGCTCGACGATCGGCAGCGAATGGGTGTCGCTCACAGGGGCACCTCGCGAAGGGCTAAAATCTGCGCGATGTGCATGACATGGATCGGCTTGTTGAGTCGTCGGATCATGCCTTCCAGGTGCATCAAGCAACTCATGTCGTTGGCCGTGAGCACCTGCGTGCGAGCTTGTTCGTGATCGGCGATCCGGTCGAGCCCCATCAGGCACGAGACCGCTTCTTCGTTCACGGCAAACGTGCCTCCGAAGCCGCAACACTCGTCGGGCCGGTTGAGCGCGACCAGCTCGATGCCCGTGAGCTTTTCGAGCAGTTGCCGCGTTTTACTGTACGCGGGTCCGATGCGTTCGCTACAACTACCCAGCCGCAGCTCTCGCAAGCCGTGGCAACTCTGGTGCAGGCCGACCCGATAGGGGAAGTGTCCCTCGACATGCTCGACCTTGAGCACGTCGACCAGGAACTCGCTCAACTCGAACGTCTTGCGTTGCAGTTGTGCGTAGGTCGCGTCGCCGGGAAAGTATTCTTCGTAATGGTGCCGGACCATCGACACGCACGAGCCCGACGGGCAGACCACGTAGTCGTAAGGCTCGAAGGTCTGCACGAAGGCGCGGGCCAGCGGCGCGGCGTCGGCCGTGCAGCCGGTGTTGGCCAGCGGTTGACCGCAACACGTTTGCGCCTCGGGAAACTCGACCTGCACGCCTTGCCGCGCGAGCACTTCGATCGTGGCCCAGGCCACGTCGGGATACAACTGGTCGATGTAGCAGGGAACGAAGAGTCCGACGCGCATGAACGATCGAGCGGGTTTTGGTGAGCGGGGCGAGCGGTTCGACCCCGCGGATGACAGGTCTCACCACGTTAACTTGCCAACTGCTCGCTGGGAAGCGGTGGGGCAGGGTACCCGTGTTGCAAATCAAGTCTGCCATGGCCGCATGGCTTACCTAGGCAATTTTCCCTGTTTCAGGGTTGAGCGAGGGGGCGAAACATTCGATAATATGGATGTTCCCGCCCGAACTCTCCCACCTTCGTCGCCTCGGCACGTGAACCGCGACTCATGAAGTTCGATCTCACTCCAGAACTGACCCGACGACGCTGGCTGCGCGGTGGTGGCGCGGCTGCGGCGGCCACGCTGGTGCCGCAACTGTTGCAGGCCCAGGAGGCAGCGCAGGCACGGGAGGCAGCGCAGGCCCAGGAGGCAGCGCAGGCCCAGGGGACGGTCGGCCAATCGTCGCGAAGCAAGTCGGCGCCGGCCCGGTCGGCCATTGTGATCTACTTGCAGGGTGGCCTGTCGCACTACGAGAGTTTCGACCCCAAGCCACTTGCGCCGTCGGCTTGGCGTGGCGAGTTTTCGCCGATCGCCACGCGCGTGCCGGGCACCCATTTCTGCGAACACATGCCCCGGCTGGCTCAGCGTGCCGACCGGTTCAATGTCTTGCGCAGCGTGTATGTCGATTCGCCCAGCCATCCGGTTGCGATCCACATGACGCTCACCGGTTGGGACTTGGTCGGAGCGAGTGTCGAGGGGAAGAACCGCAACACGACGCATCCGTCGATCGGCGCGTGGGTGTCGCGGTTGCGCCCCAATAACCCGGCGGGCTTGCCTCCGTACGTGGCCATTCCGCACGACGCTCAACTGGGCATTCGAGTTCGTTATGGCACGTCAGGGTTGCTCGGCGCGGCCCATGAGCCGGTGTGCTCGGGTCTGCCGCCGGCCTCGGCCGCCGAGCCGTACGCGCCGCCGCGCGACTTGCGATTGCAGGGAGGCATGGGTGGAGCTCGGATCGAACAACGCATGGCGCTGCTCGACGCCCTGACGCAGCGACCCCACTGGGCGGAGCAAATCTCCTCGCTCGATGCCTACCATCAGCACGCTTACGAGATGCTCAAGCTCGACGCGGTCGGCTCGGCCTTTGATCTGTCACGCGAGTCATTGCGCGATCGCGAGCGGTATGGCGACCATCTCTGGGGTCAGCAAACGATCCTGGCGCGGCGGCTGGCTCAGTCCGGCGTACCGTTCACGCTCGTCAATTACACACTCACGCAACATCATGGCCAGGATTGGGACACGCACGTCAACAACTTTGGCCTGATGCGCGACACGCTGTTGCCGCCGATGGACCTCGCCGTGAGCACACTGCTCGACGACCTTGAGGAGCGCGGCTTGCTCGACACGACGCTAGTCGCCGTGTTCGGCGAGTTTGGCCGCACGCCGCAGATCAACGCTCAGGGGGGCCGCGATCACTGGGCGAAAGTCTGCTCGGTCATGCTCGCTGGCGGCGGGCTGAAACGGGGTCTGGTCGTGGGGAGCAGCACCAAGGCGGGGGATATCCCCCTCGATCGACCCATCCACTTCAACGATGTGCTCTCGACGATCTACCACCAACTCGGCGTCAAGACCGACGAGGTGTTCTACGATCAACTCAAGCGGCCCATAGCGGTCTTGGCCCAAGGGCAGCCGATCCGCGAACTGCTCGCCTAGAGTGGGAGCACGTACAGACCCCAAGCCGGCGACTCGGTCGCCGAGAGATCGGCGGCCGAGCCGCCGGCTTGGGGAGATCAGATGATCTTGCAGGGCACTGTCGATGCTTGTGACACCCACTGGCGATTCGTTCGACACCCCGTGGCTGCGACGTTCACCCTGGTAGTATAATATTCCAGCGGGCGGAGCGTACCGGACTCGGGGCGCGCGATTTGCTCTGCTCGGCTTTCCGTTTGAACTCTAGCTTTCCCCTGAGGTCGATCATCATGCGTGACTCATTGAATCGCCGACAATGGCTCGGCTCGGCCGTGGCGCTCGGCGTGGCCACCCAGGTGCGCGGCGCGTGGGGCGCGGCGCCGTCTTCTGTCGAGCGGGAACAAGCGGTGATTCGAGCCATCGAGTATCTGCGGACCCAAGGCCAGGCCGACGACGGGTCGTTTACCAAGGCGACGGGGCCGGCCGTGACGGCGCTCGTGACGGCGGCCATTCTGCGGCATGGCCGGTCAGCTCAGGAGCCCTTCATCGCCAAGAGCCTCAAGTATCTCGAAGGCTTTGTTCGCGAGGATGGCGGCATTTATCAGACTGACTCAGCGCACCGCAACTACGAGACCTGCCTGGCCGTGCTGGCCTTCAGCGAGGCCAACAAGGACGGCCGCTACACGCCGCTGCTCAAGAAAGCCGAGAGGTTCGTCAAGTCGCTGCAATGGGACGAAGACGAAGGGCACGAGCGGACGAGTCCGAACTTTGGTGGGGCGGGCTACGGCAAGAGCAAGCGGCCCGATTTGTCGAACACCACCTTCATGCTCGACGCGCTCAAGTCGCTGGGGAACGGACCTGACGATCCGGCGATCCAGAAGGCGCTGCTGTTCGTGTCGCGCTGCCAGAATTTGGAGAGCGAGCACAACACGACTGAGTTCCCAGCCAAGAACCCCGACGGTGGTTTTTACTACACACCGGCCGCGGGGGGCAGCAGTCAGGCGGGCTTGACCGACAACGGCGGCTTGCGGTCGTATGCCTCGATGACCTACGCGGGGCTCAAGAGCATGATCTATGCCGGTGTGGGACCGAACGATCCGCGCGTCAAGGCGGCGCTCGCGTGGCTCAAGAAGAACTACGCGCTCGATAGCAATCCGGGCATGGGGGACTCGGGGCTGTATTACTACTACAACACGTTTGCCAAGGCGCTCGACGCGCTGGGGCAAGAGACGTTCGTCGACGCGGCCGGAGTCACGCATCGTTGGCGCGACGAGTTGGCCGCCGAACTGGTCAAGCGGCAGCGATCCGACGGCGCGTGGACCAACGAGAACGCGCGGTGGATGGAAGGGGACGCGAATCTGGTGACCGGTTACGCGCTATTGGCGCTGGCGTATTGTGTGAAGCCGAGCAAGAACAATTAATGGGCCGCAAAGATCGCAAAGCGACACAAAAGTGAGCAGGAAGGCAGCATCGGGGAGACGTTGGCCATGACGGGCTCTCGCTGGGAGAAGCGCTTTTCGAGCGAGCGTCCGCAGCTACGAAAAAAGCCCGTCGTCGGTGGTGTTCCGACGACGGGCTGAGACATTCTCAGTGTGAACGCTTGGAATCGTACGACTTCGATTAGAAGTAGTAGACGAGATCCAAGGCGTTGACAATCTGGGTGCGGCTAGGATTGTGACCGTTGAGGAACGGGTGGGTCGCCGGCAGGCCGTTGGCACCCACCGCGTTGGGGCCAATCGGACCGCTATACCAATCCCAGACCAACGACGACCGCAGCAGGATATTCGGGTGCGGCTTGTAGTTCACGCCGCCCGCAATGCGGTAGAACGTGCCGTCAAATCCACTGCGAGCCACGTCGAGACCGCGAGTCATCGTCGGTCCGCCGTTGTTGTTGTTGGGGATGTTCGGCAAGAAGCCGCCGACACGGAAACCGCCATCATCGCGGAACCATTCGGCGTTCAGGCCGTACGACCAGCAGTTGTTAACCTTGTAGTACCAGTACTGGTTCATGCCGAACCAGTTGGCCGTACGCGTGCCGGTGCCGAAAGCGTTCTGCTGCGTGCCAAAGTCGCTTTGGAACACGTAGTTGAGCCGCTCGGTGATGGGCCGGCTGTAGACCATCGATTGCAGGTACCGAGGCGTGAACGGCGAGACGTTGATACCGTAGCGGACGGCCGCGTTGGGATCAGCACCACCACCCAAGCTGGGTTCCTGGCTGTACATACCGAACACTGCCAGTGAGTCGCCGCACTTGAGCAGGTTGTTGCGGGTCATCAACCAGAACGGAGCAGTGGTTTTGTTCCACGTGTGGTCGAAGTTATCCCAACCATACGAGAAACCAACGCCGACATTGACGTCGTCGGTCATTTGGTACTGGGCCATCAGGCCGGTCTGGGTGAACAGTTCGCCATATTGATAGGTGTAAGGAATATGGCTGAAGAAGTTATTCCCTTGACCGACGGTGTAGTAACCGACCGGCGAAACAAAGTGGCCGACGGTCACCTTGAGATCGTTGTACCCGATCTGGGCGTTGAGATTGGGGAACGCCAAGCCGTAGAACGGCGAGCTCTTGTTGATGCGGTCTTCAAGCCCAGCGGCGGTGATGAACCGCGAGTTGGTGCCGTACACCGAGGTGGCCTGGTAGCCCCAGTCCCAGCCGTCGCCGCCGGTGTTGACGTCCTTGTGCAGGTTCAAATACATTTCCTGCAAGTTGCCTTCGTTGGCCCGGTCCATCCAATTGTACGGACCGTTGAACTTGTCGGCAGGACGGTACGGGTTAAACACGTAGCCGGCATTGATGTAGCCGTCGAACTTGTGGGGGTTGCATTGGCGATGGAAGAACCGCGTCATCGGCAGTTCATCGCCACAGCATTGGAACCACTTCTGACAGAACGGCATGCAGACTTCATCGGGGGCCTCGACCTCGGGGCAGCAGAGGCAACGGCCGAAGAGGCCCTTGTGCTGCTTGTAGCCGGGACCGGCTTCCTCGGCCGCGGCCACCGGGCCAGCATCGCTGGGGGACGGCGGTTCGGCCTGATCGTAACTGTTGACGTAGGACGAGTAGCGCATGCCGGGCTCGTTCAAGCCCGTTTCGCTATTCAGGCTACGCTGCACGCGTTCCTGGGCATACGCGGAGTGACCCGCCATCAGCCCGGCGACCGCCGCAGCAATTGCCAGCTTCGTGAGTTTCATTGTCCGATCTCCATATCGTGGGACAATACATTAAAAAACGGTATAGCCTTGTGTCCGCCAACACCTCAGGCACATCGCTCGTGCGTAAAACGCTTGCCGAGAACCAACAGCGCCGCAAATACGGCTTGGTGGCTATAAACGGATATCGGAACCCCAACTCGTCACGATTGATACGCAACGCACGCAAAGACAAGATGGTACACCCCTAACGGGGTGCGAGCTGTTAAGGTTTGCGGGTCACGAAAACTTCACGGCTGCCCAGCAGGCACACAGCACAAGTTTTTCAAGCTGCCGACGAAAAAGAAATGCAGCTAGCACCGGGGCGGCGCTAGGCGGCGTCGGCAAACATCGCATCCACGAACTCGTCGGCATTAAAGAGCGCGAGATCGTCCGCCCCTTCGCCAATACCCAGGTACTTGACGGGTAGCCCGACCGACTGCCGAATGGCGACCACGACGCCCCCTTTGGCCGTGCCGTCGACCTTGGCGAGCACAATCCCCGAACACTGCACCGCCTCGGTAAAGTGCTTGGCCTGGCTCACGCCATTTTGGCCGGTCGTGGCGTCCAACACGAGCAGCGTTTCGTGCGGCGCGTCGGCGATCTGCTTGCTGATCACGCGGCGAATCTTGGTCAATTCGAGCATCAGATTTTGCTGCGTTTGCAGCCGACCAGCCGTGTCGACGATGCAGACGTCGGCACCGGTCTCCAAGGCCCGTGCCACGGCGCGATGGGCGACGCTGGCGGGGTCGCTGCCCGAGGGGCCGGTGACGATCTCGGCCCCCAGGCGTTGGGCCCAAACGGTAAGTTGCTCAACCGCCGCGGCGCGAAAGGTGTCGGCCGCGCCGAGGATGACCCGTTTCTGCTGACCCACGAGCAACCGGGTGAGCTTGGCGATCGACGTGGTTTTGCCCGCCCCGTTAACGCCGCAGACCATGATGACCGTTGGCCCCTGGGCCGCGAACTCAATGGGTGTTTCGCTCTGGGCCATCACGGCGCGCAGCTTGGTCTTGACCCGCTCGATCAGGTCGCGCATCTCGAGCACCCGGCCGCGCTCGTTGCTGCGCAATTCTTCGACGATCTCCTGGGCAGTGACGACCCCCATGTCGGTTTTGACCAACACGGCGTTGAGCTCTTCCAGGAACGCATCATCGATCAGCCGGCCTTGCGACTTGAACAAGTCGCGGACGTCGGTCTGCAACAGCCGGGCGGTCTTCTGCAAGCCGGCCTTTAGTTTCTGAAAGAACCCCATAAGCTGTCGTTCACTTCGTTAATTCAGAGGGATGGGTGCCTGGGAAGCAAGTGCCCGACGCACGGGGCCATCAAATCGGGATCGGCCAAGCTCATGGGCATGGGACGCTACTTGGCTTGGGTCGCACTATCTCCACGCTGGCCGCGCAACGTCAAGAGCCGGTCGAGGATGCCGTTGACGAATTGCGACGACTGCCCAGCGCCATAACGCTTGGCCAACTCGACCCCTTCGTTGATCGCCACCGGCCCCGGCGTGTCGGTGTACATGATCTCGAACGCTCCGATCCGCAGCACGTTCCGGTCGGTCGTCGCCATCCGCTCCAGCCCCCAATGCTCGGCCGTCTGACGCAGCAGCGTGTCGAGCTCGTCCCGATTGCGACGCACGCCGGCCACCAGCGATCGCGCGAACTCGATGAGTTCGGGCAATCGCAGCCGATCCTGCAAAAAACGGTCCGCTTGACCCGGATCGTGACCGGCGTTGAGGTCGTCCTGAAACAGGACCTGCAAGGCGATCTCTCGGGCTCGACTACGACGCGACATAGGCCTATCGGGGACGATGAACGGGGTGGGAAGCTAGGGCGGTCAACCAGCGCTACGCGGCCAGCGTAACCGAAACGACCCGCGAAGCAAATGCCTCGCAGGTGAGGGATCCTCCGTTCAACGGCGGATTGAACTCGGTTCGGCTCAGGCTCCCCGCGGTCGATCGCGACCCGCGCCGCGCGTCGGCGTCAGCATCCACTCAACTTGGGCCAACGGAGCAAGCCGGCGGCGGGCATCGGGTTATTTGCCAAAGTACACGCGGGCCACGGCGTAGACGAGCGCCTCGGGGACCACAAACTGCACCCGCGACTTGACCTGCTTGAACTTCAGATCCTTGGGCATTTGCGTCTCGGGCGTGTGCCACTCGATCTTGACCACCTTGCGTCCGGCGGGAACCACAAGGTCGGCGCTCAAATCGCGCGCCACGATCGGTTTCTCGTCCAAGATCCCGCCCCCGGCGCTCTTGGGCTGCGGCGGCTCGATGCGGTTGTAGTTCACAAAATGCACGGTCAACTCGTCGAGTCCGCGCGGCACGCTGGCCGCGACCCGCACCGTCTGCGGCACCGCAAAGCGACTAATGTCGGCCCACGCGCTCGGATCGACGCTGTCGACTTGGTTCGGATCGACCACCGCGAGGTACTTCGCCCGCTGCTCAGCCGTGATCGTCTCGTCCGGAATCACGTCGAACAGCACGTGCTCGTCGAGCAGTTTGCGCCCCAACTGGCGGAAGCGGTTCAACGGCTCCAGGTTGCCTTGGTGGATCGAACTGCGAGGAAAGAGCAGCACGATCTCCGAGTGCGGCGCGTTGGCGCGGTACAGCTCGTCGTAACGATGCAGGTAGCTGTAATAGCGGACGATCTCTTCTCGCGAGGCGGGGTCGGTGAACCGGGTGTAGAAGCCCATCGGCGCGCCGCCGTTGGCCGCCATCTCGGCAATCGCCGCGCGAACGCGGGTGTGTTCGTACTTGCCGAGCGTAAAGGGCTTGTCGTCGAACGTGCCGCGAATGTACCGACACTGCAACGTGAGGTCGCCGAGGAAGCCCTCCTTCAGATCGGTGTACACGGCCGACGCACCGCTGCTGTACCAGAGATAATCTTCGTCTTTGCCCCACAGGTCCGAGGGGAGCAGGCAACGCTCGTCACCATTGATGGCCGAGAAATTGCTCAGATGGTCCCATTGGGCGACGATGAAACCCGGCTTGAGCGAGCGACCGTACTCGACAAGCACTTCATCGAACGCCCGCTTATTGGCGATCTGCGAGTACCGGAGCATTTCGCGACGCAGCGGGGTCGACTCGTCCGGCTTGTGCCAGGCGACGATCTCGCTGAACTTGTGCGTTTCGAGGTTGTCGATTGCGAATTGCGTTTTGAGCTGTTCGCTCTGGTAACGCTCGCTGAGGTATGCGCGGAAGCCGCGCTGGCAATGTTGGCAGTGGCAGTCGTGGCGGTAGAAGTAATTGGCGATCAGGCCATCGACCCCGCGATCGACGGCACGCTTGACCCAAGCCTTGAGCACCGTGCGCCAATGGGGGTTATTCAGGCAAGCCCAGTACTCCTTCATGCCGCCGATGCTGTAGGAATTGTTCGCGATCGGCTTGCCATTCACGTCGACCTCGAGGAACTCCAGTGGGTCGGCGACCGGTTTTTTGCCCAATTCGCGCTCGTTCCACAAATCGCGATAGAACTTGAAGAATCCGCGCGGGCCTTCAGGTCCGTCAAGGTCGCCTACCAGGAACTTCGTGTTGAAGTGCCCGACGACTTTCACGTTGCGGGCATGCAGCGAGCGGTTCATCTTCTCGAACCACAGACCGCACTCGTTCAGGCCTTGCACGGGAAAATGGGCCGGGTAGCCCTTGTAGGCCGGCGTGTGCGCGATGCTCCAAAAGTGCGCGCCGTAAAAGCCAATCTGGGCCACGTCGGGCTTCGCCTCGTCGATGAACGACAGGTACTCGGGGTCGCCATATTCGGCCCAGTGGGCGACCATCCGCGTAAACTCAGTTCGCTGAGCCTCGGCAGACCGAGTCGCGCTCTGCGAGAATGTGACGAGCGCGGCGATAACAAACAACGAGCGAAACAAGCGATTCATATTCTGTTCTCCGGCGGCAGCGCTTGCTGCCAAGGGGTCGGTTGACCAAACCAGGTGTCGAGACGAGTGTACTCTAAATACTCTTCAATGATGCCATTCACATGCACAAACACGACCCGGCCAAAGTCGCCGGGCTCGAACGGGCCCAAGACCACTTCATGCGTGCCGACGGCCTGCTCCAAATCGTCGACGCGATACGCCACGTGCGGCAAGTGCCACAGCTTCCACAGCCCGATATTGGCCCCGTCGACCGCGGGCCACTCCTCGGGCCGAATGTACTCGATCCGCTGCGGATGCACACGCGGATTCGTCACCCACACCCGGCTGAACTCGACCCAGCTTTCGCCGCGGTGTGGCTCGCGCGTCATGATGCCGATGTGGTCGAACTCTTTCATGGCGCGTGCGGCTCAGTCGTTGAGGTTCTTGCGGCTCGTGTCGGGCATGAAGAATACAATGACCAGTCCGACGACGTAGATCAAGCTCGTGACTTGACCCACCCGGCCATAATCACTGCCAAAGTAGCTGGCCACCGCACCCGAGATAAAGATGCCCAAGGCGCTGCCAATGCGGCCAAAATTGAACGACACCCCCGCCCCCGTCGAACGCACGCGGGTCGGAAACAACTCGGGTAGGCACAGCGGCAACCAGCCAAAGTACAGGCCCCCGACGATCCCCAGCACAAACGCCATCGTCGAGAAATACGGGTTCAACGGGTCGAGGGTGCAGAAGATGAACTCGCTCACGATCAACGCACCTAAACTGATCGCAAAGTAGCTCGTGCGACGCCCCAGCCAACTCGCCACCCAACCGCCGACAAAACTGCTCAACGTCCCCCCCACGCTGCGAGCAATTTGGGTCAGGGCTTTGGCCTTCGGGTCACTAAAGGCGTGTACCTGATCGGCCCAGGGGACCATCCAATTCGCACTCCCCCAGCCGCCCATCAACGGCACCGTCCCCAGCACAATGCCCAACAGCGTCGTGGTCAATAGAGCCGGGCCGAACACTTCACGCACGGGCGTCACCCCCGCGCCGTCCGACTGTGCACGCCGCGCGGCAACCTCGGAGAGCCAGCGTGGCGACTCGGGCACCAGCCCCAGCGAGATGAACCCCAGCGGCAGCGACAGACCCGCCACGTTCATAAACCACCGCCAGTCGCTCGGCGTGACATCGATCTTGTAGGCAAGCACCCCCATCAGCACCAGGCCCACGTTGGCCGAGGTCCCCAAGATGCCCGAGAGCATCGGGCGCGACATGTTCGTCAACGCTTCGCTGGCCAGCGCGATGCCGTTGGGCCACATGCCGCCGACCCCCAAGCCCGCCAGGAAGCGCGAGAGCGCGAACATCTCGGGCGAGTGACAGAGCAAATGACTCATCGTGAACGTCGAGTAGCACAGGATGCTCAAGCTCATCGCCCGGGCGCGCCCCGAACGATCGCCAAGCGCGCCGAACACCATGCCGCCGAGCGCCGCGCCGAGCAGGAACGAGGCATTGTTGTACGCGAACCAGCCCCGCACCTGGCTATTCTCGTCCTTGGTCAACTCGCTCTGGATTCGTTCAGGCCAGAGCAGCGCCACGGTCGACGAACGGCTCACCAATGGCTGAATGGCCATTTGTGTCCCGGCGAACAGCCAGCCCAAAAAGGCGACCGACAGAATCAAATAACGCTGTGCGGGGCTGAGCGCGTGCGGCGCGGAGGTCGACATGACGGCCGGGGGTTGGCAGGGTGCAGAGCGAGCGGGACCGCGTCAGGATAGCCCAGGCGAGAGAGTCGAGCAAACGCCCGAGACGCGCGACGAGAACGGGGGCCTCGAGCGGATTGGCTTGGACCCGCCCTGCGGACCCGTAGCGCCGGCGGCTACAAGGGCAATTTGGCCAGCAGGTCGGCCATTCGCAACGCGGCCTCGGCCGCCTCGCAACCTTTATGGCCGACGTTGCCACCGGCGCGATGGATGGCCTGTTCGAGCGTGTCGCACGTCAGCAAGCCGAACAACACCGGCACGCCGCTGCGCGTGGCCAGCGCGGCCAGTTCGTTGCTCACCGCGCGATTGATATGCTGGTCGTGGGTCGTCTCGCCGCGGATCACGCAACCCAAGCAGAGCACCCCGGCATAGCGGCGACTGTCGGTCAGCCGCGCGGCAACGAGCGGGAGCTCCCAGGCACCCGGCACCCAGGCCACGTCGATGGCCCCCTCGGCGACCCCGTGCTGCACGAGCGTCTGAACCGCCCCCTCGAGCAGCTTGCCGGTAATCGACTCATTGTACCGCGACACGACGATCGCAAAACGCAGCGTCGCGCCGACGAGTTGTCCTTCGTAGGTGTTAGACATGGCCTAAAAGTGCAAAATGCAAAGTCCAAAGTGCTAAATGAGAAGACTTGAACCGCGACGTCCTCAATTTAGCACTTAGCATTTAGCACTTCCTCCTATCCTTTCATGCTCATCAAAAATTCAGCGTTGTTCTTGGTCTTTTGCAACCGATTCACGAGCAGTTCCATCGCGTCGGGCGGATTCATGTCGTGCAGCACCCGTCGCAAAATGCAGATCCGCCGATACTCGTCCTGGTCCAACAACATCTCCTCGCGGCGCGTGCCGCTGCGGTTGATGTCGATCGCCGGCCAAATCCGCTTGTCGACCAGGTGTCGATCGAGCACGACCTCCAAGTTGCCAGTCCCTTTGAACTCCTCGAAGATCACGTCGTCCATCTTGCTGCCCGTGTCGATGAGCGCCGTGGCCAGAATGGTCAACGAGCCCCCTTCCTCGACCTTGCGGGCCGAGCCAAAGAACCGCTTCGGTCGTTGCAGCGCGTTCGAGTCGACGCCTCCCGAGAGAATCTTGCCCGAGTGGGGCACCTCCGAGTTCCAAGCCCGCGCCAGTCGCGTGATCGAATCGAGAAATATGATCACGTCGTGGCCGTACTCGACCATTCGCTTGGCCTTCTCGATCACCATCTCCGACACCTGAATGTGCCGCGACGTGTTCTCGTCGAACGTCGAGCTAATCACCTCGCAGTTGGGCCCCTTGACCTGACGTTCCATGTCGGTCACCTCTTCCGGGCGCTCGTCGATCAACAACACGATCACGTACACCTCGGGATGGTTCGTCAACACGGCCTTGGCCATCCGTTGCAGCAAGATCGTCTTGCCGGCGCGCGGCGGGCTCACGATCAGCCCTCGCTGACCGAACCCGATCGGCACGATCAGGTCGACCACGCGCATGCTCGTTTCGTCGCCGGTCGTTTCCAGCCGCACCCGCTTGTCGGGGTGCAGCGGCGTGAGGTCGTCAAAGAAGACCTTCTCCGAGTACTGACTCGGATCCTGATAGTTGATCGCCTCGACGCGCAGCAGCGCAAAGTAACGCTCGTTCTCCTTCGGTGGCCGAATTTGACCCGCCACCACCGTGCCGGTCCGCAAGCCAAACCGGCGAATCTGGCTCGGCGAGACATAAATGTCGTCCGGGCACGAGAGGTAATGGTAGTCCGGGCTGCGCAGGAACCCGAACCCGTCGGGCAACACCTCGAGCGTCCCTTCGCCGAACATCAGCCCATTGAGCTTCACCCGCTCTTTGAGGATTTTGAAGATCAGGTCCTGCTTCTTGATCCCCGTGTATTCGGTCAAGTTGGCGCTGCGCGCCTGCTCGATCAACTGCGGCATCGTCATCCGCTGCAACTCGGCGATGTGGATGTCGCCTTGCTTGATCTGCTCGTAACGCTGATGCGTCTCGTCGTTGAGCTGCGCGTCGACCTCCTCGGCAATTTCCTCGGCCAGCGACAGCGGTTCGTGCTCGTCGTCGAGCAGCGGGTCGTCCCCCTGGGGCGCGGCGGGGCGCTTCGACGACGCGGTGCGGCCGCTCTTCATATCGGACATGGTGGGTTGGCCCTCCGAACGGAAGGAGTTGGCGCGCAGGTGTACGCCAACGGCTCGAACAGGATTGGATGTGATGAAACGATCTGGGGAAGGGACTGAGGCTGACGTCGGGGCACTCGTCAGGCGAGATGCTGGCGAACGGCTGGGGCCGAGTGCTCCGCTAACCTCTGGTACTCTAGTAGAACCGACGACGCGCGGTTTGACAACTATTTAATTACGGCCTTGCGACCCCAAAAGATCGCATCCACGCCGGAAAATATCCTCACTCCGACAATTTGTCCCCCAACGATCGAATCGACTCCCACCACTGGACACTTATTGAGGTTCAGGTCGTGAAGTTATCAGGACGACCAACGGGAGTCCGTAAATACCGGCCTCACGTTGCTCGGCCTAAGTTCATTATCTGAGGATCAATAGCCGTGCAACGTCTCCCTCTCTCATCCGGAGAAAGAACCCGGCTGGCCCGAACCGCCTCTCATCCAAGTCTCATGCTCAAATCGCTTGCCAAGTGGCCACCGATCAGGTAGTCGTGATGATGACCCTAGGTCGTCGCCTCACGCTTATTCTCCGTGAGGGGTTGCGATCTGCCTCGTCTCATCTCGTCGACTCATCGCGCGCTCATGCTATCACTCGTCGAACTCGTGCAGTTCTTACAGCGTCAGCAATTGGTCTCGATCGGCCGCATGAACAAGTTGCGCCGCCTGGCCGATGCCTCGCTGCAAGAGTTCACGCCGCGCGTCGCCCTGCTCTGGCTGCTCGAGCAAGGCGAGCTCAAGCCGCAACAGATTCAAGAACTGATCGGACCACTCGACCCCGACCTCGTGGCGCAGGTGCTCAAAAAGCCCGCGGGCGATCTGGCACCGCTGCGACTCGAAGAGTTGGCGACCCCACCCACGCCCCCCGCGCCCATCAAGCCTGCCGTGGCCGCGCCACCACCGACCCCCATCGCCGCGCCGCTTGACGACGGCCTGTCGCTCGTTGATCTACCGGCCACGACTCCTGCTCCGCCGAAGAATGTGTCGCGCCCCGTGCCGGTCGCGGCGCCGGCTGCGCCTCCGCCGGTGCCGGTCGCGGCCGCGGCGACCAACATCATCGACGAGCTTTTTGCCGATCCGCAGCTCGCGGCTCGCGCCCTGGCCCCCTCTGCATCGATGCTCGACAGTCCCGGTCAGCGCCGCGCCGCGTCCACCTGGGACTCTCCACTCATGCTCATCGGCGGCGGAGCACTGTTGCTGCTGGCGATCGTCTCGGGCGTCCTCATCTGGTCGATGAACCGCGAGAGCGGCGACGAGATACTCGCTCAAGCCGATCAAAACTACCGCCAAGGTTCCTACGCCCAGGCCATCCATCAGTACGAGTATTTCCTCGGCAAGTTCTCCCAGCACGCCCGAGTCAGCTACGCCCGGGTCCAGCGCGGCACGGCGCAATTGCGCCGCGCGGTCGAGAGCGGCGGCGATGGCTCGGCGGCGCTGAGCACCGCTCGCACGGTGCTCGGCGAGATCACGGGAGAACCGAACTTTGCCGATGGTCGACCCGAACTGGCTGCCATGTTGCCGCAGATCGCCGAATCGCTCGCCCGCGCCGCTGTCGCGAACCCATCCTCGCAAACGATCACCCAGGCTCAGGAAGCGTTGACGCTCGCGCTCAAGCCGCAGTTGGTCCCCGAGGCTCTGCGGCCGACCGTCAAGCTGCAAGAGACTGAAGCCACGATCCAACTTGCCAAGCGGCGCAGCGAACAGAACGACACGCTCGGCGCGACGATCGGTGAAATCCGCGGCTTGATCGCCTCCGGCAAGGGGACCGAGGGGTACGCGCTCCGCAAGCAATTGCTGCAAGCGTATCCCGAACTGCGTGGCAGCCCGCAACTCCGCGAGGCCGTCGGCGAAATCAGCGTGGCCCTCCGCGACTCGGTTCAGTTCAAGCCCGAGGAGCTCTCCCCCTCGGCGCCGGCTGCATCCCCGGTGCCGATCCACTCGACGGTCTTGGTCGCGCCGCTGACCGCGAGCGCCTCGCCGCAGCGCGTTGCTCCCGCGCTCGTGCATGCCGACGGCTCCGTCTATGGTGTCGATGTCGGCAATGGCCGCGTGCTCTGGCGTCGCTACATCGGCTTGCAAGGCGCGATCGCCTCCGGTGGGGTCGACACCTCAAGTGGCAAAACGGGCGTTGTATTCGACGGCGTCAAACAACAGCTACTGCACGTCGACGCGCTGACCGGAACAACCCACACGCAACTCACCATCCCCACGGGTCTCGATGCCCCCGCGCTCCCCACGCGCGCCGCGCTCTGGTGCCCGGCACGCGATGGCCGCCTCTGGGCCGTCGATCCGCTAACGCTCAAAGCCTCGGGCGCGCTCGTCTTTCCGCAACGGCTTGGCGTCGCGCCGGCCGTCGATCAGCGCGAGCAATGGCTCGTGCAACTCGGCGAGCACTCGAATCTCTACATCGTCTCGCTCGCCGAACGTCGCTGCCTCGAAGCCTACTATCTCGGTCACGAGAGTGCGCAGGCCGTCGTGCCGCCGCTGGTCGTTGCCCAAAAAATTCTCGTCGTGCTGCGGCAGCCCAACGGCGCGAGCAAGCTCGTCGTCCTCGCAACCGATGAGCAGGGAACGAACGTCAAGCCGGCGCAGGAAATCCTGCTCGCGGGACGTATCTCCACGCCGCTCGCCTTGCAGGGACGCAATGTCTTCGCCGTCACCGACTCCGGCGGACTCTTCATGTTCGAGATCACCAACAACACGACCGGCGATGTGCTCAAGAAGCTCGCCGAGTTCCCGGAGCACGAATCACTGCCGGTGAATCACCACCTGCTGACCCGCGAGGGGCGGACGCTCGTCGCCGGCCGGGAGCTCACCGAGTTCGAAGCGCAAGCCGCCCGCGGCCGACTCGCCCCCGGCTGGAACGTCAAGTCGCTTGGCGACGCGCTCGCTCCGCCGCAGTTGATCGGCGAGCAAGTGATTGTCGCCACCCGCAGCGCTCTCTTTCCCGGCATCTTAATCAGTGGCGTGGATGTCCGCTCGGGCAAGGTCGCCTGGTCGTCCAGGGTCGCCTCCCCCATCGCGGGCTGGACCGTCACGAATGACAGCCGCCTGAATGTCATCACCACCGACGGAAGTTGCTTTGCGATCGACCCGACCAAGCCGACGCGCGTCGTCGAAGCGACCGCGCAAGTCCCTTTCGCTCGCCCGGCACAACGCACGACGGCGCAGGTCGGCGAGCAACTTGCGCTGTGGTTCAAGGGGGCCGATGTGCCGCGCGATCGGCAATTGGCGCTAGTGAATATGTCGAGCGGCAAGGTCGACTGGCCCGCCGTGAGCGACGTCATCGCGGCCGCCCCCACGCGGCTCAACAACGAACTGCTGGTCCCGTTGCGGTGCGGACAAGTCGAGTTGATCGCGACCGCGCTCTCGGCGAACCCACGCTCGCTCCCCTTTCAGAGCGAGGTGGCCGCGGGGGTCGACTACCCGTGGACTCGCGCCGTCCCGAGCGCCGCCAATCAATTCGTAATCGCCGACGGCCGCTCACGATTGTTCACCGTCCAACTCAACCCGGGCGAGACCACATCGCTCAGCGTGCTGCGTCAGGCCATGCTCGCCGACCCACCCTCGGCCAACCCCGTCGTGCTGGACAATCACGTGCTCCTGGTCGATCAGGCCCAACATTTCACCTCTTACAAACTGGCGGACCTTACGGTCGTTCGCGAACAACGCCTGAGCGACCGGCTCGCCTGGGGACCGTTCGCAATGCAGGTCGCAGGCAAAAACACGATCGTCGCCCAAACCTTTGGCGGCGAGGTGCTCGAACTCAACGCCGCCGGCGAGGCCACGTTAATGACCACGCTCCGTGAGGGGGATTCGCTCGTCGGCGAACCGCTGCTCGACATCGTGGCCACGTCCAGTGGTCTGATTCTAAACTTTATGTCCAGAACTGAACTCAAGACCATCGTGAACGTTGAGCAACCGCTCGATGTGGGCCCCATCGTGGTCCAAAAGCAGATCATCGCCGGTGGTCGTGACGGGTCGATACACTGGTTCAACGCCCCCAGTGGACCATGAGCCATTATCTTGCCCGACTGCTGATCGTGATCCTCTCGTGCGCCGCGCCGCTGCTCGCGCAGTCGAGCGACTCGGACGAGCCGCTCTATCAGCAAGAGCCGCACGACCTCATTCTGCTCAAATCGCTCAAAGAGCCGCCGCAGAAAGTGCTGCCGTTGAAATTGCCCCTGCGGCAAATGCCCAAGAGTCCCGCGCCCAACGACAAGCTTACCGTCCGCTTTGTCGACGATCCTGCCGCCGAGTTCACGATCGCCTGGCGCAATATTCGCGAGATTCAGTTCTTCGAGCGCCGCGTGCTCGCCGAAGCCGAACAACTTGTCGAGCGCCAAAAATTCGACGAGGCGTTCGCGGTCTACGAGTACCTGCGCGGCAACTTTCCGACCCTCGACACACTCGACGCGTCACTGAATCGGTTCCTGCTCGCCCAGGCGCGGCATGACCGCGCCGCGGGACGCTACGAGGCGGCGCTCGCCTCGCTCTTCGAGCTCCAGCAGCGCAACGACAAATCCCCCGAGCTGATCGATGAGTTCGGAGCGGTCACCCAGCAGCAAGTCGAGCGATATCTGAAAGAGGAGCACGCGCTCGCCGCCGTCGCGCTGGTCGATCAGTTGGCGAACAAATTCCCACAACACTCGAGTGTCAAGCAACTGCGTGACGAGTTGTCGCAGCGTGCCGCGGCGCGGGTCGAGCTGGCGCGGAAGTGCAATGCCGACGGAGACGTTTGCTCGGCGCACGATCATGTGCTGATGGCGCTTCGCTTGCAGCGCGACCACGCCGAGGCGTTGCGGCTCGCGGAGCAATTGCATCATGCCGCGCCGCGGGTCGTCGTGGCGGTGTCGTCGCTGGCCGATCGGCAACTCGATCGTCACGGCCTCGCTCGACTGGCCGACCCTGGCTCGCGGCGGCTCATGCGACTGCAGCGACGTGAGTTGGCCGAGTTCGTCGCCCCGGGCGCACAAGGGGGTCAATACACGTCCCCCTGGGGCAAGATCGATACGCTGGAACTAGGGCGCGTCGTGCAAATTCGTCTCGAAGCGGGCGAGAATCGCCCCGCCGCGTATCCGTGGGTGCGGGCACTGCGCGAGTTGGCCGACCCACGCGTGCTCGGGCCACCGGCCTCCTGGGCCGATTTGTCGCCGGTGTTTCAAGTCCAGGGCCCTCACCAACTCGACGTAACGTTGGCTTTGCCGCACTTGTTGCCGCAGGCGCTGTTGCGTCTGCCGTTCGAGTCGAGTCCTACGCCCGTGAGTGATACGGCTACCGCGTCGATCGGCACGCCGTACCTTCTCCAGCGCGGCGACGCAGCCGAGCAGCGCTACCAACTCAACCGTCACTACAGCTTTGCCCAAGCCGAGCAGCCGCGGTGGATCGTCGAGCGGCCGATGCCGAACGAGTCGGCGGCGAGCCTCGCCCTGGAGCGTGGCGAGGTGCAGGTGATCGAGCGAATTGCCCCTTGGGAGGTGGCGACATGGAAGGGGCGACCGGACTTTGTGGTCGAACCGTATGCCGCCCCCACGCTGCATGGCCTGGTGGCGACCGGGCGTCGCGCGCTGAGCGCCAATCGCACGTTGCGACGCGCCTTGGCGTATGCCATCGAACGCAATCTGATCTTTCAACGGCAGCTCATGCGCGGCCAAAAGCTCGCGGGCTGCGCGCTGCTCAACGGCCCCTTCCCGACCGTCGCCGCGCCGTTCGACCTGCTCGGGTACGGCTCGAACGAGCGGCTCAAGCCGCGACCGTATGACCCGCTGTTGGCCAGCGTGTTGCGGGGACTTGCTGAGAGCGAGTTGAAAGCGTCGGCCGAGCGGCGTGGCGAGCGCTGGCAAGGCCTGGGCGAACTGGTGCTCGCGCATCCGCCGCGCGATGTGGCGCGGTTGAGTTGTCAGTCGATCGCCACACACTGGCGCGCCATCGATATCCCCACGCGGCTCGTCGAACTCAGTGCCGATGACTCGGGACTGCATGACGAGGCCTACGACTTTGTGTACGCCGAATGGGTTGTCACCGAGCCGCTCGTCGATGCCGCGACGCTGTTGGGCACAGGCGGCATTGCAGCCAACAACCCTTACGTCGCGCCGGTGCTCTATGAGCTGCTCGCGGCCAGCGACTGGAACGTGGCCCGCTCGCGGCTGCAACAATTGCATCAACTGGTCCATGACGACGTGTCGTTCATTCCGCTGTGGCAACTCAGCGAGCACTGCGTGGTTCACGCCTCGATGCAGGGCGTGGGCCCTCGGCCCGCGTCGTTGTATCAGCATGTCGAGCAATGGCGCGTTGGCGCTCCGGCGTCGGGGGGCAAGCCGTGAATCGCGTCTCACTGAGCCTGCTGATTGTCGCCGTGCTCGCCTGCTCGGCGGTGGTGCGCGGCCAGTCGGCAGCCGTCTGGGAATACAAGCCATACGAGGTGCGGCTGGCACTGTTGACCGGCGCGAGCGGCGAGTTGACCCCCGCCTGGCGGCGCGACGCGCTCGACCGAGTGGCACGGCGTGTCGAGACCGAGATCGGCGCGTTTTGGCGGTACGATGAGTTGCCACTCGAGCACTCCGCGCGGCAGACAGTCTTGGCCCGGCTCGACACGCTGCGTTGGGATGACTTGCCCGAGCCGCTCCGCAACGCCACCGCCGACAAGCTGCTGCTGCTAGCCGTCGAGCGGGTCGAGCACGGCTGGCGCGTGCGCGGATGCGATGTCGATCAACGCACGCGGACCATCAGCCTTCCGGTCGAGCAATTGGTCGCGCAGGGGGCGCGGCTCGACGAGGCGCTCTGGGAAACGCTGCTCGCGGCATTCGCGCCGCTCACGATCGTCGAGCACGTCGACGCCGAAGAGGTGCGGCTGCGCGTGCGCGCGGCGCTGCTGCAAGAGGCCGATCATCCCCTGTTGCTGCGACCGCTCGACACCTTGCAGCCGCTCGTGCGCTACGACGATCGCGAAGGCCGGCCGCGGCATATCTCGACGATCGATTGGACGTTGCTGCAAGTCAACGAAGTGCGCGGCAATATCGCCCGCGCGAAGCTCTACAGTGGTTTTCAGCGACCGCTGGGGGGGCGACGCCGCGGCCGGGTCGAAACTCTGGCGCTGCGTGTGCAAGGGTCCCAGCGAGCCACTCGTTTGAAGATCATCAGCCGCAGCGAACCGAAGCGGCCGCTCTCAGGCTACGACGTGCTCGCCTACGCGCCCCCCAACAAGACCACGCGCGTCGTGGGGCGCAGCGATCAACGGGGCGAAGTGCTCTTGCCCAGCGCCGATGCAACGTTGCAGATCTTGATCGTGCAGCACGGCGAGGAACGGCTTGCGCGGGTGCCCTTGGTGACCGGCCGAGCGTCAACGGCCGTGGTCGAGGTGGCCAACGATGACCTGCGGCTGGAAGTCGAGGGGCTCATGACCGGCGTGCAAGAACAGGTCGTCGACCACGTCGCGCAGCGGCAGCTCGCACTGGCCCGCGCTCGTAAGCAATTGGACGACGGCGAGCTTGACGGCGCGCAAGGGGTCCTCGATCAATTGCGTCGCAATGAGTTGAGCGATCCGTTGGGTCGGCAATTGCGCGATTATCAGCAGCGGCTCAAGAGCCCCGACCCACAGGTGCAGGCGAAATTGCAACGGTTGTTCGACGACACGCAGCAGGCCGTGAGCCGGTTTCTCGACCCGCGCGAGATCAACGATCTGGATCGCGAGATCAAAGACGCCCGGCAGCGCGCGACGAAAGCGGCGAGCAAGTCGTGAGGTGCAGCGTGGAGGCAAACGAAGCTCTCACGTCAGCGTTCCTCGCCCACTCCTTTGCCGCTCTGCCGCTCACGCGGCGGCGTGGTCACTTGAGATGTCCGGTGAATGCGAGGATGGCGGCACCGGCCAGAGCGCCGAGCAGTCCGCAGACCGCCGCGATGAGCGCGGTTCGGATTGTCGGCGCGGAGCCCGAGCCGGTCGGGGAGTGAAGCGACCAGAACGACGACTGTCGCTTGCTGGTCGAGGTATCGTGGCTATTATGCGTGCCGAGCGAGCCCTGGCTGAAACTGTCTCCGCGATGGGCATCGTCGTCCTCGGCCGGCTTGAGGTTGAAGAACGGCTCGGTGTCGCTCATATCCGAGGGCAAGATTCGCAAGTTGGCCGGCAAGCGAATCACGGAGCCCTCGCCGCTGCGCGGCTCACCGGCCGCGGTGGGCAACATCGGCTCGGTCCACGCGCTGAGCCGCTCGGCCACGTCGCGCATCGTCTGCAATCGGCGCTCGGGCTGTTTGGCCATCATGTCGGAAACAATGTCGGCAAAGGCGTCGGTCATTTCCGGGTTGAGCCGCCGCGGGTCGATGGGCATTTGCGTGCAGTGGGCCTTGGCTTTGTCTTTGGCCGTGCCGCCCGGAAAGGGGACCTTGGTCGTCACCGCGTAGTACAACGTGCAACCGAGCGAATACACGTCACTGGCCGCAGACAACTTGTCGGGGGCCATCAGTTGCTCGGGGGCCAGGTAGTCGGCCGTCCCCACGACCTTGCCGCCGTAGATGTCTTCCTGCTCGCTCTCGTTGAGCCACGCGGCCAACCCCAGGTCGGAGACCTTGGTGCGTCCGTCGGGGGTGATGATCAAGTTGCCCGGCTTGACGTCACGATGGATCAGGCCGCGGCTGTGGGCATGTTCGAGTCCGCGCGCGGCTTGCGCGATGATCGAGGCGGCGACGTGCATCGACATTTTGCCCTGCGCGCGGATGAGCCGCCGCAGATCGGTGCCCGGCACGTACTCGGTGACCAGAAAATGCACGTTGCCTTCGTGACCGGCGTCGAACGCGCGGACCAGATTCTCGTGATCGAGTTTTCCCTGCGTGCGAATTTCCTGCTTGAAGCTGGCAATCGCCTCGGGGGTCGAGCGCGAGCGGGGCAGCACCTTGACCGCCACGATGCGTCCCATGATCGTGTGCTCGGCCTTGAACACTTGGCCCATGCCCCCTTGGCCGAGCGAATCGATAATGTGATACGGACCGAGTCGGAACTTGGTGCGGCCTTGCTTGAGCGATTCGGCTTGCCAGCGATTGAGTCGACCCATCTGGATCAGCTGCGCGGCCAGTTGGTCGTCGTTGACCTCCCGCCCCTTCATGACGCGCGAGCCCCCCAGCGCCGAGAGCGCGGCATCCAGATCGGCCTGCGTGAGCAAGCCGCTGGTCAGGGCACAGCGCTGAAAGACCGAGCGTTCCATCAATGCCCGTTGCGTCGAGAGCGTGAAGGGGGCGACACTTCCGATTCTAATCTAGCTGGCCGACGACGGCGGGGGCAAGGAGTTTATGCCGCAACCGTGAGCGCGCCAGGCGCGTCGCAGGCCGGCCTCGAGCTGTCGCGTGAACGCGGTTGCGTCGCATAACAGCGAGCTGGCCATGAGCTGCCGCAAGGTGCGGCGCGTTTGGGCAAGCTGCTCGCGGTCGGCGGCCAGTTCGCAGGCAATGGCCAGATAATGCTCAATATCCTCGGCGATCCAAGCGGTCTGTCCGACGGCGTTGAGCACGCTCGTGACCATGCGGCCGGCATGCGATGCGCCGCGGAGCGAGACGACCGGCACGCCCATCCATAGCGACTCGCAGGCGGTGGTATGGCCGCTCCAGGGGAACACGTCGAGCGAGATATCGATGCCGTGATAGGCGAGCCAGTGCTGATTACCGGCCGTGTGAATGCTGCGAAGCTCGACCCGCTCGGCCGCGATGCCGCGGCGCGCGAACTCGGCGGCGAACCGTTCGCGCGTCGTGCCCGTGAGCGGGCCGCGACACACGAGCAGCCGCGCGTCGGGGAGCCGCCGCAGCAGTTCCGCCCAAGCGTCGAGCACGCGCGCGTTGAGCTTGGCCAGGTTGTGCAACGACCCAAACGTGATCGGGCCGCGCTTGAGTGCGGGCAACTCGTTCACCTCGGGGCCATCAGGCGGCGGCTGAAAACAACAGAAGCTCGGGTCGACCCGCAACAACTGTTCGCTGAACAACTCGTCGGCTCCGGGGGGATCGACGATCGAATCGGTGATGAGGTAGTCCATCTCGCCGAGGCCGGTCGTGTTTGGATAGCCCAGGTAGCTGATCTGCACCGGAGCGCAGCGCTCAGCGAAGATCAGCAGCCGGTTCATGGCGGTGTGGCCGGCCAGGTCGACGAGGATGTCAATCGCATCGTCGCGGATGAGGTCGACCAGCTGCGCGTCGCGGAGTCCGTGCGTCTGTCGCCAGTGCAGGTCATGGCGTTGCAGGCGTTGGGTCTGCTGGTCGACGACCCGAATGTCGGCATAGACGAAGATCTGATATTGCGAGCGGTCATGATGCGCGAGCGCGGGCTCGATGAATCGCCCCACCGGGTGTAGACGCAGGTCGGGCGAGACATAGCCGACGCGCAAGGGCCGGTTCGGCTCGCGTGGGTTGGAAAACGACACGCTGCGCGGCGGCGACTTGACTTGGGCGCGAGCCCAAGCGAAATGCGCGGCGCTGACCTCGGCGGGGGAGCGCTGCGGATCGTAGTTGAGCAGGTAGCAGAGGTTGCTGTGCACCTCGGGAAAATCCGGTTTGCGGTCGAGGGCCTGATGGAGCGCGGCCTGGGCCTGCTCGAGGTCTCCCTGGTCTTGGTAGACGATCGCGAGGTTGCTGTGTGCTTCGGCCAAGTCACTGCGGGCGGCAATCGCGTGGTGGTAGGCGTCGACCGCCGCGTCGAGTTGGCCGGCGTCTTTGAACAGCGTGCCCAAGTTGGACCAGACGTGGGCATTGAGCGGATTGAGCTGCAAGGCCTGCTGGTAGGCCTGCTGAGCCGCCCGAAAGCCTTGCTCGACGCGGGAGTCGCCCAGGCTGCGCCAAACGCTCGTGGCGCCGGCGAGCGCGTTGCCGTAGTTGAACCAGGCGGTGTCGAGTTGCGGCGTGAGTTGGGTGACCAGGCGATAGGCCTCGGCGGCCTCGATGTGCTCGCCGAGATCGCGGAGCGTGACGCCGAGATTCGTGGTCGCCTCGGCATAGTTGGGGTGTAAGGCGATCGCGCGGCGATAGGCGTCGAGCGCCTCGATGGGCCGGTCGGCGGCGCGGAGCGCGTTGCCGTAGTTGTACCAGGTCTTGGCCTGCTGCGCGTCGAGGGTCAACGAGGCGTGCAGGCACTCGAGCGCGCGGGGCACATTACGCCGCGACAACTCGATCGAACCGAGGTTGCACAGAAACACCGCGTCGGTCGGGCGCAGCGTCAGGGCATGTTCGATCATGCCGAGCGCTTCGCTCGTGCGTCCTTGCTGGTGCATGAGCACGCCGAGCAAATGCCAAGCGTCGCTCAGTTGCGGATCGCTCTGCAACAACTGGCGATAGATCGCCTCGGCGGTCGTCAGGTCCCCGGCGCGGTGAGCGTCGACCGCCCGCGCCAGTAAGTCCAGGTTCGTCGTCACGATGGGGCGCGACGCTGAGGCATCAGGAACGGCGAACACGATACGTGAGCGTCCATGCTCGTTTATACCTGGGCCAGTTGGGGCGCGGACTTGGCGCAGGTCTCTTGCCAAATCTGCCGAATCGTGGCCTCGAAGCGACGCGCATAGCCGCTCTCATCGCACAGTTGCGAGTTGTTCATCGCCTGTCGCAAGCCTGCGCGCAACTCACCGAGGCGCGGAATGTCGGCGGCCATCCGCTTGGCAATCGCGACGTAGTCAGCCTTGTCCTTGCCAATCCAATCGCTGTACCCGGCGGCGCTGAGCACGCTGGCGACCATGCGGCCCGCATGCCGGTTGCCCATGAATGTGATCGTGGGAACGCCCATCCACATGGCCTCACAGGCGGTCGTGTGACCGGTCCAGGGGAAGACGTCGAGCGCGACATCGATCTCGTTGTAGATCGTCTGGTAGCCGATCTGCGGTACCTGGTAGCGAATGTCGATCCGCGCGGGGTCGATGCCCCGATTGACGAACTCTTGTCGGAAGCGCTCGCCGACCTCGCCGAAGAATGGCGTGCGGAACAATAGCATTTTGCTGTTGGGGACCGCGTGCAACACTTCACACCACAGGTCGAGCACCGCGCGGTTCAATTTGGCCAAGTTGTGCAGCGAGCCGAACGTGACATACCCGTTGGCCACGGCCGGCGAGGGGGCCACCTCTGGCGCGTCGTCGCGCGGACGGTAGCACGACCAACTCCCTTCGATGAAGCCGAGCTTCTCGGTGTAGTACTGTTGATCCGAGGGCTCGTCAGCCACACTGTCGGTGAGCAGGTAGTCCATCGTCGGCACGCCCGTCGAGTTCGGGTAGCCGATGTATGAGACCTGCACCGGAGCCGCGCGGCGGCAGAAGACCATGAGCCGACCGCGCGAGGTGTGGCCAGCCATGTCGAAGAGCACGTCGATCTCGTGATCGCGAATCACCTGCGTGACCTGATCGTCGCGCATGCCGACGATGCGGGTCCACTTCGTGCCCAGCGGCTTGAGCCGTTCGGAGACAATGTCCGGTGCCTCGACGTCGTCGTATAGGTAGACCTCGAAGTGCTCGGGGTCGAAATGGGTCATGTAGGGCGTGAGGAAATTGGCCACCGGATGGCGACGGAAGTCGGGCGAGATAAAGCCCAGCCGTAGTTTGCGGCCTGGCTCGAACGACTGTTTGAACTCGACCTGCGGATGGCCCATGCCATGCTCTTCGCCCCATTTGCGGTGTTCGGCGGCGAGCGTCGGCAGATCGATGTCGGGGTGGTAATTGAGCGCGAGCAGCCAGCCGCTGCGGACCTCGGTGAAGCGGGGCTTGAGCGCGAGCGCGGCGCGGTAATGGTGCAGCGCCTCGTCGAGCAAGCCGAGCTCTTCGGTCACGACGGCCGTGTTGTTGTGGGCCTCGACATAGTTTTGACGGTATTGCAGCGCGAGGCGGCAGTGGCGCAGCGCGTCGTGATGGTGCCCCAGGTCTTTGAGCGTGACAGCGAGATTGTTGTGGGCCTCGGCATAGTCGGGCTTGAGTTGCAACGCTTGCAAGAAGGCGCGGGCCGCGTCGATGTACTTGCCGCCGCGCTTGAGCACGCCGCCCAAGTTGTACCAGGGGTCGACAAAATTCGCGTTCGAGCGAATCGCCTCGCGGAAACACTGCTCGGCCGGCTGCGGTTGTCCGAGCGCCTCGAGCAACGCGCCGAGATTGTTGTGCGCCTGGGCAAAATTCGGATCCAACTGCACGGCCTTCTGGTAGCATTGCACGGCCAGGTCATAGCCGGTCAGTCCCTTGAGCGCGTTGCCCAGGTTGCTCCAGGCGGCGGCGTAGTTGGGGTTGAGCTGAATGGCCCGCTCGAGACACTGCTTGGCCTCGTCGTAGCGGCCGAGTTCGTCGAGGCAGTTGCCGAGATTGTTGTACGCCTCGGCCTGCTGTGGGTTGAGCTGCAAGGCCCGTTGGTACATGCCGATCGCGTCGCCATGCTTGTTCTGGGCGCGGAGCACCTCGCCCATGTTGCTGTAATAGGCCGGATCGTTGGGTTCGAGACTGATGGCGTGGCGAATGTACTCGGCCGCGGTGTCGTTGGCGCCAACCTGGTGGGCGATCACGCCCAGCAAGTGCCACGCCGGCGAGCAGCGCGGTTCAGCCTGAATGAGTTCGCGGTAGATCTTCTCGGCGTCGGCCAACCGATTGGCCGAGTGATGAGCCAGCGCTTGTTGCAACAGTTCAGCGAGAGTAGGCACGGTGGAAACCCTAGAAGTGATAAGTGCGAAGTGCTAAGTGATAAATATCCACGGGCATAGGTCGAATGACTAACCATATTCTCCAGCCGGCAATAAATTGCTGGCAGAAGGAATCAATTTAGTTTGCGAAGATACCCCGGTCTCCGGTCTCTAGTCTCCTGTCTTGCATCCAGCGATTGAACATCTCGACGTCTTTGCGCATCTCGACGAGGTTCTGGTATTTGAGATCGATCTCGCTGACGATCAAGCCGTCATAGCGCATCTCGGCGAGCAAATCGAACACCGCAAACACGAACTCCTCGGCCAGGTACATCGGCCGATGCTCGTCGTAGCCGGGCCAATAGCCGGGCATGTGTACGTGTCGCAGCTTGCTGCCGTAGCGGGCCAAGTTGACCCGCAAACAGTCGAGCAGCTCGGCAAGCGGCACGTCGCAGAGCGTGAATTTCCAAACGTGCTCGACATCGAGCGTCAGATCGTGCGACTGCTCGAACCATTGTTCGAGCCGCTCGGGGGTCAGGCGGCTGTTCTCGATGGCCAGACAGATCGACGGATGTAAAGCGAGCAGCGCGGCGCTGTGGCGGTCGAACGTCGGTTGGTGCATGACCATCGCGCGGCAGCCAAGCGCTTGGTACATTGCGACACAGTTGTGCAACGCTTGTTCGCTCAGCTCGCGTTGGTTGGGAAAGTGCATGGCCAGCCGCAGGTCGTAACGGTTGGCCCACTCGGCGACTTGCCGCCAGTTGGCGAGCACTCGGTCGTCGGTCCACAACTCGACGCACCGAAAGCCGGCCGCGACGGCCGTCGCGAACGCCTCGGGTGTGGGTGCAAACTTGGTCGCCAGATTGAGCATTGCGCAGGGGCTTCGTTCCACGATCCACTCACCCTTGCGCGGGCCGATCGAGTCGATGGGCCACGCTCTTGGAGAGGGCTGATTTGGTAAAGTTACGTTCGATTTTACGCTCGCCGCGGACGATCACTGCGCACGAAGTCCGTGTGCTGGGGGAACTTTGCTGCCCCGTCGGACACCGCAGCCGCTCCAAGCGTTACGATCGATCCAGGCTGAACAGCCGCCGGCGAAAAGCCTTGTTACGCCCACATCATCAATGGACTCCCCAAGCCGGCGACTTTGTCGCCGAACGACCGGCGGCAGAGCCGCCGGCTTGGGGTAGCCACGCCGAGTATGTTGAGCGGATACCTAGTCGCAATATAAAGCCCACTGCGCCAGAGTCCATCAATTTGGCGCAACGAAACGGTGCCAATTAGCTCGGGCCTCGACCGTTCAACCGCCGCACGCGTTAAGCTGCACAAGCTGGTTGAACGTGAACGGGGGATCGATTGTTTGGGCGCGCGTTGTATCTCCACCCGCAGAGCAGGGGCACCTGTGAGCGAGGCAATGATGCCATCGGCTCAAGGGAGAAGCCAAGGTGCTGAGAACGCCGCTCCCCGCTGGCCATCGAGCGCGGGCGGTCACTCGAGCGAGCCGCAGTCTTCAAAGCGGCCGGGGGCACCGATGGCGCGGTAGAGCGTGAATTGGGCTGAGTTGTAGTCGGCGATAGTTCGTAAATACTCGCGGCGGGCCTGGTTCAACGCCTGATTGGCTTGCAGCATTTCGATCGGTAGTCCGCGTCCTTGCTTGATGCGTTCCAGGTTGCGTTGGCGCGATTGGGTGGCCGAGGCGACCGCGTTTTTCGCGTTCTCGATTTGTTGCCAACGGATCTCGACCTGCCCGTGCGCTTCGACCACTTCGCGCGCGACTTGATCCATGGCGGCCATCTGCTGCACATTAGTTTGCCGCACGACCGACGCGGCTTCGTCTCGAGCGGCGCGATCACCCAGGCCGAGGTTGCGCAGTTGCCAATAGGCCATCACATCGGTGTCGAACCGATTGCCGTAGTTGCCGATGGTCGAGCCTTGTCCGCCGCCAAATCCGCCGTAACTCGCGCCCAGCAGCAGGCTCGGCAGCAGGATTGAATAGCGTTCGCGGCGCATTTTTTCCGCCGCCTCGGCCGCGAGGTGCCGGTGCTCGTCGAGTTCTGGCCGCATGGCCAACCCCTGCGACACCAGTTCGCCCACCGGCACACCGCGCGGCACAATGTCGATCGGCACGATCACCGGATCCAACGGGTCGAGCGCGACATCGACATTGAGTCGGATCAGTTGCGCCAGACGAGTCGATGCGACACGATTGCCTTCCTGGGCGCGCAGTTGCTCGGAGGTGCGCAAGTCGAGTTCGGTGCGGGCCCGATCGGCGTCAGCGGGCGAGCCTTGGCCCGAGTTCGCATAGGCTTGCGTCAGCTCGAAAAGTTCGCGGTGTTCGTCCACGGCCAACTGAGCGATGGCCATTTCCTCGGCGGCCCGGGTCAGCTCGATGTATCCCAAGGCCACGCGCCACAGCACGTCGTTGGTCACCGAGAGCGAAGCGTGTTGTTTGGCGGCGGCATGTTGCCGGGCGGCGAGGGGCTCGAACAGGGCATCTGCGAGATGAAAATGGGCCGAGATGCCCGGATAGGCGGGCGAGCCCGCGCCCGGAACGGCGGCCCCCAAGCCGCTCCAGACATTGCCGCGGCTGGCGGGAAAGACGTTGCCCGAGATGTCCTGGATTTGTCCTTCGTGCTTGTTGTAGCTCAGCCCACCGCGAATGCTGGGCAACCAGCGAACCGACGCCGCGTCGGCGCGGGCCCAGGCCTGCTGGATCTGCTCGCGCGCATAGCTCACCTGATAGTTGCCGCTATGAGCCAACTGCAACGCAGTGGGCAGATCAATCGGATACCGCGACGGCGACACGAGAGCCGTGCCTGGCAACAACGCCTCGGCTGGCGACGGAGCCGGTGCGGGTTCCGCATAGGTGGTGGGCACAACCTCGGGCGCGGGGCCAGGGTCGGGTGCGAGACGCGCGGCGGCGGGAGCGACGAGGGGCGGTGGCGAGACGACCGTCGCGGCAGGCTTTGAAGACGGAGCGCGGCAGCCGGCCAGGATCAACAATCCGGCTCCCAACCTCCAGGCGAATCCGTTCCAATTGCACATCACCATGACCCAGTCGGACTGTCTCGGTGTTTCGACACCTGCGGACAGTACTGACATCGGTAACGTGTAATCGGATGATAACTGCTCCAACGAAAATAACGATTTCACCGCTGCTAGCATGCCCCGACGCTGCGGATCGTAACGGATAGGCAAGCTCTGCGGCTATCCGTGTCGGTTTAAGGCTTGCCGGTGAGGGGCGGCAAGACCTCGACGCTCTGCCCAACCGCGAGACTCGCGGCGTTGCTGCGGACAACCTGCTCGGAGCCGCTCAGCCCTTGCACGACTTCCACCTCGGTGGCGGTACGCAGCCCAAGCTGGAGATTCTTTCGCACCACCTGGCCATTCTCGACGCACGCGCAGAATACGGCCTGCTTTTCGCTCACCACGGCCGACAGGGGCAAGACCCACGCGGCGCTCTGCTCGGCGGCCACGATCGACGCATAAGCGTACATGCCCGGCCGGAGCTTGCCCGTCGTATTGCGGAGCTCGACTTCGGCCTTGAGCGTGCGGGTCGCCTTGTCCAACGCCCACGACAAGCGGGTGATCTGAGCGTCGATCGAGGGGAGCGCGGCCGACGGAAAACGGATGGTGACGGGGTCCCCGGCATCGATCAGCGGGGCCACATTCTCAGGCACGTCGATCAACACGCGGACGATGTCCACGCGCGTCACCTCCAACAGCGGCAAGCCTTGTCCGGCGGGCTGCACAAAATGGCCCGTGTGTACGTGTCGTCGCGAAACGATGCCGGCGAACGGGGCACGGAGGGCGCCGTAGTCGAGCATCGCCTGCGATTGGGCCAGCGCGGCCTCGGTCACCTTCACGTGTGCCTCGGCCGCGGCATGATCGGCCTGTGCGCGCGCGATCAACGACTCTGCCTCGCGCACCGCGGCCTTGGTCGATTCGAGTTGCGATTGGGATTCATCCAACCCTGCCTGCGCGAGCTTGACGCTTTCCAACGCCTCGTCAACCACTTTCGGCGCCAGGGCGTTCTGGGCGACCAACTTTTTCAGGCGCTCATGCTCCGATTGCTGCCGATCGAACTGGGCCTGGGCGCGGCGGATGCCCGCCTCGGCGGAATGAATTTGAATGCGGGCGATGGCCGCCTTGGCCTCGCTCACGCGCACCTGTGCGTACGCCTGATCGACCAACGCGCGGGCTTCACCGATGGCCGCCTGCTTTTGCTGGACTTCCTTCTGCACCTCGGGCAACGACAGTTGCAGCAACACCTGGCCCGGCTTGACGAGTTGCTGCTCTGGACCGTACTGAGGGCCCGTCACGCGATCGCCGATGTCGACGGCCACTCGCTCCACGTAACCGGCCACCTTGGAGAAAATCGGCGCGCTCTCCAAGGCTTCCAGCGAGGCGGGTTGCTCAACGACCTGACGGATCGCTTTGCGTTCGGGTTTGACGACCGCCACGCGGGTCGCCGTTTGCCCGGTTGCCACGGTCGCCGCCAACACACTCAGGGCCCAAGTCGTCCAACTCGATGCACGGCTCATCATGCTTTCGTCTCGTCCATTAACGGGGTTGAGTATGGTAAACGCTCTGAATGTCGTCGGGGTCGAGCGATGCCGAACGGGTCGACGCGCCGCGCTGCACGATGGCAAACACGCCAGGGAGCACCCACAGCGTGGCCAAGGTGGCGGAGAGCAAGCCTCCGATCACCGCGCGGCCGAGCGGCGCGACTTGATCGCCCCCTTCGCCCATGCCCAAGGCCATTGGCAACATGCCGGCGATCATGGCACATGTGGTCATCACGATGGGTCGCAGCCGCGCCGCAGCGCCCGTCACCGCGGCCTGCTTGGCTGGTTGATCGTCATGCCGCGATTGCTCGGCGAACGTGACCAAGAGAATCGCGTTGGCCATCGCCACGCCGACCGCCATAATGGCACCGATGAACGATTGCAAGTTGAGCGTCGTCTGCGTGATCTGCAACGCGAGCACCGCGCCAGCAATGGCCGCCGGGGCGGTCGAGACCGTCACCAGGGCCAAGCGAATCGATTGATAATTGGCCGCCAACAGCAAGAAAATGACCACCACCGCCAAGACCAACCCCAGGCCCAAGCCGCGCAGCAGTTGCTCGAGCGGCGGTATCTGGCCGCGAATCTCGATCACGGCGTCTTTCGGCAGCTGCGCGTCGCGGATGGCCCGTTCGACCTGCTTGGACACGTTCCCCAACGGCTCGCCCGAGAGGTTGGCGGTCAGCGTGATTTCACGCTTCATGTTGTAACGGTCAAATTGGCCAGGCATTTTGCCTTTGCTCACCTGGGCCACGTCGCGCAGCAGCAACGGGACGCCCCCGGACTCGCGAATCGGAATCGTTTCCAAATCGGTGAGCGAGTTCGTCAGCCGTGAAGGAATTTGCACCTGCACCTGGTAGCCAATGCCCGTCTTGGGATCGGGCCAATAGTTGGGCATCGTGAACCGGCTCGATGAGGTGGCCGTGACGAGCGACCGGGCGACGTCGCTGGCGTCGATGTCGCTGAGCCCCGCGCGTTCGCGATCCAACTGGATCTCGATCGTCGGATAATCGAGTGACTGCGAGACCTGCAAATCGCGCAGCGCCGCAATGGACCGCATCTGCTCCATGACCTTTTGCGCGTAGCCACGGCTGTCGGCCAGCGTGGGACCTTTCACCGAAATCTCGATCGGCGTCGAGGAGCCGAAGCTCATCACCTCGTTGATAATATCGGCCGGCTCGAACGAGAATCGCACGTCAGGAAACTTGCTGGCCAGCACGCCGCGCAGCTGTTCCTTGACGGTCTCGACCCGCAATGCCGACCCGCGTTTGAAGCCCACACGCAGGATCGCCTCTTCGGGCCCGCGCGACCATTGATACACGGCGTTGATCGGAAAGCTTGGCGGGATCGTGCCGACGTAGCCCAACATGAGGTCGATATTCTCCTCGCCGCACTGCTCCTTAATGATGTCCTGCACATCGAGCGTGAGGCGTTCGGTACGATCGAAGTGCGTGCCATCCGGGGCCCGCATGCGCAGTCGGAATTGTCCGGTATCGACCGACGGAAAAATCTCTCGTCCCAACTGCACGCCCGGTTGCCAGATGACCCAGGCACAGCCGGCAAGGTAAGCAGGCACGACGAGCCAGCGGAACGCCACCACGCGCGCCAATAGTCCTTGATAGAGTCGCCGCACCCGCGAAAACACCGTGACCCGCTGCTCGCTGTCGGCCGCGTGCGGCACATGCCGCAGCAGCCACACGCTGAGCACCGGCACCAGCGTGCTGCTCAATAGATACGATGTCACCATGGCAAAACCGACCGCCAACGAGAGCGGCACGAACAACGCGCGGGCCGCCCCTTCCATGAACAGCGCGGGGATAAACACCGCCAGAATGCAGAGCATGGCCAGCAACCGAGGGACGGCCGTCTGAGCATTGCCGGCGCGTACGGCATGCGCGATCGTTGTCGAGTGCCCCAATTGCGTGTGAATGTTCTCGATCTCGACCGTCGCCTCGTCGACCAAGATACCCACCGCGAGCGCCAAACCGCTCAAGGTCATCAGATTCAGGCTATGGCCGCCGATCCACAGCGCAATGACTGAGCCCATCAGCGCCAGCGGGATGTTGATGACCACCACCAGTGCGCTACGCCAGTCGCGCAAAAAGACCAGCACCATCAAACCGGTCAGCAGCGCGCCGAGTGCCCCTTCGCTGACCACGCCCCGCATTGCCCGCGCCACATACGGACTCTGATCAAACTCGAACGTCACCTGCATGTCCGACGCGCGGCCATCGCGCTTCTGCGCTTCGCTATCGAGCCGCGTGATCATCGCGGGCAAGGCCTTGCGAACCTCCTCCACGACTGAGACCGTCGAAGCGTCGGCTCGCTTGGTGACCAGGATGTAGCAGGCACGGCGACCGTTCGCGAGCGCGTAACCGGTCGTCAAATCCATCGCGTCTTCAATCGTCCCCAGATCGCGCAAATAAACCGCGGGCTGAGTGCCGTTCTGAATCGGAATTTTTCCCAGGTCTTGAATGTCGCGCACCATCGCGTTGAGCGGCACGATAGGGTACTGGCCGTCGAGCGAAATGTTGCCCGAGGGACTGATCGTGTTGTTGCGCGCGAGCGATTCGACGACCTGCTCGGGCGACACGCGATACGCCCGCAGTTTGTCCGGATCGACGTTGACGACAATCGATCGCGCGCTGCCGCCAAACGGTGGCGGAGCCGACACGCCCGGCAAACTGGCAAACATCGGCCGCACGACGAACAGCCCCAGGTCCTGAATCTCCGCCAACGACCGCGACTCGCTCGACAGCACCAGGTAACCGACCGGCACGCTCCCCGTGTCAAAACGCATGACGAACGGCGACACGGTCCCCGGCGGCATGAAGGCCCGCGAGCGGTTGACGTAGCTGATCGTCTCGGCCATCGCCTGCGGCATGTTGGTGCCCGGATGAAACACGAGTTTCATCAGTGCCATGCCCTGGATGTTCTTGCTCTCGACGTGATGGATGCCGTTCACGTACAGAAAGTGATACTCGTAATAGTTGGTGAGCAGTCCTTCCATTTGTGCTGGATCCATGCCGCCATACGGCTGACAGACATAGATCACCGGCAAATTCAACGCCGGAAAAATGTCCTTGGGCATCTGCAGAACGGCCAGCACGCTGCCCAGCAGCAGGGACACCATCAGCACCAGCACCGTAATCGGGCGGCGAAGCGCAAAAACGATCAGATTCATGGCAGCGACACAGGCCTATCATTGTGAAGGTGCGGCAAACCCGACACCACTTCTAGTATACTCGCTGGCCGCGTCGTTCACACACGGTCGACCCGTGGGAGCCCGGAAATACCGGCCCCGGCGCTGCGGCATCGAGGAGCTCTCGCTAGCAATCGCCACAGCGTTATACGCCCGACGGCAGATAGCCGGCATAAACGACCCTACTTTACGGCCGCTTGGCACTGAGCAGATGGGCACTCGATTGAAAGTACCGCTGGCGACGCGGCGGGGCTTGCTCCTCGACGCCGCTGTGGCGAGCGCGCAGGTCGGCCAGGTTTGCGCTACACGCGCGGCAGCCCAACTCGTCGATGTGAAACGCAATGTATCGTAGCTCCGGTTCGCTGAGCGCGGCGAGCAAATAGCTCCCCAACTGCACGCGACTCGGACAGCTCAAGCGATGCCGACGCCATACCCCGCCGAGCGAGTGACCCGTCAACTCGCGGCGCGCGATCCACTCGACCAACCGCGCCGACAGCTCGGGCTGCTCACGCAACCGCTGCTCGAGCGCCGCCATCTCGTCGGCCGCGAGCGCCTCGTCCAAGAACGCCTCCCAACGCGCGTCGGATATGTCTTGGGATCGGTCACGCATCGTTTACCCCTCGACCTCGGCGAGTTCGGGAAACACGTCGCTCGACAATCCTTGCGCGCGGACCGACTGCTGCAACTTGCGGAGACACTCGAACTTCACGGTCGCCACCTGCTGCTCGGTCACCTTCAGCCGCCGGGCCACCGCCTGATTGGCGAGCCCCGCGACGAACAACAGCTCGGCGGTCATCAGTTTGTGCCAATCGCCACGCTGTCGCCAATGCTCGATGATCTGTGCCAAGGCCGTGACCAACGCTTGCTCTTCGAGTTGCTGCCGCTCGCGGCTGCGCAGGCAACTGCTCAGGGCGGGCTCCGGCGACACGGCCCGATTCTCTCCCTGGCTACCCTCGGTCGACGACAACGACAGTGCCGGCCGGCGACCACTGCGGCGCAGATGATCGGTGAGTTTGTGCGCGGCGATCGAGAACAGATAGCCTTCCAAGTGTCGCGAGCCGTCGTAATGAGGCAAACTCGTGAGCAGTCCGATGAACGTTTCTTGCACGACGTCCTCGGCGGCGGCGCGGTCGCGGAGACGGACCTCGACAAAGGCGAGCAAACGACCCTCGTATCGCGCGATCAGATCTTCCCACGCGGCCGCTTCGCCCGAGCGGATGCGCTCGATCAACAGCGCGTCGATGTGCCGCTCGGCCAACATGAACCCAGCTCCTGATTAACGACTTATCATGGACGGAGCCGTGCGACGGTCGAGCCAGAGATAGACGTAGGTCGCGGCCAGCAGGGTGAGCACCGCCGAGCCAACGAGCCAGGCGATATGCATGCGCGTGCTGCTCTCGGAGTCGCGCCAGCGTTGTGCCAGCCGGGCCTGCGCCTTGCGGTCGAGACCCAACTGCGCGTGCAATGTGAGCATCGGACCGACCGACGAGTCGACCCTCTCGTACCAGACCTGACGCACAAGCTCCCACAGCTCAGAGCGATCGAGCGTGATGCTCTGCCCCGGCGCGCTGGTCAGGTGTAGCTCGACAAACTCGGCGACCGATTTTTCCAACCGTGGGCCGAGCGCTTGCAGACATTCTTCGCGCGTGGCGAACGGGCCGGCCTCGAGCGTCTCGTAGTACGTGCCGTCGAGCTGATGCGGTCCCTCGCTGACCCACGCGGGCGGCTCGGACGATTTATCTTTCGCGGACTCGACTGTCGCCGGGGCCTCGACGAGCCGCGCCGGAGGCGCTGAACTCTTGGAGTTGACGATCGGTTGCGGCTGGCGTATCGAGACCGCCACGAGCGCCATGCCGGCCGTGACGAGCACGAGCACCGCGCCGGCCGCCGCCAAGGAAAGCACCAGTTGCCAGCGAATCACCCCCAAGAGCGCCAAGACCGCCAGCACCGCGAACACGGCCAGGGCCACGAGCTCGATCAACATGCCACCGGCGAAGAGTAATGTCATGACGAGTACCATTGCGTGCGCAGACGGGCGTACCACGGCGACGACAGTTGCACCGCCAGCGAAATGCTCAGCACGCACAAGCTGCCCCAGGGTTGCGGGAAGGGCGCGATCGCCGCGACGATCATCGTCCACAGCCACGTCGTAAATAGAGACCATAGGCTAAAGCGGCGAGATCGGCGCGGGTCGAGTTGCTTCGACCAGTTCACGGCCAGAAACAGCACTCCGAAGAAGCCCACATACGCGAGCCATTGCGGCTGACCGGCCGCGTCGAACCACGCTGTCGAATCCACCTGCAAAGCTACGAGCGCCGGGCGTTCCCCCGGCAGGTCGATCCACAGCAATCGGTCGAGCACCAGACTGACACCGCCCAACGCCAGGCCAATGAGCATCGACATGAACCGACGGGCCGTCGGATCGCTGTGTGGGTGTTGCCACAGGGGCGCGACGAGCAACAGCAGCCAAGCGCCAAGTGTGCCGGTGAGCACAAGCCACGTGAACTGATCGCTCTGCGGCGCGGCGCCTCGCGCCCAGGAGAACACGAGCGTGCTGGCGATGACGATGCCGCACGACAGTAGCAGTGAGCCGCAGACTTGCCGCAGGTGGTCTCGTGGCGTGAGGGTGGGGACTTCGTAGGTCGGTTGAGTGAACAAGGATCGTGGGCCGATCTCGACGATGGTGGCCACCACAGGTCCATCGCCGTGGGATGCGGTCGCCAGCGGGTGACGGTCGCGCTGCCAGACGTGATAGCCCACCGCGAGCAGCGCCGCGCAGACGAACATCACCCCGAGCGTGAGATTCATGCCGACCGGGGTGAGTCCCGTTGCCGACGGGAGTTGCAGCGCGCCCCAGACCGCCACGCCCAGCGTGACTGTCGCGACCAGACGCTCCGTTTTCGACAACGGTTGCCAGACGCGCACAACGCGATCGGACCAGGGATTCGGCGCAGGTGTTTGTGTCGGCTGCGGCTCGTCGAACGTTGGGGTGATGAGCGGCGGCGGCTCAAGCAGCGCGAGCAACGCGCGAACGCTCGATGGCCGTTGTTGCGGGTCCTTGTGCAGACACGCCGCGATCGCGCTGCGAAAGCGCTCGGGTACCGCGCTCAGGTCGACCGTCGCCGTGAGATGTTTCATCAGCACCTCGGCGGTCGTTTCTCCCTCGAACGGGACCCGACCGGTGAGCATTTCGTAGAACAGTGTCCCCAGCGCGTATATATCGATCTCTTGACCGTAGCGGCCGAGCGCCACCTCGGGGGCCATGTAATGCACCGTGCCGACACGTTCGGTGTGCCCGCTCCGCTGGCTGGCCGAGATATACTTCGAGAGGCCATAGTCGCCGAGTTTGACAATGCCTTCGCCGATTGACCCGCCGTCGATCAACACGTTGGCGGGCTTCAAGTCGCGATGCACGAGCCCATGATCGTGCAGGTACGCGACCGCCTCGGCCACGCCACGAAACCAGGCGAGTGCCTCGTCGTGGGGCATGCCGCGCGGATGGCGTTCGAGCGCGTTGAGCAAGCTTTCGCCGTCGACGTACTCCATCACCACCCAGCAGTCACCCTGGGCGTCGGTGCGAATGTCGTACAGCGAGACGAGGTTGGGGTGCTTCAAGTTCAAGCACTGCTGCACGCCCCGGCGTTCGATGTCGAGGTGGCGGCGAATCCATTTGAGCGCGACCTCTTTGCCCGCGTCGCTGAGCGCGTAGTACACCTCGCCAAAGCCCCCCTGGCCAATGCCCCGTTTGATCGTGTAGCCGTCCACGGGACGCGCGCCCGACGCGAATTGAAAATGCCGCGACGGCGCATCCGAAGGGAGCGTAACATGCGGCGGCGGCGAAGCGACGGGGTCCATGATCGGCGAGTGCAGCAGAGGTGCAGGACAGATTCAGCCTACGGGGTCACACACAGGTTGTCTATGTATTGCCTTCTCCCAGCGGGAGACGGTGGCGAGCGGTAGCGAGCCGGATGAGGGTTGAGAGTGGGCATCGTTTAGAACCATGAATTGAGTTTGGTAAGACTGCAAACCACCCTCACCCGGCCTTCGGCCACCCTCTCCCGGCGGGAGAGGGATTTCTGAGAGTATATCGCGGTAACTATTCACAGCGTTCGATCTGCAAAGCCCCCTGCTCCCAGACGATCCGCGAACGGCTGTCGAGCGGCGCGGGGCCCAGGTGCGGCCGGCCGTCGACTTGCAGCGCGCCCCCTCCCGCGCGGCCATCGAGCCGACAGAACCACGCCGACGCCTGACGATACAAAATCAACTCGCGCGTCCAATCGCGGCACTGCACATGACACGTCGCCGAGGGTCCGAGCAGGCACGTGTCGGCAAGCAGCAGCACGCCGTCGACCTTGGGCTGCGTCCGATGTCGGCTCGCGAAGTCGAGCCGGGCCGTGGCGCTGAGCGGGTGTGGCTGCGTGAACCGCAACCGCACGCCTTGCCCCAGTTCGAGCTCGTCACCGCCGCGGAGCGTCGCCCGCTCGTTGACCCGCGCGCCGTTGAGCCGCGTGGGCTCGTAGGCCTCGAGCCAGTACATGTCCTCTTCGCGATGCACGGCCGCGTGGCGTCGAGCCATGTCGGCCAGCAGCGGCACCGCGACACCCGAGCCGGGCACGGCGCGTCCCAGCACCACGCTCGACTCTTCGCAAGCCAAGTAGCCGCCGACGCCGTCGATCCAGATCCAATAGCGGCCCATGGGCAGTGCGTGGTGAGGGGAGTAGATCATGAGTAGTGTAGCAGACGGTGCGGGGTGCGGGGCGAGGGGGGCGGGGTGAGTAATACCCAAGCCGGCGGCTCCGCCGCCGAAATGAGAGGCTAGCGGCAGGGGCTAGGGACTAACCGAGGAGACGAGCGCGCGTTGCTCGCCGCGGCCAAAGTACTCGCCGATCTGATCGAGCAACGCGGCGTCGGTGGGCGTGTCGAGCGGTATCTGCTCGAGGGACGCGGCGTCGGTATCGAGCAGCCGCTCGGCGACGTCGAGCCGAGTCCGTAGGTCGGTGATCAACTCCTTGGCGCGGCTCAACTGCGTGTCGTTGAATTGATACGCGCTCGTGGTCTGCGCGGCCTCGACCATCTTTAGACGGGCTTCGAGATGCTCGACGTCGACCTCAAGCTGTCGGCGCGTGGCCAGCATGTTTTCGAGCTTTTGTCGGGCGGCGGCGAGACTCTTCTCGCGCGCGGCACGCATCTGCTCGAGGCTGTTGACCGTTGCGTCTTGCGTCTTGAACCGCTCGAATCGCTGCGTCAGGTCGTGCTTGACCTGCTCAACGGTGTACGTGCGCTTGGCGTACTTGAACGACGACGAGCCGCTTTCGAGGTCCCCTTTCATTCGCAGGATCTCCGCCTGATCCTTGTCGAGCCGGGCGCGCTGTTCGGCGATTTGCTGGTCGAGCTTCTGCACCTCGACCTCTTCCTTGGCAATGAGGTGCATGTTGGCGCGGATGTCGGGCAACAAATTCTTGAGCAGCGAGCGGGCTCGATCGATCTCGAAGTCGAGCGGGATGCTGCTCTTGACCGAGTCACGGGTCCATTCGTAGCAGGTGCGGACATAGCTGGTCGCTTCGCGGCCGACGGCCACAAAGAGCACGAGGGCTGCCAGCGCCCCCCAGGTCAAGGTTTTACGGCACATGGGTCTTCTCCGGCGAGCAAGTCGAGGGACAGAAAATGAACGGACAATGTGAAGCAACTCTGGACAGTTATTCGCCGCGCCGGAGCAAATATTGCGCGGCGCGAGAAAAAATCTGCCGCCCCTCGATTTGCTGGCGCTGCTAGCAAACCTTGCTTGACAGAGTGGAGTCACGCGCAACCCCTTCTCCCATCGGGAGAAGGTGGCCGAAGGCCGGATGAGGGTCGTTCGCGAGCGACGAGGCCCGCCACACTCACCCGCCACGCCCGACGGCGTAGCCACAAGAGGGTATCGCTGCGTCACCAAGCTGCGCCTCTTGTCGTCGGCGACGACCCCGACAACAAGTTGTCGGGGCTACCCAGTCGAGGTAACACGGCTGCCTCATCTTGACAGTTGAGCGCGGTAGCTGCTCAATTCTCTTCTGGCTTAACCGCCCGCGTGGAGACAGCATGGATGCGTTTCGTTGGCGCTCTCCACGGGATCAATGGCCGAGGCGTCGCGTGCTCTCAATGGAGAGACCGAGTGACGCCGGTACGGAAGGAACCGTATTTGTGATGACCCAGCGTTCGGTACCCGCGTTGAGTTCGATTGTCGAGCGATTGCCGAGTTCGGGCATTCGCAAGATATTTGATCGCGCCACGGCCCTCGAACGGCAAGGGCACAAAATTCTCCGCTTCGACGTGGGTCGGCCCGACATCGAGACGCCGCCGTTCATTGTCGAGGCCGCCCAGCAAGCGCTCGCCGACGGCTTTACGAAGTACGTGGGTAATCGGGGCATTCCCGAGCTGCTCCGCGCGATCGCGAGCAAGCTCGAACGTGAGAATCATGTTGGTTACGACAGCGAGAGTGAGATCGTCGTGACGACCGGCGCGAGCGAGGCCGTGGCGGCTTCAATCTTCGCGGTGCTTGAGCCCGGCGCCGAGATTCTCGTCCCCGAGCCGATCTGGCCCCACTACGCCTGCTGCGCTGAGATGATTGGCGCGACCGTGGTGCCCGTGCCGCTGCGGGTCGAGGACGGCTTCGCCATCAGCGAGGAACTACTTGAGCGCTACTGGACACCGCGCACGCGGATGGTTGTGTTGAGCAATCCGGTCAACCCGACGGGCAAGGTTTATCATCGCGAGACGCTTGAGCAGGTGTTGTCATTTGCCCAGCGGCGGGGCGTGTACGTGCTGGCCGACGAGATGTACGAGCATTTCGTGTTCGATGGCGAGTTCACGAGCTTTGCGTCGCTGAGCGGGGCGCGTGAGCGGACAATCCTGATCAATGGCTTCTCAAAAATCTTTGGCATGACCGGTTGGCGGCTGGGCTACGTGGCCGCCCCGGCCGACGTGACTGCGCAGATCAACAAGGTGCATCAGTACTTGACGGTCTGCAGCACGTCGTTTGCCCAGCGTGGGGCGGTGGCGGCGTACACACACCCTGACGCGCCGGCGTTTTTGCGGCGCGTGGTGAGTGACTATCGCCGCCGCAACGAGGCGCTGCTGGTCGAGGCGGCGCGGCTGCCGGGCCTGCAATACAGCGCCCCCGGCGGGGCATTCTACTTCTTCCCGAAATTGCCCGACCATCTCCCCGAGGCCGACGAGCTCGCCTTGCGCTTGCTCGACGAGTGCCGCATGGCGGTGGTGCCGGGGAATGTGTTTGGCGCATCGTATCGCCGTCACTTGCGCATCTCGTTCGGCACCAGCCCGATCGACGAGGTGCGCGAGGGATTACGCCGTTTGTCATCGCTGCTGCAACCACGGAGCCTCGCCGCATGAGCACGCTCAACATGCCTCTCGCGCCGCCAGAAATTTTCGATGTCACCATTCGTGACGGCAGCTATGTGATCGATTTCCAGTTTTGCCAGCAGGACGTGCGCCTGCTGTGCAGCAGCTTGGACCGGATGGGCTTTCGCTACATCGAGGTGGGGCACGGCCTGGGGCTCAACGCCTCGCAGGTGAAGACCGCCGCCGCCGCGACCGACGAGGAGTACCTGGCCGCCGCCGCCGAGTCCTGCAAGCAGAGCCGCTTTGGTACCTTCTTCATCCCGGGTATCGGCACCAAGGAAAATCTGCGCCGCGCGCGTGAAGAGTTCGGCATGCATTTCATCCGCATCGGCAACGAGCCCGAGAAGTTTGAAACCATCATCCCGTTCCTCGAGTACGCCAAAGAGTTGGGCTACGAGGCGATGGGCAATTTCATGAAGACCTACTCGCAGAGCCCCAAGGCGATCGCCGAAAAGGCCGCCGTGCTCGCCCGACACGGAGCCGACGTGATCTACGTCGTCGACAGCGCCGGCGGCATGTTGAGCGACGAGGTCGCCGAGTACGTGCGGGCCATTCGCGAGCATGCCGACGTGCGGGTCGGCTTTCATGGCCACAACAACTTGGAACTCGCCATTGCCAACTCGCTCGCCGCGTGGCGGGCTGGCGCGTCGCTGATCGACTGCTCGATCGGCGGACTCGGGCGCAGCGCGGGCAACACGCGCACCGAAATGTTGATCCCCGTGCTCAAGTCGCTCGGCGTGCAGTCCCCCTACGACTTTCATGAGGTGCTGCGGGTCTGGCAGGAGGTGATTCGTCCGGTCATGCAGCGCCGTTCGCTCACCGCGCAAGAGATTGTCGGCGGTTACGCGCGCATCCATAGCGGGCTGATGGGCCCGTTCGAGAAAGCGGCCGCGACGCATCATGTGTCGCTCGATCTGCTGCTCGACGCCTACGGCGATCGACTGCACTCGGGTGAGCCGAACATTTGCGTCGATACGCTTGCCGCTGAGTTGGCGACCGCTTCGGCTCCGGTGTCGATTCCGCTCCCCGAGCCGCGCCCGACCGAGTCGCTGCTCGAGATCGACACGCCATTGGCCGACGGCCGGGCGATCCGCAACACCTTCCGCACGGTCGAAGAGGTGCTCCGCAGCGTCAAGATTCTGGCACTTAAGGCCTATTTGCCCGTCGTGGCACTGGTCGATATCGCGGCCGAAACGCCCGACGATCAGCACGTGATGGCCGAGTATTTCTATCACGACGATCAATTTATCGTGCTGCGGGCCTCGTTCGGCTCGATCGCCTCGTTCATCGACGTGATGCAACGGCATCGCGGGGCGCTGAACACGCTCGTGTTCGAGATCAACTCGGCGGCGGTGCGACAAGAGCTGCTCGAGAGCGAGTCGCAATGGCGACGCGACGAGCAGGTTTATTGGGCCAATTTGTCGTCGATCAAGTACCACAATTTGTTCTCCTCGCTCTATCAAGTCGCGATGGAGTCGAGTGCCCAGACGATTTTGTTCGTGGGCGGGGATCCCGAGCGCGTGGCGAATCATTTGCCGCCGAGCTTCGACAACTGGCAGTTGTATTGCACGCATCTGAACCCCAACGCCCTGCATCAGGTCGGCATCAGCCCGTTGGAAAAGAACCAGCCGCATTGGGCCCATCATCCGTCAGGGCGTCCGGCGCGGTTCGACGTTGCGGTGCTGCTTTCGCCACTCAACGGGACGGAGTTGGAGGCCGTGCTGGCGCAGCTCAACAGCGGCGGCGTGCTCGTCGACTGCCTGGAGCAAACACGCCCGCACCTGGCTTCGCTGCGTGGGCTTCCGTTGCGCATTTTGAATATCTCGCTGCGAACGCTCATCACCGGCGAGTTAATGAATTTGCAAACGGCGCACGCCAGCGGACGCTTCATGGATCTTCAAGTGGCCCCCAGCAGTGAACAGGTGACTCATGGCAAAGTCAGTCAAGCTGCCTGACCTCAAGGCTCGCGCCCAGCGTGGCGCTCAGATTTTGGTCGAAACGTGTGCCGTGCTGCGCAGCGGCGAGAAGGCGCTGGTGCTGAGCAATCCCGAGACGCGCGACGTTGCCCAGTACGTGCTGGCCGAGTGTCGGCGCGTGACCGACCAGGTGCGGCACGAGGAACTCGAACCGCTCACGATGCACGGGTCATCTCCGCCGCCGCACATCGGCCCGGCGATGCTCTGGGCGGACGCGGTCTTTTGCCTCACCAAGATGTCGCTGGCCCACACGGCTGAGCGGCGCGCGGCCAACGAGCACGGGACGCGCTACCTGAGCCTGCCCGACTACGATCTGGAATTGCTCGGCGGCGACAGTCTGATGTGCGACTTCCGCTCGGCCGGCAAGGAAGCGCAGCGACTCAAGCGGGTGCTGAGCGACGCGCGGACCATCCGCGTGCGAACCGAGGCTGGGACCGATCTGACATTCTCGGCCGCGGGACGCACGGCGAACGCCTGTGGTGGCGCGTGCCACGAGCCGGGCACGCTGGGCTCGCCCCCCGACGCCGAGGTGAATGTCGCGCCGCTCGAAGGGACCGCGCACGGCACGGTGGTCGTCGACGGCAGCATCCCGTGCCGCGAATTAGGCAAACTTGTGCGCCCCCTCACGCTCGTCGTGCGCCAGGGCATGATCGTCGACATCGAAGGCGAACAGCCCGAGCGGCAAACCCTCGAAGCGATCTTCGAGCGCATTGGCCGCGACGAGGCCCGCTGGCTCGCCGAGTTTGGCATCGGACTCAACCCTTGGGCCGAGTTGACCGGCCGGATGCTCGACGACGAAGGGTGCGCGGGGACAATCCACTTTGGTTTCGGCTCGAACGCCACGATCGGCGGCATCAATCAGGTGCCGTTCCATCTCGACTTCGTTGTGTGTCGACCCACGGTCGAGGTCGAGTCGCGCTGCATCATGGAGCAGGGGCAACTCCTGGGCTCCGACTGGTTCTCGCGCTCGCGGGTCAAGGCGGCGTAGGGCGAGTGCTAGCACGGTCGACGGATTCGTACGGCACGTGAAACGTGCCCATAGGTCAACCTCAAGCAAGGCACGTTGCACGTGCCCTACCCGACTGGAACGACGGATAACGACCGCTCGGGTGACCCTGACAACAAGTTGTCAGCGCTACCCAACGACAGAAGATTGTTCCGCTAAGACTGATCTTGCCTAAATAACCCCCAACCCGCCACACTCATTTCAATTCACATTCAGTTGCCTGGGACTCAACGCCTTGGCATCGACATACAGACACCGGGAGTTCAAGGATGACCCCTCTCACGACGAACGTGCCCAAGTCGGCCTCCTGCGGCGAATGCTTGCAGGATATTTTTCAGCGCAACGCCCACCGGACCGTCATCATCGATGCCCGCAACAGCGATGAAGTGACCTACGGTCGACTGTGGAACGACAGCCTAGCCGTGGCCTCATACCTACACGAGCTGGGGGTGAAAAAAGGGGAGCCAGTCGTCTTCTCGCTGGAGAACTGTGTCGAGTTGGCGACGCTGTACTTTGCCTGTTTGCAAATTGGCGCGCGTGTGGTGCCGGTGAACCCCTCGTATCACCCGCACGACTATGCCGCGATCGTCGAAGGGATCAGCGCGCGGTTCTTTTTCACCAGCCCGGCCATCCGCTCGCGGCTGGTCGATGTGCTCGGCACGCGACCCCAGTTGCAGGTGCTCTGCCTTCAGCCGATGGTCGAAAAGCTCAAGGCGGACCAAGCCTCGCTGGTGAATGTCGACCTTGCACAGGTCATCGCCCGCCACGAACCGTGCGGCCACACGCTTGCCGACGCGACCGACAACGATATCGCCTTCACCATGTTCACCTCGGGCAGCACCGGAGTCCCCAAGGGGATTAACATGCGGCTGGGAGGGCTCGTCGGCAACGGCAAGCTGTTCTGCGAGCATATGAACATCGACAGCGAAAGCCGCTTTTATGATGTGCTGGCCATGACCTACCTGGGCGGGCTCTACAACCTAATGCTGATTCCGATCCTGGCCGAAGGCTCGCTCGTGCTCGACAGCGTGTTCGGCCCGACGAATGTGTTCGGATTTTGGGAGCAGGTGCGGCAGCACGAGATCAACACGCTCTGGTTTAGCCCGACAATGCTTTCGATGTTGATGATGCTCGAAGACGACGAGGACCTCTCGTTCTTGCGCAGCCAAGTACGACTGGGGTTGGTCGGCATGGCGCCGCTGCCGGTCGACTTGAAGAAGCGTTTTGAGAGCCGCTACGGTTTCCGGCTGTTCGAGAACTACGGCCTGTCGGAGACCACGTTCCTGTGCACCGATCATCCGTCGCTGGCCAACAAGCCCGGCTCGGTCGGCAAGCCGCTCGAAGGCGTCAGCGTGCGGATCCTCGACAACGATCTGCGACCGTTGCCCGCCGGGCGAGAGGGACAAATCGGCACGCAGACGCCGTACCTCATGGCCGGTTACGAGAAAGAAGGTGACATCGCCGCCACGCTCGCCAAGAGCAACGGCTACTTCCTGACCGGCGACCTGGGCTACTTCGACGCCGACGGTGAATTGTTCGTCACGGGACGCATCAAGGACCTGATCATCCGCGGCGGCGTGAACATTAGCCCCAAGGTGATCGAGAACGCGGTCTACCGTCTCGACACGGTGCAAGAGGCGGCCGTGGTCGGCGTGCCGCACCCCATGTATGGCGAAGAGGTCGCGCTGGTGGTCAAACTGCACGACGCCTTCCGGCAGCAAGTCACGGTCAAGGATTTGCAGGGGTTCTGCGACGCGAACATTGCCCACTTCATGCGTCCGAAGTTTATTTTCATCATCGATGAGATACCCAAGGGGGCGACGGGCAAAATCCAAAAGAACATCATCAAACGGATGCTGGTCGAGAAGCTCGATCCGCTCAACGGCTAGACACGACCACGCTCTTGCAAACAGGCACACGCTTCCAATGAGTATTGCGTTCAAAGTTCAAGGCGGCACGCTGGTGCGTGACTTTCCACGGCTCGACGCCGAACTAATCGCGTCGTTCCGTGGCATCCCCACGAGCATCCTGAGCGACTGCCTCGATCGCATGAATGTGATGAGCAGCGCGTTGCGACCACTCTTGAGCGGCAAGGCGTTCGTGGGCTCGGCCTTCACGGTCGAGGAGATCGAGGCGGGCAACTTGATGAGCCACCTGGCGCTCAAGTACGTGCAGGCCGGCGACGTGCTGGTGATCGATGGCAAAGGGGTCACGAGCCGCGCGGGCTGGGGTGGCCTGCAAACGTTTGCCGCCTCGCGCAAGGGGGTGGCCGCGGTGGTCATCGACGGCGCAATCCGCGACGCTGACGACATCCCGCGCTACGGCGTGAGCGTGTACTGCCGCGGAGTTTCGCCCGCCGGACCACACAAAGGCTGGGGTGGCCGCGTGAACCTGCCCATCTCGTGTGGCGGCATGATCGTGAGCCCCGGCGACCTGATCGTCGGCGACGGCGACGGTATCGTCGTCGTGCCCTTCGAGCGCGCCGAGCGAACCTTGGCGCAAGCCCAGCAAAAAATGGCCACCGAGGCCGAGTGGTTTCAACAGGTCGAACAAGGGGTCGATACCGCCGACTTCTTGGGCTTCGAAGAGACCGCGAAGAAATTTGGCATTGAAATCATTTAGTCGTGTGGAGATAGCCCGCTCATGGCGGATCAACTGTATTGGAACCCCAGCACGCTCGTGTTGCCGCTCGGGGGCGGCATCTTCCGGCTCTTCCAGGCCTACGACCGTCGCAACGTGCTCGTCAACGCCGCCACCTTGGCGTGGATCGATACACTCGTCGGCGGTTGCGACGCCGCCGCGGCGCAGCAGCGCTTCGAGCAGTCGGACCCGCCCATCGCGCTGGCCGACGCCACCGCGTTCTCGATGTGGGACCACGCCTACTCGAACTCCGACTTCCTCGATCGCTCGGTGACCGCCGCCGACGTGCAGCCGCAAAGCTGGGAAGATGCCCGCGATGTGCTGTGTGACGCGCGGATCGTGCTGACCGCTTGGCCGCCGCCGACCGATTACGACAAACGCCACTACGGCGATCGCTTCCGCGGCTCGTTCTACGAGCAGATCGCGACCGAGTCGCTGTTCAATCGCACCACGCCCACGGCTTGGTGGACCGATCAGAAATTCACCGTCGATCGCTTCGCGATTCGCGAAACGCCTTACCAGTTCATCGAAGAGCGCTTCCTCACCTCGTATTTTCAGGAGCACTTTGCGGGCAAGTCGGTGCTGGAGATTGGCTGCGGGACGGGCTATTTCACCGCCAAGATCGCCCAGCACGCCCAGCGCGCCGTCGGTATCGATTACAACCAGGAGTACCTCGACGTCGCCGCGCGTAACTGGACGCGCGAGCACTATCCGAATCTGGAATTTCAGCACGGCGACATCATCGACCTGTCGCGCAGTTCGTCGAGCTTCGCGCGTGAGGCGTTCGACTACGTGGTGCTTATCGACACGTTCCTGTTCTTGTTCGACACCAAGTATCAGGGCGCGTTGTACGAACATCGCGAGGCGATCATGAGCAATCTCCGCAAGCTCGTGAAGCCGGGCGGGCTGTTGCTCGTCATGGACCCGCACCCGTTGTGGCTCACCCCCTGGATCGGAGGACCCACGAACCCGGTGGGCATCCTGACCGAGTACCGCGAGCGGCGGCTCAAGGTGATCCCGACGCTTGAAGAGATGACCGGCTTTTTGTGCGACAACGGCGTGCGGCTCAAGCGAGTGCTTGAGCCACGGATCGACGAGCAATACGCCAGTGTCGACCCGCAGGCGCACACCTTCATGACCAACATTCCGCAATGGTGGTTCATGGAGATCGAGGCGCACCCGGCCTTGGCCGCGCAGGTCGAGTTTGAACGGACCACCGTGGCCGAGGTTCGCGAGAAGGTGCGTGCAACCGCCTCGGGTCCCAAACGGACCGGCTACGAACACGTGTCCCCATCGGTCTAGCCGACCTCAGGGGGGCTGACTTCCATCCGACATGACATGATCTCAAGCAAATAGCGAGTAACCCAACCATGACTCCACCGACCACCGCTCCGATCGCGCATGACTCCCACGCCCAGGCCATCCACGCGCAGATCGAGGCGATCGCGCGGCAGGTGTTCCAGCAGTCGGACCTTGTGTTGCAAGACGACATGACGGCCGACGACGTCGAACGCTGGGACTCGCTCACGCACATCAGCTTTATCGTCGAGGTCGAGAAGGGGCTGGGCGTCAAATTCAAGAACGCCGAGATCGCCCGGCTCCAGTGCATCGGCGACCTAAAGCGACTTGTGCTCAAGTACAAGCCGGCCGTTTAATTGAGTGAGGATTTACCGCGCGTGGGTGATGGTTTTCGGTTGAGCAGCCACCAGTTGCTCGACCTCAATTCGTTCCATTTCGTGCTCTTGTCAGCCTGCGCGGTGCTCGCTGTGCGCGCGTTTCGCGCTGGTCCGCTGCGGACCGTGAGCCTCGCGGCATTCAACCTGTACTTTCTCGCCTGGTTCATTGCCGGCTGGGTGCCGCTGCTCGTCACCGTGGGGCTGATCGTCGGCTCGTACCTGATCGGCAAGGCCGGCCTGCTGCGCGAGCGGCTCAACGAATGGGTCCCCACGCTCGGCGTGCTGCTGTTGTGGGCCTTTCTGTTTTTGGTCAAAGACCCCGATCTGCTGCCGTGGATCAATCCGTTCCACCGCTACCCGATCGTGTTGTTCGGCATCTCGTATATCGTGTTCCGCTGTATTCAGTTCATCATGGATGGCGAGATCTTCGAGGACGCCGATCTGCCGACGTTTTTTAACTACGTGCTGTTTTTTCCCACGCTGATGGCTGGCCCGATCGAGCGTTACGAGCGGTTCGAGCAATTTCATCGTGGGCAAGACTGTCACTACGACGAGCCGCCACTGCCGTCATTGCATCGGATCGTGACCGGGTTCCTGAAGAAGTTCGTGTTGGCCGACAACCTCGCGGCCTTCGCGCTCTCAGCCAAGGGGACCGACGAGAGCTGGCCCGTGCCGATGCTGTGGCTGGGGCTGCTCCTGCAGCCGGTCATTCTCTACTGGGACTTCAGCGGCTACTGCGACATCATGATCGGCCTCGTGCGGCTCATGGGCTTCCGGCTCTCCGAGAACTTCGACGCCCCTTGGAAGGCGCAAAACATTCAGGACTTCTGGAATCGCTGGCACATCACGCTCTCGCATTTCGTGCGCGACTACGTGTTCAACCCCCTCTCGCGACACATTTACTACTATGTGCCGCGCGGCTGGCAGTTTGGGGTCCTGATGGGCTTGTACTTCTTCACGATGCAGGTGATTGCCCTATGGCACGCGACCACCTGGAACTTTTTGATCTTCGGCGTGGCGCATGGCACGATGCTCGTCGGCGTGCAGGTGTTGCAAAAGTACGTGTACCCCCAGTTGCCTCCGCCGATACATGCCTTCTGGATGCGGTCTCCCGTGAGCCTCAACTTGGCCCGGGCGTTCAATTGGGTGTTCATCGCCCTGACCATCTCGCTGTGGACCGGTGGGCTCGACCGCACCGTCACGCTCTTGCATCAACTGCTGGGAGGGTCGTAGCGCATGAACGAAACCGTCCGCTGGTCGTTGAGCGTGTTGTGGCTGGCTGTCAAAGTGGCGCTGTTATTGCTGCTGATGAATCAGAGCACGTCCTTCTTCTTGTACCAGAACTTTTAGTGCCCCATGAACACCACTCCGCATGCGATCGACGAGCGATCTTGGAAAGGGCAGATGCTGGCCGTCGTGGGGGTGTTCGTGGTCATCGCGCTGCTCATCGAGTATGTCGCCGCGCCGCACTGGCAGCGGCGGCTCATCGACGAGACGGTGCTCGACCCACAAAGTCCGACCATGTTGTACGCGCGGCTCGACAAGCTGCGGCAACACCAAGGGCTGCGCGTGGCCGTGATCGGCGACTCGGTCATCCTCGGTCGATCGCTGCAAGAACATGGCGACCCGCAATGGCTCGAACACTCGTTGGTGAGCGCCTTGCAGCGCCGATTTGAACGTGCGTATCCGGACCGCAACGTGTTGGTGATGAACCTGGGCATGAACGGCGCGCTGCCTTGCGATCTGGCGGCACTCTCGCGACAGCTCGAAGCGGTGAAGCCCGACATCGTGATTGCCGATATCGGTTTGCGAGCCTTCTCCGACGATTTTGTCAAACCGGCGGCGCAGTACTCGCGCGGCTGGATGTCCGACTGGCACGTGAACGCCGACGGTCGCTTTGCACGCACAGCGCCCCATGACAAGCCGGTCGATCTGGTCGAACTTGGCCTGAGTAACTGGGCCGTCGACCACAGCCGCGCTTACGCCTTGCACAACGCGCTGCAACACGACCTGCTCGGTTCGGCCCCGAAGCCGCTGGCCATTTCGCTGCGGCAGGGTTTGCAGAATTGGCTCACCCCGCCGTCGACACCGAGCGACGACGACAACCCTTTCGGGGCCGACTCGTTGCTCCTGATGCAGGCAGGAAATCGGTTCAGCTCGATCAAGATCGACGCCGAGCGTCCGCAAGAGGCCGCACTCGTTGAGTTGCTAGAGCGGGCGCGGCAGAAGAACTGGGCGCTATTGTTGTTCTACGCGCGCGAAGATCCGCCGCAGCGCAAGCAGATCATGAGCGACAAGCTGTATACGGCGCGTCGCCAAGCGCTGCGCGAGTTGATTGCCCCGCACCTCGACGATCGTCGCCGGTACCACGACGGCGAGACGCAGCTCGAATCGGCCCATTATCTCGATTTCGTGCATATCGACGGTGAGGGGAATGAGCGGCTCGCCGACACGATCTGGAGCGACGTGCAAGCTCTGGCCGCCCCGGCGAGAAGGAGATAATTGTGTGCCGGGTAGCCCCGACAATTCGTTGTCGGGGACGCTGAAAGCGACAAGAGACGCAGCTTAGTACAGCCCCAAGCCCTCTTGTGGCTACGCCACCCGGACAACAAGTTGTCCGGGCCACCCACAACCCACCTTCGCCCCGGCGAGCGTGAAATAATTGACACCGCCGCCGCGCAAGGCGATGCTAGATCGTCTATTGAGCCCACCACCGCTCCTGAGGATTGCCTCGATGAAAATCGTCGCCGCCGTCGGATGTCTGTTGCTCGTTGCCGCCACGCTCGTTGCACAAGAGTCGGCCGGCTTCACGTCGCTGTTCAATGGCCGTGACTTCGCCAATTGGGTCGTGCCCGAGGGGGATAATGGCCACTGGAAGATCGTCGACGGCGTGATCGATTACGACGCCGAGAGCGAAGCCAAGGGGGACAAGTCACTGTGGACCGCGAAGGAATACGGCGACTTCGTGATCCGCATGCAATGGCGCATCAAAGAGACACCCTATAACAACCCGCGCGTGCCGATCATCAAGGCCGATGGCACTCACAAGCTTGGCCCTGACGGCAAGCCGATTCAGATCATTGTTCCCGACAGCGACTCGGGCGTGTATCTGCGCGGCAGCAGCAAGGCGCAGGTTAATATTTGGTGCTGGCCTTGCGGCTCGGGCGAGGTCTATGGCTATCGCATGGACGCGTCGATGAGCGCGGAAGTGCGCGCCGGCGTGACCCCCAAGCTGAACGCCGACAAGAATATCGGCGAATGGAACGATTTCGAGCTTACCGTCAAAGGCGATCGTCTGAGCGTTAAGCTCAACGGTCAGCAGGTGCTCGAGAACGCGCAGCTTCCGGGCCTGCCGCCGCGAGGCAAGCTTGCGCTGCAACACCATGGCGCGAAGAAGAACGGCGAGTGGACCAGCCCGCCGTCGCTCGTGCAGTTCCGCAACATCTCGATCAGAGAGCTGTAAACGCGTCCCCTTCCACTGTACTCCCGCCTTCCGTCACCTTTCCCGCCAGGACTCATTGCTATGTTGATGTTTCGTTGTGCCGCCGTGGCTGTGTTGTTGTCGCTGTCGACGCTCGCCGCTGGGGCCGAGAACTGGCCCAACTGGCGTGGCCCGCGCGGCGATGGTAGCAGCACCGAGACGAACATTCCGACCCAGTGGAGCGGCGAAGAGAACGTCGCCTGGAAGGTCCGCATCCCCGGCACGGGACACTCGTCGCCGATCGTCTGGGACGACCGCGTGTTTGTCACGAGTTGCTTGATTGACGAGGCCGAGGCCAATGCCCAGGCGGGCAAAAACGCGGGCAAGAAAGCCGACCCCAAGGCAGCGCCGGTCGCCGAGTCGAAACCGGTCGAACGCCTGTTGATCTGCCTGGATCGCAAGAGCGGCAAGACGTTGTGGACCCAAACGGTGCTCACAAGCAACCTGGAGAAGAAGCACCACCTCAACTCGTTCGCGTCGAGCACGCCAGCCACCGACGGCAAGATCGTGTACGTCTCGTTTCTCGAAAGCGACAGCCCCGACCCGACCAAGAACCACGGCAACATGACCGTCGCCGCCTACGATCTCGAAGGCAAGCTTCAGTGGATGGTCAAGCCGGGCGTGTTCAGCAGCACGCACGGATTTTGCAGCTCGCCGGTGATCTTCGAGGACAAGCTGATCGTCAACGGCGATCACGACGGCGACTCGTACATCGTTGCGCTCAACCGCTTCGATGGCAAGCTGGTGTGGAAAGTCTCGCGAGAAAACAAGACTCGCAGCTACGTCACGCCGCTCATTCGCAACTTGGCGGGCAAGACGCAGATGGTGCTCAGCGGCAGCAAGAGCGTGACCAGCTACAATCCCCAGAACGGCGAGTTGATCTGGTCGATGCGCGGTCCCACCGAACAGTTCGTGGCCTCGATGGTCGACAATGGCGAGATGCTGTTTCTGACCGCCGGCTTCCCGCAACATCATATTTTGGCCATTAAGCCCGACGGGTCGGGGGACGTGACCGACACGCATATCGCCTGGCGGACGACGCAGAATTGCTCGTATGTGCCGTCGCCGATCATCGTGGGGGACTACTTTTTGGTCGTGGCCGACAACGGCATCGCCAGTTGTTATATCGCCAAGACCGGCGAGCGGGTCTGGAAGGATCCCAGCAAGCCGGCCGACGACTTGACCAACGGCGCGCGGCGACTCGGTCGCCGCTACAGTGCCTCGCTGGTGAGCACCGGCGGGTTAGCCTATTTCCTCAGCGACGACGGCCTATGCACGGTCATCAAGCCCGGCCGCGAGTTTCAGGTCGTGGCCGAGAACAACCTCGGCGAAGCGACCTATGCCTCGCCAGCGATCTCGCACGGTCAGTTGTTCCTGCGCGGCGAAAAGCACCTGTTCTGCATCGGAAAGTAGGCGCGAAAGAGTAGACCGACGGCAGTCGACAGTTGGCAGCGGGGGGAGCGAGGCCGTAGACAGCTTGGTTGCGAAGAGCGATAGTGAACGTGCGCGGCAGTGAGTGCCGCGCGCCGAGCGCGCAGGGCGCGCGGTTCGGTTTCGCTTCACGAGTCCATCGACGGTCGATCATGTCGCAGCGACGTTCGCTCAGCTGGCCGATCACGCTCGGCACGATCATGATCGTGCTGCTCGTGGCCTTGATCATTGGCTGGGTGCTGCTGACCGTCGCCGCCTCGCCCTATGCCGACTACTGGTGGGTCTTCCTCGCGTTGGGCACCACGTTTCTGGTGCTCGTGTTGGTGGGCGTGATCCTGTACCTGTGGATCTCGGTCAAAGAGATCAGCCTCAACCAGCGGCAGGCGAATTTTATCGACAGCGTGACCCATGAACTCAAAAGCCCCATCGCGTCGCTCAAGCTGTACTTGCAAACGCTCGAGCGGCGCAACGTCAGCGAGTCGCAGCAGGTCGAGTTCCATCGCTTCATGCTCGACGACCTCAATCGCCTCGACGGACTAATCAATCATCTGCTCGAGGCGGCCCGGGTCGACCAGGTGTTGCCCGACGACGAGATCGCCGACGTCGAGGTCTCCGCGGTCATCGAGCACTGCGCCGAGACCGCCTTGCAGCGCTATCGCCAGCCGAGCGAGACGATCACGCGGCAGTTGACTCCGGCGATCGTGCGGGCCCGGCCGATCGATGTCGAGATGATCTTTCGCAATTTGATCGACAATGCCTTGAAGTACTCGCTGCCCAACGCGGCGGTGCGGATCGAGATGCAGGTCACCAAGCTGGGGCGCGTGGTGACACGGATCAGCGACAATGGCCCCGGCATTCCATTGCAGTGGCGGCGAAAAATCTTTCGCCGCTTCGTGCGGATGGGAAGCGAATTGGAACGACAGCGGACCGGCACGGGCCTTGGGCTCTATATCGTCGACACGCTCGTCAAACGGCTCCGCGGCAAGGTGCTCGTGCGCGGCCAGGGTGCACAGCGGGGCACCGTCTTCGAGGTGCAATTGCCCGGCCGCGCTGTCGAGCCCAACGTGTTCAAATTGTCCGCCAACTCTGGAGCATCAACCGTGGAGCGTGACGCGCCAATCCCCGCGCCGGCACGTTCCGACGCGACCTCATAAGCCGTCTGCCGAGTGTCAACCTTTCGTTACCACGCCCCGTTTACCGTGTCCATGTCGAACGCCCAACTCAATGCCCGACAGCGAATTCTGGTCGTCGAAGACGAGCAGCACTTGGCGTTCATCATCAAATACAATCTCGAGGCCGAGGGGTACGACGTGACGGTCGAGGGTGAGGGGCCCGCGGCGCTGCAACGCCTCCGCGACGAGTCCGCGCCGTTCGATCTGCTGATCCTCGATCTGATGCTGCCGGGCATGAGCGGCTATAGCGTCTGCCAGACGCTCCGTGACGAGGGGTTTCAACTGCCGATCCTGATGGTCAGCGCACGCACACTGGCCGAGGATCGCATTCGTGGCTACGAGGTCGGCACCGATCAGTACCTGCAAAAGCCGTTCGAGTTGGACGAGCTGTTGGCGATGGTCCGCAACTTGCTCTCGCGACAGCAGCGTCGCGGCTCGGGCGCTTCCACCGTCAGCGGCAAGAGCGTGTCGATCTACGATTTCGGCCGAGCCCACGTCAATTTCGAGACCTTCGAGGTGAGCGTGGCCGGCGAGAGCGTGAAGCTCACCAGCACGGAAATGAAATTGCTCCGCTTCTTCATCGAGCATGAAGGGGTCGTGGTGAGCCGCGAGACCTTGCTCGAAGAGGTTTGGGAGCTGCGTGGAAACCCGACCACGCGGACCGTCGACAATTTTATCGTGCGACTGCGGAAGGCCTTCGAGGTGGACCCGACCAACCCACGGCACTTCTTGAGCGTTCGCGGGGCAGGCTATCGGTTTGTGGCCGAGCCTGACGAATCGGCTGTCGCCAACGACGACCCCCCCGCCGCGTAGTGCGCGCCGCACGCACTCACGACGCCCGACGACGATTCGTCTCGTTTTGAGACTGGCGTCTGAAAATGAGATGCTCGATTTCAACGACCCTCGGGCAGGGTCCGTGCCGGTATAATCGACGTAAGTTATATATAAGCATTAACTTGCGATGATGAAAGCAGTGCTGTCGGTCGAATTGTGTTCACTGGCTTGGGATTTGCACGTCTGGGGTGATGCAAGAGAGCCGTCGTGGCCCATCGGCCTTTTTTAGACGGTCGACTGTGGATTTGCGTACAGGAAGTACGTGATTAGTCCATGGGTCTTTTGCGTGTGTCAGGAACGACCACACGGACGAGCGACGGAGATTAGCATCATGCTAGTTCTAAGCCGGAAAGTCGGACAGAAAATTGTCATCGACGATCGAGTCACGCTGATCATCACGCGGATTTCGGGCACGCGGGTCAGCGTGGGGATATTGGCCCCGCCCGGGGTGAAAATTCGCCGCGACGAGTTGGAGCCACTCAGCGAGCCTGCCCAGGCCACGAGCCCAGCCGTGCCGCAGATTTCGAGTGAGCCTCAAGCTTCGCTGCCGCCGGTATCGCCGAGCGGCCTGCTCGACGGTGCCATGCGGTCGATGAGTTAACGCGGATTTGATGCACGCCGGTGACACTCATTCATAGCCGGTTCCTCTGGGACCGGACGTACACAGAGCGCAGTCCGGTCACGCGACCAACGTCACACAACCGGTCCGAGACGGACCGGCTAGGCGTGCCCCTCGGGCTGAGACCAGGCGTCGATGATCTTTCGCAGCGCGCGGGCTACCCTGTCGACGACCGCGCTCTCGGCGAGCAGCACCGGATGATGGAGCACCAACACCTGTTCACTCGCGGCGGCCGTCTGTGTTAGCGCGGTCGCGCGTCGAGCGCGCCGCTCGCTACGCTGCGCGAAGCCCAGGAACCCGGCGTCGATGGCCACCCCTTCGGCCTGTGCCGCGGCGATGAAGTCCGCGCGCGAGCGGTCGCCAGCTCGTCGGCCGTCGTAGAACAACCCCAGCTTGTAATACGCCGGATCGGCCTGGGGGAGGTGATTTTCGAATGGCCGCAGGGCAGCCTGTCCAGACAGGGCCGCGTGAAGTTGCCGCACGTTGGCCTTGCGCTGCATGTGTCGCTCATCAAGCGACTTTAGTTGCGGCAACAACACCATCGCCTGCAACTCGCTGAGCGGAAAGGCGTGGTTTCCCTGTTCGCAGAAGATCTTGGCCCGCTGCTGGACGTCGGCGCGGCGCGTGAGCAGCGCGCCGCCGCGGCCGGCCGAGAGCAACTTGCTGCCGCCAAAGCTGAGCACGCCGACGTCGCCCCAGGAGCCAAGTGGTTGCCCGGCGAGCGACGCACCATGGGCCTGGCAGGCGTCTTCGACCACTTGAATGCCGCGCCTTTGAGCCCAGGCCACCACGCGATCGATCGGCACCACGCCGCCATGCAGATGCGAGACAATCACGGCCCGCGTCTGTGGCGAGCAGGCTGCATCGAGTTGATCGAGATCGAGGTTCGCATTAAAGGCAGTCACGTCGACGAGTGCCGGCCGCGCGCCGACTGCCTCGATCGCGCGAAAGTTTCCGGGGAAGTCGTAACCGGCGAGCAAGACTTCGTCGTCGCGGCCGATCTGCAAGGCGCGCAGGGCCAACTCGACGGCAAAGGTCCCGCTCGAACAGGGATAGGCGTAGTCGACTGCGAAGGTTTCCGCGAGCACCTCGGCCAGCCGCTCGACATGCCCGCCGTGATAGCGGCCCCAGGATCCATCGCGCCAGCCGTGGTTGAGCGCTACGCGCACCGCCTCGTCGAGCGGTGGCCAGCCGGGCGGCCCCTCGGGCAATTCCGCCGCGCCGCCGTCAATCGCCAGTCGTAGTGTACTGCCGCTAAGAGACATAAGTTGAATGGGATCAAGCGTTTCGGAAAGGCACCCCAGGTCGGTATCGATTATAATCCGCTGCGGGCCAATTCGCAGCGCTTGGGGCTGGTACAGCGGGGTGCCTAGCGACTAGAATGGCCCATTCTACATTGGACGGGCTTTTTTCGCGCGTGAAGGTTAAGCGTCATGGCTAAGAGTAAGAAGAAGGTGGAAGTCGTGTTTTTGGTCTGCGAAGAGACCAAGGACCATAATTACACGATTCGTCGCAAGCAGGGGGGCGAGAAGCTCAAGCTCATGAAGTACAGCCCGCGCCTCCGCAAGCACACGCTCCATCTGGAGAAGAAGAAGTAGTCTGCGGCCGTCTATTGGGTGTCCGTGGCGACCGATATTCGCCGCGCGGACTCCCCTCGCTTTGTCAGGGATGATATGGCCAAGCAATGGCGTCTGCACGCTCATGATCCGCGGCGGCTCGAGCGTTTGCAACGCGAGGCGCGTCTGAGCAGCGTGGTCGCGCAGCTGCTTCTGTGTCGCGGGATTGACGACCCCAGCGTCGCCAGCGAGTTTCTCGAAGCCAAGCTCTCGCAACTACGCGATCCGTCGTTGCTCGGCGGCGTCCCGCAAGCGGTCGAACGGATCATGCTCGCCATTCGCGAGCGCCGCAAAATCACCGTCTACGGCGACTACGATGTCGACGGCATGGCGGCGACCAGCATCCTCTATCAATGCCTGGGCCTGCTGGGGGCCAACGTCGGCTATTATGTCCCCCATCGGCTCGACGAAGGGTACGGACTACACGCCGACGCACTGAGAACGCTCAAGCAGCAAGGGACCGAGTTGGTCGTGACGGTCGACTGTGGCGTGGCCAGTGTGGCCGAGGCCACCACCGCGCGCGAGCTTGGCCTCGAACTCATCATCACCGATCACCACGAGTTCCAGGACACGCTCCCCGACGCCGCGGCGATCGTGCATCCGCGACTCCCCTCGGCCAGCTATCCCTTCGGCGGACTGAGCGGCGCGGGCGTGGCGCTCAAGCTGGCCTGGGCCTTGTGTCAGGCGGCCGACAACGCCAAACGGGTCAGCGAGCGGCTCAAGAATTTTCTCGTCGACGCCGTCGGCCTGGCCGCGCTCGGTACCGTCGCCGACGTCGTCCCGCTCGTCGATGAAAATCGCGTCCTCGTGCTCTTCGGATTGCAGAGCCTTAAGCAACATCCGGGTCTCGGGCTGACCGCGCTCTTCCAGCTCACGCAGCTCGACAAAAAGGCCCGGCTCGATGCCGATGATATCGGCTTTATGATCGCGCCGCGCTTGAACGCCGCGGGCCGACTCGGTCAGGCGCAACTGGGGGTCGAGCTGCTCACGACTACGTCTAGCGAGCGCGCCACGGCCTTGGCCGAGTACATTCACGAGCTCAACAACAGCCGTCAGAGCTTGGAACGCAGTGTTTACTTGGCTGCCAACAAACAGGCCAGCGAGCGATTCGATGTCGAGCGCGACGCGGCCTTTGTGCTCGCCGATCATGGCTGGCATCCGGGGGTCATTGGCATCGTCGCCGGTCGGCTGGCCGAAAAGTTCCATCGACCCGTCATCCTCATCGCCCTCGACGAGGTCGGCGTGCGACCGGGGATCGGCTCGTGCCGCAGCATACCGGGCCTGGCGCTGCACGAGGCGCTCGTCGCCTGTTCCGAACACCTCTTGAGTCATGGCGGACACGCGGCCGCGGCCGGACTCAAGATCGAACCCACGAAAGTCGACGCCTTTCGCGAAGCATTTGTCGAGCATGTGTCGGGCGAGCTCAATGCCGCGCCGCGGCAAGCCGAGCTGTGGATCGACGCCGAGGTGCCCCTCGCCGCGCTCACGCTCTCGACCATCGAGCAGATCGAGCGACTCGCGCCGTTCGGACAAGCCAATCATCGGCCGGTCTTTTGCGCCACCGGCGTTACGCTCGTCGAACCGCCCAAGGTGATCGGCGGCGGCGGTCGACACCTGTCGCTTAAATTGCAGCAAGGCAGCTTATCGATGCGCGGCGTCGCCTTTGGCGGGGCCGAGTGGCTCGACGAACTGCTCAAGACCGACGGGCCGCTCGACGTGGTGTTTCGACCCATCAAGAACGAGTATCGCGGCCGCTGCACGGTCGAGCTGCAACTGACCGACTGGCGCGCCAGCCGCGAGCTGGCGGCGGTCGAGTAATCGCCGCGGTCACGATTGTGGGTGGCGGGTGTTTTGCGTCAGCAAAACCCGGCGAGTGATGCAAGACACCGCCGCGGAGAGCCGGGTTATACTGCGCATTGCGCCAGCCACCCTGCCGCCGCGGATCGCATGGCCGGGCGGCTCACTCGCGGCCGTGCGTGTTAAAGATCCGATCCCCCGCGTCTCCCAGCCCGGGCACAATGAACTTCTGGTTATTGAGCAGCGGGTCGATGGCGCAGACAAAAATTTGCGCCGTGGGGTACTCCGACGCGACGCGCTCGATGCCCTCTTGGCTGGCAATGATCGAGAGCAGCTTGAGGGTCGGCACGCGCCACGCTTGCAACATGGCGAGCGCGGCCGTCGCCGAGCCGCCGGTCGCCAACATCGGGTCGAGCACCAGCGCGGTGTCGACCGGATGTGACTTGGGGATGCGGCTGTAGTACTCGATCGGCTGCGCGGTTTTCTCGTCGCGATACACGCCCAAGTGCCAGACCTCGGCCGACGGAATCAAATTCAGCACGGGGTCGACCATGCCCAGGCCGGCTCGCAGGATCGGCACGATCCCGATCCGACCGCGCAGCGCCTGGCCGGTCATGGTCGTCATCGGCGTTTGCACACTCACGTCGTGCAGCGGCAGATCCTGCGTCGCCTCGTAGGCCAAGAGGGTCGCCAGTCGACCGACCAGCGCGCGAAATTCGCTCGGCGGCGTGGCCTGGCTGCGCAACTGCGACAGATGGTGCTCGACGAGCGGGTGTTCGACTCGATAGACGCGCGACATGCTCGGCTCCTCCTGTTTCAAGACGCGATCGACGTCGCGGGACGTCGCCAACAGCGCGGGCTCAACAGTAGCAGACACACGGCAGCACCGCACCAGCGTGAGTGCGGTCGGGCAAACAGCACCGTCGCATTGAGCAGCATAAACCACACCAGCGCATGCCACCAGACGCCCCAGCGCGGGCGGAGTTCACTGAGGAAGTTTCGTTGCCAGGCCCAGGCGAGCACGTCGAGCGACCAGATCAGCACGAAGGCGTAGTTCACAACCAGTCCGCCCCCCCAGCGCCAGCCGATCGCCTCGAAGGTGCGTGTCGCCGTGTGCTCGAATGCCTCGGTTTGGCTGCCATGATGCACGAGCACGAGCGCCAACACAACATGTGCCACCGCGAGCAACCATGCCAGCGCGTAGGCCGTCGCTCGCCCGGCCTCGAAGAACCGCGACAGCGTGTAGAGGGCGACGCTCGTCCAGATCGAGAGATACACACCCATCACGGTCGCCTCGCGGTTGGCGCGCTCGACTCACCCGCGCGGCGGAGCATGAAAGCGCGAGTCTCCCGAGTCGATCGCCTTGATGCGTGACGGCTCGTTGACCCCTTGAGGGCGCAGCGAGCCCAGCGGAGTGAACTGCTCGGCCTCGGGTGCGTAGGCATGCACGTCTCCCGTCGCGATGTCGTAAACCCAGGCGTGCAACTTGAGGCGATCGTTGGCCAGTGCCACCGCCACGGCCGGATGGGTCTGAAGATTCTCGATCTGCGCGAGCACGTTTTCTTCGATCGCCGCTTGCAGCAGGTCGTCGTCGCTTAAGTGCGCGTACTTCGACTTCACGATCCGCCGCGTGGTCTCGGCATGCTTGAGCCAACTGCTCACGACCGGCATCTCGGCCACGTACTCCGGATGCAGCAAGCCTTTCATCGCACCGCAATGCGAGTGCCCGCAGACAATAATGTCGGCCACCTTGAGCCCGTCGATGGCAAACTCGATCGTCGCCGGCTCGCCGCCGTTCGAGGCACCATAGGCCGGCACCAAATTGCCGGCGTTTCGCAAGACAAACAGGTCGCCCGGGTCGGTATGCGTCACCAAATTCGGATCGATCCGCGAGTCGGAACAGGTAATGAACAACACCTCGGGATTTTGTCCCGACGAGAGCCGCTCGAACAACTCCTGTTGCGAACGGAAGACCTGGGTCTGAAAATGATGCACACCGGCGACAAGCTGTTGGAGCGGCACGACAATTCACTCTGGCCAATAGGAATTCAACCCGGGAGGATTTTAACCGCTGCGGGGCATTTTCCCAACGGGCTCAGGATGAACCCGCTCCACTGGCCATTTTGACGCTTCGTGGATACGATCGTGACGGTGTTGCAATCGTATTCTGTGGCGTGAATCGACGATGACTCCGGAATGGCTTAATCTTAGGGCGCTCGCGCATCACGGCAGCACGCCGCGCAGGATCGTGGCGTTGGTCGCGCCGCTCACGCTCTACGCGGCCCTGCTCGCCGGGTTCGATTATCGATACGGACACGACCTGATTCACTTCTCGGCCGCGTTCCATCCGCTGTTCGGCCTCGTGCTCGGTTTGCTCCTCGTGTTTCGCACGAACACGGCCTACGATCGCTGGTGGGAGGGGCGCAAGCTGTGGGGGCAACTCGTCAACGACAGCCGCAATCTGGCCATCAAAATCCAGACCTGCGTGCAAGCCGAGGCCAACGAAAAGCGTCTGCTCGCCGAGCAACTCGCGGCCTTCGCCGTGGCGCTCAAGGGTCACCTGCGCCAGGGCATCAGGTTGCAGGACCTACCCCCCTTTGCCGCCGCAACCGCCGCGCCGCTCCACGTGCCCGCCTACGTCGCACAAGCCATTTACGATCGCATCGAGCGCTGGCGCCGCGCCGAGCAACTCGGCGGTTTCGAGTTGCTGTTCCTCGACCAGCACGCCGCGGCGCTGATGAACATCTGCGGCGGCTGCGAACGGATCAAGAAGACCCCCATCGCCGGCTCCTACCGCACGTTCATCCGGCAGTCGATCGCCATCTATCTGTTGACACTCCCCTGGGGCGTGGTCGACCTGCTTGGCGTGTGGACGGTTCCCGTCACGCTGGTCGTCGGCTATTTCATGGTTGGCATTGAAGTTATTGCCGAAGACATCGAGGAACCGTTCGGCCTCGATCACGACGATCTCGACCTCGACGCGATTTGCGCGAATATCGAGCGATCGATTCACGACATCGTCGTGCCCTGAGCGGCGCTTACAGCTTGCCAGGCTCGCGGAGGTTCTTTCCCACACGCTTCGTCCGTGAGTCTCCGAGGTCGTCGCGGGCCTGCTCGGCGTATTTCAGCAGCCGCTCGACCACCGCGGGATGTTGGGCCGCCACATTCTGCTCTTCACCCCGGTCCGCCTCGAGGTCATAGAGCGACAACTCGATCTGGCCTTGTTTGTAGGGTCCCGGCTTGCCGTCGGCCCCCGCCGAGCTGCCGACGAGCGTGCGATACGCATGGGGTAGATGCAGTTTCCAACGGCCGCTGCGAATGGCCTGCAACTCGCGATCCCAATAGAAGTACAAGGCCTCGTGGGGCGATCGCGCCGCGGCCTCGCCCCGCAGCAGTGGGCCGATGTCGCGGCCGTCGATGAGCACCTCCGGCTTCAGTGGCGCGCCGATCAGCTTGGCCACGGTGGGCAACACGTCGATGGTCATGGCCGGTTCGTCACACGAGCTTCCCTCGGGAATATGTAAGGGCCAACGCATGATGCACGGCACCCGCACGCCCCCTTCAAACGTCGTCCCCTTCCCTTCACGCAATGCCCCGGCCGAGCCACTGTGATTGCCGTAGGACAACCAGGGGCCGTTGTCGCTGGTGAAGATCACGAGCGTCCGCTCGACGAGGTTGTGGCGCTCAAGCGCGGCAAGGATTTGTCCCACCGAAGAGTCGATCTCGGCGATCACGTCACCGTAGGTGCCCCGGCTCGTCTGCCCCGCGAATTTGTCGGATACGAACAACGGCACGTGCGGCATGCTGTGCGGCACGTACAAGAGAAACGGCCGTTGCACGTGGGCCTCGATGAACTTGACGGCCCGCTCGGTGTACCAGGTCGTCAGTTGCGTTTGGTCGGGGTTCTCGGCGATCGTCCGCTCGCCATCGATCAGCGGCAACGGCGGGAACTTGGCCGTGGGATGCAACGGCCACATGTCATTCGAGTACGGTAGGCCAAAGTAATCGTCAAAGCCATGCCGCGTCGGGAGAAACTTCGGATGATGACCCAAGTGCCATTTGCCATAGATGGCCGTGGCATAGCCGCGCTGCTTGCAGACCTCGGCCAGGGTCGTCTCGTGCTCGCTAATGCCGATCACGCTTTGCGGACCCAACGCGCCCTGAATGCCCACGCGGTTCGGGTAGCAGCCCGTCAGCAGTGCCGTGCGCGAGGCGGAGCAGACCGCCTGGGCCACGTAGAAGTCGGTGAATCGCATCCCCTGCTGGGCCAAACGATCGAGATGCGGAGTCGAGTACCCCTGCGCACCGAAGCAGCCCACGTCGGCATAACCCAGGTCGTCGCAATAGATCAGCACGATATTGGGGGTCGGCGCATTCGCTTGACTTCGGGACGACCCGAACAGCGCGGCGAATGCGACCCACACGAACGGAACGAGCGAGCGAAGCATGAGGAGTTTTCGGTTTTCGGTTTTCAGTTGAGGGCAGCCTCGTCGAGTATCCACCGCACAGCACGTCGGGTCAACGTTCCGCTCCTGCAGTCTCCAGTCTCACCTCCCTTCCCCTCCCCTACTCGGCTCGCGTAAGCTAGAAGCCTGCCCTGAGGGCATAACAACGCCTTTGCTTCTCGACGTGAAAGCTTCGGATGTTCCCGTTCAGCGACAATATCCCGCGCCTGCACCCGCCGATCGTGACGTACGTGTTGATCGTGCTCAACTGCTGGGTGTTTTTTCAGTCGTTGCGATTGAGCGAGGACGAGCGGAATTTGCTCGCCTATCGACATGGCTTTGTGCCGGCCCGGTCGGCGCAGCTGCTGCATGACCGGACCGTGCTCGTCGATCTGGATCGGCCGCTGGCCCTGCGCGATCGCCGGACCGGCAGCGTGCGACGGATCGAGCAGTTGGCTTACAAGCAGGGTGGTCAAAGCGTCGTGATGACCTTGTTCACCTGCATGTTCATGCACGGCAGTTGGATGCACCTGATCGGCAACATGTGGATGCTGTGGATTTTTGGCGACAACGTCGAAGATCGCCTGGGGCTCGTCAAGTACACGGTCTTTTATCTCGGCGGCGGCATCGTGGCCACGCTGTGCCATTGGGCGAACGACCCGGCGAGCACCGTGCCGATCATCGGTGCCAGCGGCGCGATCGCGGCGGTGCTCGGCGGCTACGCGGTCACGTGGCCCCACGCGCGGGTCAAGACCTTCGTGTTCATCGTCCTCTTCGTGACCATTATCGAGATTCCGGCGCTGGTGTTCCTGGGGGTCTGGTTCGTCACACAACTCTTGCATGCCCGCGAGGACGCGATCCTCGGCATGAGCGCGGGGGTGGCCTGGTGGGCACACATCGGCGGCTTTGTGTTCGGCGCGGTGCTCATGCCGCTGCTGCGTGACGAGGAGCCGCCGGTACCGTACCCCGATCGGATCGTGGAGCTGAATCATGGGGCGTAGAGCACTGCGTAAATTGCCGACGGGGCTCGACTACTCGACCCATTACCGCACGGTCGAGGAATTGCCCCGGCCGCTCGTGTTCACGGAACTGTTCGGTCGAGAGGCGCCGGTCGAGATCGAGTTGGGCAGTGGCAAGGGGTTGTTCATCTCGGCCAGCAGCGCGCAGCGGCCGGAGGTCAATTTTCTCGGCCTCGAGATGGCCTTGAAGTACGCGCAGTTCGCGGCGGCTCGACTCGCCCGACAGGGCTCCACGAACGCGGTCATGGTGCAAGGGGATGGCTTGCAGGTGTTTCGCGAGTGTGTGAGCGACGCCTCGGTGCAGGGGGTGCATGTGTACTTTCCCGACCCCTGGTGGAAGGCGCGGCATAAGAAGCGGCGGGTCCTCAATGCCGCGTTTTTACAGGACGTGCAGCGCGTGCTCAAGCCCGGCGGGACGTTGCACTTTTGGACCGATGTCGAGGAGTATTACCGCAGCGCGCTCGAGTTGATCCGCGCTGTGCCGCAACTCGCGGGGCCGTTCGAGGTGGTCGAGTCGCCGGCGCTGCACGATCTGGACTACCGCACGCACTTCGAGCGGCGCACACGTCTGTCGGGCTTGCCTGTGTACCGCAGCGAATTTCGCCGCGTGAACTGAGCGAGCGGCGGAACTCGCCGATCGATCGCGCGGTCTTTGCCGCCAGCAGTTCGTCGCTCGTGACCGCTCGCCATGCCCCGTTGTCTCTTTAAGTGGTTGACGAATCGCGAGTTGATCGTGCTATCTTGCCCCCCGCGGCCGACTCTGGCACGCCGTGTGCTCTCGGGCAGGGAGTGGTTCTCGAGGGCCTTTTCTATTGCGAGGTCGATATGCAACTCAGTGGCATCACCCAAGGGTTGGGCAAGTATTTTCAGCGGCCGGGCATGGCGACCCCCAGCGGCGCTCCTCCCACGAGCGACGAACTCTCGTCGACCGTCACGACGCCGCAGGCCAACGCGGCGCTGCAGAACATCGTGAACAAGTACAACCTCGAGAGCATCTCGCCTCGCGAGCTGGCCGCGCTCGCCACCGAGCTGCAACGCGCCGGCGGCCTCTCGCCCCAAGAGTTGCAAGGGCTGCAACGCCTGCGGCAGGAACTCGAGGAGTCAGGTGTTGGCGCCGACGACCCCATCAATCTGCTGCAGTTCGTCGAGCAACGGGTGAGTCAGTTTCGCCAGAACGCCGCGCAGGCTCGACAGAGCGGCGCCGATCCGCAACTCGTGGCCTCGGCCGACGTCACGGCCAATTTCGCGATCGAGCAGAGCCGACTGATCGACAAGTTGACGACGCTGCAAAATCCCCATCAGGTCTCGTCGCTCGACGTAAGCACCTAGCGTATGTTTCGCTAGCCACTACCGGGTACCATGCCCACGTCTGCGTGAGCATGTTTGCTATCATCTCATGCGAGAGTGCGCATGCCCACGCCGAGCCGTGGGCATGGCACCCCTTCGAGTCTGAGTGTTAAACGACCACGGTGAGCGCGACTCAGAGTATATCGCGTGGTCGGCGGTGGATGGCTTGCACGGCCTCGGCGTATTTCACGCCGCAGGTTTTTCCCCGATACTGGGCCAAGACCTCCTTGGCCTCTTGCGCGCTGTCGCGCCGTCCGGCGTCGTACGGCTCGCCCCGCACCAAGGCCATGAACCGACCGAGCCAGTGGATTGCCGCGGGCCAGGTGTCGCTGACGTCGACAAACGTGTTCGGCTCGAAGCCGATCGTGTGCCCCGGCCCGTTGTCGTAGTAATACAGCTCGCGCGGGGCTTTGACCGCCGTGCGCTCGAGCACCTGACCGGCGTAGCGGAGCGCGACGCGCGATAGTTGCGAGGCGACGACGTGATCGTCGTGATGATCGTCTCGCCAGAGCAGAAACGCCACGTCGGGCTCGATGTCGGCCACGGCCTCGGCGACCGCTTTCTTGGTCTCGGTGTTCACATCAAACAGATGCGACTTGAAGTTGAGGTACCGCATCTCGACGCCCTGTTCGCGGCAGATGTCGCGCGTGCCGTCGAGCAACTGCTGGTGCCGTGACCCGATCGGGGGCCAATCGCGATAGTCGCCGATCAGCGACAGGATGACCACCCGGTAGTGCTTACGCACGGCCTGCAGCATGATCCCCGGGATGCCAAAAACGCAATCGTCGTAATGAGCGCCGATGGCGAGCAAGGTGCGAGACATGGGGATGTCCGTTCGTGGCGAGCAGCGTTAGCGCGGGGCGTGTTTCGCGAGCCAGTCGGCGACGCGCCGCTGCACGGCCTGATTGTGGCGCACGATCAGGTAGGGCGTGTGGCGATCGACGGCGATGGTCCCTTGAGAGCCGTTGTCGCTCCATTTGACCTCGGCGAGTTGTTCGCGGAGCGCTTGCAGCCGCGACTCGCTGTCATCATCGGCCTTCCAAGGGTAGAGTTCGACGCGCAGCCGTTCGGCCGCGGCGCGTTGCGAGGTGATTTCCAGAACCTGCTCGTCGAACACGACCAGCTCAAGGCCGAGCGGCTCGAGCAGCGACACAAACGCGGCCGAGAGCGACTTGTTTTGACAGACCAGCGACACGGTCGAGGCGGGGCTCCGTCCCGCCGCGGTCAGGGCCGCGCGATCGTAAACGATGAGCAGTTCCTGCGTTTTCGCCAAATGATCGATGACCTGGCCCAGCGACACGGCGCTGGGAAAGTTGACCTGCACGCCGCGTTGTAGCGCGGCCGTGGCGCGGGCGTGACGCGGTGTCAGGGTCGAGTGCGGGGCGAGCGGCTTCTGCTGCCGGGCCAGCCGCAGCTTGTCGAGCAGCTCCGCCACTTCCCATTGCAACTCGGCGCGTTGCACGGCCACGAGCTTCTGATCCTCGATCGTCAGCTTGCCCGCGCCACCCCCGTCGTTCCATTCCTGCGGCGCGATGATTTTCTGCACCAACTCGACGAGCGACGCCGCCTGTTCGGCCGGGAAGCCCGTGAGCGCGTGCCGGACCGTGACCGGCGCGGTCGGGTGTTCCCCCTCGGTCGTGATGAGCACCTGCTGGTTGCGGACCACGAAGTCCAAGCTCCGCTCGGCCAACACGCTCCGCAGCAACTCCTCGACCTTGATGTTGAATTTCTTGACCGAGATCGGGTCGCTCAACCGGCTGCCCGAGCGCTCGATGGTCGCTAAGTCGTAGCTGATTGGCAAGGTGGTCGCGCGACTCAGCAGAGCGAGAAACTCGTACAGCGAGGCCTGCGGAATCTGGATCGAGGCCAACTCGTCTTGCAGGCGGGCCGGGATGTCGATCGGCGGCAACTCGGGGAGCGCGACCGACGTGACGGGCTGCGGACCCTCGGTCGTAGCAGCCGGAGTGGTTGACGCCGCCGGCTTGGGTGCGGGTGGATTAGCCTCAGGCGGCTTGACGACCGTCGGCAACGAGTCGCTCGCCGGGAGCTTGCTGGAAGAGACCGGAGACGAAGGCGAGACGGGAGTGGGAACAGGCGGAGGAGCAGAGGAGGGGGGGAGTGGAGGAGCAACAGGAGCGGCGAGAGCACTGGGCAACGGTGTTGGCGCAGGCTCGACGCGCTTGGGTGGCTCAACGGGTAGTGGCGCGGCGACGGCCGCCGCGGGGGCAGGCTGTGCGGGGGCAGGCTGTGCGGGGGCAGGCAACGGCGCCGACTCGATGACCACCGGCGGCTCGGGCAACTCGGCGATGACCGGCTCGGCAGCGCTGTGGCTCCACGTCCAGACCAGCCAGGCCGAGAACACGGCCGAGAGCGGCACGCAGGCCCAGGCGAACCACGGTTGCGTAAACAACGACGGTACCGGCGCGGGGGGCGCGAGCAGTGCTGGAGCATCGGCGAGCGCAGGCTGTTCCAGCGACGGCTCGGTCGGCTGTGGAGTGGGTGAAGCCGACGGAGGCGTCTCGATCGCGGTCGACACGGCGGCGGCACGCGCGGCAATTGGGCTCGTCTCGCCCGGAGAGGTCACGTGGACCATGCTGCCGCACTTGGGACAGGCATGGATCTGTCCGATGGCCGACTGATCGCGCACCTTAAGCCGCGTGCGGCAGGTGGTGCAGACGAGCGTGATAAAGTCAGCCACGGTGGTGGGTCCGATGGGACGAGCGCGAGCGGTTGGGCTATTTAACCTGATCGGGCGTTAATGTCTCTTTGCGCTCGCCGACCGCCTTGCGCGTGGTGATGTGCAGTTCCTCTTCCCCCTCGGCGTTTTTCTTGACCAGGTACACGAGCTTGCCGGCCGGGTTGGCTTTGATCAGGATGGCCTTGAGGATGTCCATGGCCGGCTTGTTCTCTTCCATCAGGGCCATCGACTGGTTCTTCGTAATGCCTTCGATCTGCAAATCGGTCCCCATGATGATGATCGGCACGCCGATATCCTCGCTGAGCAATTTCACGGCCACCTCGAACGGATTGCGATCGAACATGAGCGTGGTCGGCTTTTGCATCTTGGCCAGCGCGCCGGTGGCGGTCGGTTTTCCGCCGCCGCCATTCGCTGGGGTCACGCCAATCGCGCCACTTGACACACCGCTGTTGGGATTCTCGACTAGGCAGAGGTACGAGCCGAGCGCCAGGTTATGCGCGCCGGTCGACGGTAGATAGACCCGGGCGACGATCTGTTTGTCCATGGTGCCGATGCGGACAAAATTCTGCGTCAGTTTGACGATGTCGCCAAAGTGATCGAACAGCAGCGGGGCGCTGTAGTCCGACATCGAGCGTCGCAACGACGCGGTGTAGGCCTTGTACTTGTCGAAGAGCGAATCGACGCGGGCCTTCATGGCGACGGCGGCCCCTTGCGTTTGTGGGCCCACCTCGGGGTCGTTCAATCGCAGTTCGAGAAACGTCGCCGCGCCGAGATGCGCGCTGAACACGACCGACCGCGGATGCTGCTTGACCGGGTCGTACTCCATGAGCCATGTGAGCGGTTCGCGCAAGATGGTGCCGGGGCCCGAGAGTGTCGGCTTCCCCCGGTCGAGCACGAAGCCCGGTACGAACAGGCAGGTCAACATGCGGGCCGAGTCGGTGACCTTGAGCATCGATTCGATCGCGGGGGGCAAAATTGCCGTGCCGTCGCCGCCGAGCACGTCCTTGAGCGCCGCCTCGGGGCCGATGACCAGCAGTCGGCTGTCACTCTTGGGATCGATAAAAAACGCCTTGCCGTCTTTGGCAAAGTAGACCTTGTCGCCCAGTGCCTGCGGTTCGGGCTTGCCCCAGGCGTCGACCTGCGCGTCGCTGCCGACCGATTGCAGAGTGCGAACCACGTAAGCCCGCGTGGGGGGCGCGGAGCCGTTGTCGATGAACGAGACCATGACCTGCTCGATCTGATCGAGCGGCACGCCGGTCTCGGCCGCGATATCGTTCTGGAACCACGGCGCAATGCTGCCGAGCACGCGGTTGTCGAGCAGCTTGGCCGCCTCGGGATGCTTCATGATGTCGGCGGGGCGCAAGACGACGATGGCCGGGGTGCCGGGGGGCAGATAGCGCAGTTCGAGCGGCTTGCCGCCGGTCGGGGCGGTCCAGACCGCGTCTTGCTTGTCGAGCGCAAAGATTTTCTCGCGCGGGTCGTCCTCGGACAGCACGTCGGTCGGCGGCGCTTTGGTCACCGCGGCCTTCGCCCCCTTGTCGTCCTTGGCGGGCTGTTTGCCGCTGGAGCTTTTGCCTTCCGACTCCATGATCCGCTTCATGTTCTCGGCGGCAATCTCGGCAGGGGTCTTGCCGGCGGCGACGACTTTGCCGCTCGATTTCTTGACATAGTAGTAGCCGCCCCCCGCCACACCGAGCAGCACGAGGCCGATGATGAGCGGCATGGCCGTGCTCTTGCGGCGTTTGCGCGGCGCGCTGGCTGCGCCGATGCTCGCCAAGCCATTGAGCTCGGGCTCGGCGCTGACCGCGACGGACGCGCCCCCTTGGGGCTGCGCGGCGCGCGGCGCGGCGGCCATCACGGGGGGCGCGCTCATGACGGGGCTGGTGACCGCCTGCGCCATCATCGGGGCGGACCCCATCATCGGCGAGACCGGCATGGCGCGCATTGGCTGAGCCATTGTCGCCACCCCTGAGGCTGGCGCGATGACCGCCGTGGCCATCAGCGGCGCGGCAGCCGGAGCTGTGGTGGTGGCGGTGACCGGTGCCGGCTTGGGTGTTGGCTTCTGGCTCGCAGTGGGGACCAGCTTTTGCAGCCACTTCTCGTAAGCCTGGCTGCGCGTTGACGGGGCCGGCGGCGCGCTGTCGGGGCCCGCGAATGGCGCGAGCTTGTCGATCACCGTCGACATTTGTTGAAAGCGCATCTCCGGGTCTTTGGCCAACATGTAGTTGACGATCTTGGCGAGCGGCTGCGGAATTTGCGGATTCAACTCAGGCAGCGGGCGCGGCTGTTCGCTGGCGTGGCGTGGCTGCTTCTGCTTGGCTTCGCCGCCAGAAAACGGTGGCCGGCCGGAGAGCAGGTGATACAGCGTGCAACCCAGCGCGTACACATCGCACGTCGGATCGCTGACCGGCATTTGGGCAAACGACTCGGGCGCGGCGTAGTCGACCTCGGGGGGCGTGTCTTTGCCGATGGCCAACTCGTCTTCAAGCGGCATCGCCGGCTCGAACACGTTGCGGTCGAGCGGGAAGCCGAGCAGCTTGGCTTGGTGGTTGCTGTCGAGCGCGATGTTGGCGGGACAAACTCGGCCGTGCGCCTCGCCCGACATGTGTAGCGCGGCGAGGCCGGCGGCAATTTGCCGCACGATGCGGCAGGCCTCGACGGTGCTGAGCGCGCCTTGGGTGGAGAGTTGGCGATCAAGCCGTTTGCTGGCCAGGTCCTCAAGCACGATAAACTTGTACGCGCCGTCGTCGACCAGATGGTAGCAGCGCGCCAGATGGGTCTGACCTTGCGAGCTGGCGTTGGCCGCAAGGGTTTGCTGGTTGAGCGTGCTGATGAACTGCGGGTCTTGCGCCTGGGGCCCCGACAAAAAGAACAGACAGACACGGTGCATCGTGGCGCGATGCACGGCGCGGAATAACATCGCGCCGCGGCCCCCTTCGACGCGGTCAAAAATCTGGTAGTCGCCATAATTGAACGGGCCGGCTCGACCGCTGAGCAGCACCTTGGCCTGGTAGGGAGTAATCTTGGAGCCGACCAGCCATTTGACGAGTTGGTCGACGGTCGGAGTTGGTTGTGCGTGCAGCCGGTTGAACTCGGCGGAGAGTTTGCTCACGTCGTCGGCGGACATGAGTTGGCTTTCCGCGACCAGCTTCCAGAACTGTGCAATGGTCATCGACATGGTCGATCTACCTCGCCTCCTCGCAAGAACGTGTTGCGCTCGGTTACGGTCCTGCCCGCGCGCCTCAGCCGAATGGCTCGCGAGCCGCGTGCAGGACGGGGGTAACGCTTCTCTTGAGAGCGTTTAACAACAGGGCTGGGGACGGTCCCAATTTTTCGAGGGCTGCCAGAAAAATGGGCTGCCCCCCCGCTCCGTCGCCATATTGTTAGACGCTCTACGACCAGTTTACCGCATGCCGGGCCCAAGAGCAAAACGGCCGAGGCCAGAGTGACGATTTGCGAGGATTTTGGGCTCGTTCAGGCGGCCGCGCAGCCCGGCAAGCCCGCCTGTTCTTGCGGCTCCGATGATCGACCGAGCGATGCTCGCCGGGGCTCGGTGACGCGCAGAGGTCAAAAAAATCGAAATGCGAGGAGGTCGATTCCAAGGCCATGATTGACGCTAGGAAACGGAGCTCATGCTGTTGTCGCCGGAGAGACGCGGATCGAAGAAGAGCTGCTTGCCGAGCGAAACCTATTCCGACGTCGTCGGGTTGTCAGGTGGTGCGGGTGGTGGCCCCGCTGGGATCGGTCGACTAGATCGCCCGATCGAGGGCGTCGAAGGTCGTCGAGGTGCTGCGGCCCGGCGGATCGGTGGCGATTTGCTGCGAACCGCTGTTGGCGAGCGCGACGTACTGGACCTGTCCCTGTCCGCGACTTGTCAAGATAATCGTTCTGCCCCTTTATTATTTACCCTCGAAGCTCTTAGACGTGGGCGGAGCGGTTGAATCGTTGCCATCATTGCCATTGTCGACGGGCTCGCAATCACAACGAATTGCCGTAAGGGCAACGGGCACCGACGATATGCGGGCTTCGCCGCTTGCACCAAACCCTGACTTTCGGTGCAAATCGAAGACACTTCCTGTCAAAACGGCACACGAGCGGAGCGACGCCCGCGACCCGCGATTGAACGCCGCAAGTCGTTATGAAGACAAAAGAAACCACCCGGGGTCAACGGGTGTCTCCTGGGGTCTTAAAGTGGAGACGAAGGGGATCGAACCCTCAACCCCTAGCTTGCAAAGCTAGTGCTCTCCCAATTGAGCTACGTCCCCGATAATCAACCTACACGCGGAAAACGAAACTCGGGGACTCGAAAGCGAACCCCACGGCATCGTCATCGTTCGACGGTTCGCCCAAAGGCTCGCTCCCCAATGGCTCGTTGAAGGCCCAATGGCTCGCTGAAGGGCTGAAGGCCCAATGGCTCGCTGAAGGGTTGTCTCGCGGGGGAGACCTTCCGAGGCGGTCGAGCGGCCATCCGCGTTCCGCTTTCCGCTGTTTTTCCAGTACGCACACCAAGATTCGAACTTGGGACCTCCACCTTATCAGGGTGGCGCTCTAACCAACTGAGCTATGTGCGCTCATGACCGAGAACCCAAAACTTGTCCCCGTAGGGGAACTAGCCATTTTAAGGCCCAGTCGAGGGCTGTCAAATCCCCCGGCCAACTCGGTGGGCATCGCGGGGCTCAAAACCGCGAGAATCGGAAAAATCCGACTTTCGGCTGATGCTTTTTGGGCCCGCTGGCCGAAAATAGGGGCGAATGAACGGTCTCGACCGAGACCCCACCCCGGCCGAACGATCGCCGGACGTTATCTCTTGTGGAGGATGGGTTCCATGCTGCGACGGACATCGGCGCGACGGATGGGTGAGGCCCTGGCGGTGCTAGCAGCCTCGTATGGTGGTGCGGTTTGGGCGGCAGCCCCCGAAGTCGAGTATGCCCTCAAGCTCACTCCGGTGCAGAAAGACGTCGACTACGACAAGCCCGCCGCGAGCGAGATCAGCAAGCTCTCGATCAAGACCGATACGTTCGACGGCAAGAGCGGTTGGGTCATTCGCGATGCTCAAGGGCAGATCCTCCGCCGCTTTCTCGACACCAACGCTGACGGGGTCGTCGACCAGTGGAGCTACTTTCTGGCCGGGGTCGAAGTGTATCGCGATATCGACGCCAACAACAACGGCAAGGCCGACCAGTACCGCTGGCTGCACATGGGCGGAGCCCGTTGGGGTCTCGACAAGGACGAAGACGGCAAGATCGATGAGTGGCGGTTCATCTCGGCCGAGGAAGTGAGCGCCGAGGTTGCGGCCGCCGTGGCCCAGCGCGACGTGAATCGATACGCGCGGTTGTTGCTCAAGAGCGAAGAACTCAAAGCGTTGGGGCTGGGCACGGATCAGTCGGGCGTGCTCGCCAAGGCGATCGACAACGCCAAGGAACGGTTCCAGACGGCGCTCTCGTCCGACAAGTCGCCCGAGGCGCGGTTCGCATCGGCCGGCACGAAACTCAAGTGGCTCGGTTTTGGAGGCGCGATGCCGGGCATGGTGCCGATTGGCACCGACGGCTCGACCAAAGACGTGCTCGTGTACGAGAACGTACTTGCCATGGTCGACTACGAAGGGAAGAACGAGCAGTTGCCGGTGGGCATGCTGGTGAAGGTCGATCAGGGCTGGCGATTGGTGCCCGGCGAGAACTTGCTGTTCACCGGACGTGGCAGCGGCGATACGCCTCCTCTGCCCGGCGGCGGTGGCGACAACCAAGCGTTAATCACCAAGCACCTCAAGCAAATTGAGGAGATTGATGCCAAAATCGCCAAGGCGACCGGCGCGGACGTGCATGCCCTGAACGCCGAGCGGGCTGGTGTTTTGGAGCAATTGGCCGAGGCCTCGACGGCGCGCGAGCGCGAGACTTGGTACAAGCAATTGGCCGACACGGTGAGTGTCGCGGCGCAGTCGGGCAACTACCCCGGCGGCATCGAGCGGCTCAAGAGTTTGTCGGAAAAGTTTGCGACGAGCAAGGAAACCGACTTGGCCGCGTACACGCTCTATCGTCACATGACGGCCGACTACTATTCCAAGCTCCAGCAGCCCAACGCCAACTACGACGCGATTCAGAAGGAGTGGCTCGCGTCGCTCAAGGCGTTCGTCACGACCTACGGCCAAACCGACGACGCGGCCGAGGCGCACTTGCAACTCGGCGTGGCCGAGGAGTTTGCCAGCAATGAGAGCGCCGCGCTCGATGAGTATAAAAAGGCGGCGGCTTTTCCGGCCAGTTTAGCGCCGGTCAAGAAAAGCCAAGGGGCGATCGCGCGCCTGCAGAGCGTCGGCCGACCGCTCGCGCTCAAGAGTTCGACGATCGACAATAAGACGTTCGATTTGTCCAAGACGACGGGCAAGGTCGTCGTGCTGCACTACTGGGCAAGTTGGTGCGTGCCGTTCCAGACCGAGTCGTTGCAGTTGCTCCAGTTGCAAGCTAAGTACGCCAAGGACGTCGTCCTGGTGGGGATCAACTTGGACGACGACGTGCAGTTGGCCAAGAACTTTATGCAGGCCACCAAGCTCCCGTGGACGCAACTGTGGGAGGCCGGTGGGATGGACAGCAATCTGGCCAACCAGTTGGGCATAGTGCAGGTGCCCACGATGCTGCTGATCGACAAGCAAGGCAAGGTTGCGAAGCGCAGCGTCCACATCACGGATCTGGACAAAGAGATCGGTGCCCTGGTGCGATAAGCACGGCTCGACCCAGCTTCGTCAAACACAACGCATTGCCGCGGCCCGTGAGACCCAGGGGGGTGTCTCACGGGCTGTGTGCATTTTCGGGCGGTTGATCGAGAATCGCTCTTGGGGCATTTCGGCACTTGAGGTACCATCCCGCCCCTCGATCGTCGCACCGCATGAAGCGGTGTGGAACACAGGCTCTTGAGTGCAGGACAGGCCCGCTTGATGGAATCGAATCTTTGTGCCTACGGTTGGTTTCTGGCCGCTGTCCAGGTGTTTGGTGCCGTGGCGGCATTGCTGGCGCGGTTGAGCGTGGGATCGACTCAGCAGCGAAGCTGTCAGAGCCTATTTCTGCTAGCCCTACCGCTGGTGGGGCTGACGATCATGGCCCAACTGGCATTGGAAACCTGCTCCTGTGTGCTCTCGGGGTGTGTAATTGCCCTGATGGTGCTCATCACGACGTGCGATTTCTCGCACCACGGCAGCCGCGTTGCCGAATAGAGGCTCCACTGGGCTGGCTGCTCGTCAAGCTGCGTCGAGTTTAACGATTATTCCGTTCATCGACGTGACGTAAGTTGGGGTCGACCCTCTCAAAATTGGGTCGAAACGGGGTCCACAATCGCGCCCAGTTTGTAAACGCAAGTCATTTAATTACAATGACTTGCGTTTATTTAACGACATCCACTCGGGTGTTACAGGCGACAGAGTCCGCAAAATCGGAAAAAAAGTTCCGTCCGGCATGACCGGCAACCGAAAAGCATTGTAGGACTTTGGTGTCGTGGCTCAAGCGTGGACCCTGGACAAACTCCACACGCTTCGCCGGGCGACTCGATCGCGGTTTCGATTGCGAGCGGGTTCGTTTGCGGTGCGGGCCGCGGCGAACATGCACGACGGATTTTCTTTACGAGGAGAGAAGTATGCGACGCTCGATTTTGCGCTGGGGGATGACGACCCTGGTAGCACTCGCCCCGTCGCTCGTCTGGGCCGACGATCAAGCGATTGCACAACGCATTGCCCAAGACTTGCGAAACAGCGGCGTGCTCGTCGACTACAGCATCGGTGTGAAGTACGAAGCCGGAACCGCGATGCTGCTAGGACGAGTGGCCAACGATCAACAACTCCGGGCCGCTGTCGAGATGGCTCGACAAATGGCGGATGTGAACCATGTGATTAGCCAGCTGGAGGTTAAGTCGACCCAGCCGCAGGTTGCCCAAGCATCGGCCACATCGAAAACCACGGCCAAGCCGGTCATGCGGTTGCCCTTTATCTCGTCGAATCCGGCTCCGGTGACGAATGTGATCTTGGACGGCCAACCCATCGATGCACCACCGCGTCCGCAGGATCCGCTCTCGACACTGACCCCCCCCAAGTTTTCCATTGGGGGTGGAAATCGCTCCGAGCAAGCGGCCGCCCAGCGGATGGCCGAGTTGGCCAGCCAAAGCGAGGCGCAGCATGACAAGTCGCTGCAACTCACAGGGTACGCCGATTCGAGTGGCTCGGATAACAAGCAACGCCCCGTCAAGTTTGCCACCAAGGCCGCGACGGCTCAGTTGACCACCACAGGCCATGACGCGCCGCCGACGACCATCGCAGCGCCGAGCAAGTCAGCCGCGCGACCGATGGCGGCCCGGCCGGTCTCGGCGAGTACCGTCGGCCGAGGGACGTTTTCACCGGCGAGTGCCACGTCGGGTATTCCCCTCACCACGGTCTCGAATAGCCGCGTGGCCGCGTTGCCCGCCGGCGCGGGGGGAGCCAACTATGCCAGCTACGGTGGCGGGGTACACGATCAGCCGCAAATGCCCAGCCACGCCTGGCCCAGCTACGCCTCGTACCCAAACTACGCAGGTGTGACCTATCCCAAGCAGTACTCACCGTCGGCCTGGCCCTATATCGGTCCGTTCTATCCCTATCCGCAAGTGCCGCTCGGCTGGCGCCGCGTGACCTTGGAATGGGACGATGGCTGGTGGTACCTCGACTTCGACGCCAAACGCGAGGCAAGCCGCAAACGCTGGCACCCGAATCGCTAAGGCGAATCGATCGACCCCGTCCGCTGCATGTCCGTCATGTCCATCACCTCGGTCGAGCACCCAGCTCGGCCGAGGTGTTTTTGTTGGCCGCCTCACACGCTGTCACCGTGTCCTCACGCGGGCATAGCGTTAAATTTGGAAAATTCCGCAAGATCGTCACCACCCCTACCGATAAAAGGGGCTGTTCGGGAGTCGAATGGCCCGCGGTTCTGCAATGACACCACACGGCCACACCATGCCCGGCCCTGTTAAAATCTCATCCCCCTTTGTTCGCGAGTGCGATCATGTCGAGCCCCTCTCGGATTCGTGTCGCGGTTTTAGGCCTGCTCGCGCTCAGCCCGCTGAGCGGCTGCACATTCCCGTTCAACACCGTGACCGGGCCGACGGTTCACTTTCCGTTTCCGATTCCGGTGAGCCCCTACTTCCAAAAGGTCCAGGAAGACCAATTCTGGAACCACGAGCGCTATGAGCGGGTGCCGGTGCTGGGACCGATCACCGCGGGTGGGCCCCCGGCCGCGCTGGACCCGCCCTCGCCCGACGAAGTGATGCGCGCCTTGGAGAAAGCCGACAGCGTGCAGGGGGGCGTTCCGCTGCTCTACGAAAAGCAACGCAACAACGTCCGCATGACGATCGAGCCCATCTCCGACTATGTCGATCCGATGCGCGTGTATCCGCTCATCGGGCCGGCCCAACTGCACCATGCCCACTACAAGGTCACGGTGTATTACACCAAGATTCGCCGCACCGGTTGGCCGCTGCCCAATACCAAGATCGACGAAGACGCTCGCGAAGTGATCTACATCGATCACAACCACTTCCACCGCTGTTCGGCAGGTCCGAACGATCACGGCGAGTCGGGCGGCTAATCCACGCCCTGCTCGCTTCGGGCAATGGCCACGATATGTCTTATCGGGCAACCTCGCTGAAACGGGCCTCGCGCAGCACGGTCACCTTGATCTCGCCCGGATACGTGAGCTGCTCCTCGAACGCCCGCGCGATGTCGTGGCAAATTTTCGCCGCCACCTCGTCGTTCGTTTCCTTGGCGCTGACAATCACCCGCAACTCGCGGCCGGCCTGAATGGCAAACGCCTGCTCGACGCCCGGGAACCCGCAGGCGATCGTTTCCAGTTCTTCCATCCGCTTGATGTAGCGCTCGAGCGATTCTCGCCGCGCGCCTGGACGCGAGGCGCTGCAGGCATCGGCCGCAGCGACCAGCACGGTGTACGGATTTTCAATTCGCAGATCGTCATGGTGCCCCAGCGCGGCATGCACCACCTCGTGTTTCTCGCCGTAACGCTTAAGGATGTCGGCGCCGATCTTGGGGTGTCCACCCTCTTGCTCGTGGTCAGCCGCCTTGCCAATGTCGTGCAACAACCCGCAGCGCCGCGCCAGCCGCCCATCGAGGCCAAGTTCCTCGGCCATCATGCCGCTTAAGAACGCGACTTCGAGCGAGTGCCGCAGCACGTTTTGGCTGTAACTGGTGCGCAACTTCAACCGCCCGAGCAGTTCGATGATCTTGTCATGCAGTTGACCGACGTCGGCCTCTTGCAGGGCTTCGAGCCCCGCCTTGCGCAGCGTTTGTTCCAGCTCGGTCTGCGTTTGGGTGACAATCTCTTCGATGCGGGCCGGGTGAATGCGGCCGTCGGTGATCAGCTTGGCGAGCGACATCCGCGCGATCTCGCGGCGGACCGGGTCGAAGCCGCTGACGATGACCACGCCGGGCGTGTCGTCGATGATTACGTCGACGCCGGTGGCCTTTTCAAACGCGCGAATGTTGCGCCCCTCGCGGCCAATGATCCGCCCCTTCATCTCGTCGTTGGGAATATCGACCGTGCTGGTGGTCGTCTCGGCCGTGTGGCTCGAGGCATACCGCTGCATGGCGGTAATAAGCATTTCGCGGGATTTTTCCTCGACCGTCTCGGCCAGCTTTTTTTCGTGCTTGAGGATCATCGCCCCTTGCTCATGTTGCAACTCTTGTTCGAGCTGTTCGAGCAACAGCCGCTTGGCCTCGTCGGGGCCCAGGCCGCTGCTGCGGTGCAAGGCTTGCCGCTGCTGCTCGACGAGTCGGGCCAACTCCTCGTTGCGGCGGGTGGTTTCCTCGGTCCGCTCGGTGAGCTTGCGCTGGAAGCTTTCGACCATCTTCTCTTGCTTGCGAACCTGCTCCGCCTGTTGGTCGAGCATGTCCTGGCGCTTGTCGAGTGCCCGCTCGCGCTCGTGGACCGCTTGGCGGATTTCGGCCAGTTGCTTCTCAACGTCGCTACGCTGCTGGATCGCCGCCTCCTTCATGTGGATGTCGGCTTCTTTGCGACGGTTTTCGATTTCACGCTCTGCCCGCTCGAGCATTTCGCGCGTCTTTTTCTCCGTGTCGATGACATGCAAATAGTCGAGTAATTTGACGAGAGCAAACGTCATCGCCGCGGAGATGAGCGCGGTGATGATGATGGGCCACGGTTGATCCACGTTACGCGTTCCCTTGAGCAAATAGTGCGTGCGACGGTGTCGGCGAACAAACGGCCGCGCGGGTGTGAATGCGTTCCGAGGCGCGGAACAACACTCCGGGTCGAGTCACGCACTCCAGGCGGCTCGCACCATCGATGAGAGTCATCGGCAACAGAAATGAACCCAGCCGTCGACGCGCTTAGCGTCGACGTCGCCCGTGCTTCCGCTTCAGCGCCTCGACACGCGGTCGAACGACCACGAGCGAGTAACGACCGTGCCGGAGGTTGAGTCCGCGAGCCTCCCGCGAGCCATCGCTCGAGGCGTTCGCGTCCAACGACCCACACATCCAAGCGGTTTGCCATCCGATCAAGCTGTGCAAAACTGATCGCAGAACATCCAGGCCCAACGCCCCCCAAGGGTGCGAGCAAGGATGCCGAGGAGATTCCCGACGCGGACAAAGACAAGTTGAGGAACCAAGCCGCGAGGGGGTTCCGCGTTCGACGCGCTGCCGCGCCGTGCCGGTTGAGCGCTGCCGCGCCGTGCCAGCCGAGTCGATCGACCCGCCCAGCAGCGACCACAACAACGAGAACCACGCGAACATCTTGACCCTTTCGGCGGAGGCTCCCCCGGCGTGCGGCGGACTTCCACGAACTGAGTTCAATCCAGTTGCGAAAACATCACCGACGGTCAGGCCGACGCAAGCTGTGAGACTCTCGTCACCGACGCGCTGGTCGAATTCGATTCAACTTGGCCGCAAACTGTCATCAGCCGCGGCGCTAGTGTGATCCTAGCAAAGTTGCGGGGCCTTGCAACCAGATTCGCTCGGCTCGACCGTATTTACCCGGGCAAAAAAACGTCCGCCGTTTGACGCGCCGCCTCGAAAATCGACAATCATACTTCTTGTCCCGAGCATCCGTTCGGGGTCGATTGATACACAAAGGTTCCATTGATGGATTACGCGGCCAAGTTCGCCCAGGGACTCAAGTACACCGACTTTCTCGCCCAGTTCGGCAATGACGAGCAGCGCCGGCGTTGGCAGGCCTTTTACGATCAGGTCCGGCTCAGCGACGCTCAGCGGCAACTCCTGGGCTCATTCCGACGACCGATGCAGGTGCTCTGCCTGGCCGGCACATGGTGCGGCGACTGCGTCAACCAATGCCCGATTTTCGAGCATTTCGCGGCCGCCTCAGCGTGCCTCGAAATTCGCTATTTCGATCGGGACGCTAACCCCGACCTCGTTGCGGCAGTCAAGGTGTGCGGCGGAGCTCGGGTGCCGGTGGTCGTCTTTCTGAGCGAGGACGCTCACTTCTGCGGCCTGTACGGCGACAAGACCCTGAGCCGCTATCGGCAGCAGGTCGCGAGTCTCGATGGCCCAGCGTGTCCGACGGGCATTGGCCCGGCCGACACAAACCTGATTCAGTCGGTCACTCAAGACTGGCTCAACGAGTTCGAGCGCATTCAATGGATGCTCCGCACCAGTGCCCGACTGCGACAACTTCACGGCGACTGATCGAGATGCGCGAGTCGGCCGAGCCGCTGTTGGTGGTCGGCGCCAGTGCGCGAGCCGCGGCGCACTCGGCGCTCCGCGCCGGTTACGCGCCGCTGGCCATCGATCAATTCGCGGACGTCGATCTGCCCGGCCACGACACGCCGCGGGTCTTTCGTCATTTTAATCGCGAACTGCTGCAACACGTCGCCGCCGCGCCCGCGATGGCCTGGCTTTACACGGGCGGATTGGAAAACTACCCCGCGCTCGTCGAGCGGATTGCGCAACATCGCCCCCTGCTCGGCAATCGCGGCGGGGTCTTGCGCACGGTTCGCGACCAGGCCTCGTTACGGAGCATCGTGCGTCGCGCACCCTGCGATCTTCCCGAGACGCGCGAGCAACCCGACGGAGTGCCCACCGACGGCTCCTGGTTGTGCAAGCCGATGCGCAGCGGCGGCGGACTCCACGTCGCGCGCTGGCTCGGTCAGCGGCCGGCGAACACGGCGCGCCGACTTTACTGGCAGCAATGCATCGATGGCCCGGTCTGGGGTGCAACCTTCGTCGCCAACGGCACACACGCGCAACTCATCGGCGTGTGCGAAGCCATCCCCGCGGCAGTCGACAACTACCACTACCGCGGTTCGATCGGTCCGCTACCCATCCCACGCGAGCAACACGAGCAGTTGCAGCGCTTGGGCGATCAGCTTGTTGCCGCGACCGGACTCCGGGGTCTGTTGGGGGTCGACTTGATTCCAGCCGAGGATCGGTTATGGGTCCTGGAGGTCAACCCGCGTTACACGGCAAGTGTTGAATTGCTCGAGCGCGCCGGCTGCGGTGCGGCACTCGCTTGGCATGTCGACGCCTGCCGAGCGGGGCGGCTCCCCTCGGCGTCGTCGTCATTCACGACTCTCCGTCTCCACGGCAAGCAGATTGTCTATGCGCCCCGCGACCTGGAGATGACCGACGAGACCGTGTCACGGCTGCTCGCCGAGCAGGCGCTGCTCGCCTGGCCCGAGGTCGCCGATATCCCACGGGGTCACACGCGCGTCGCCGCGGGCCAACCGCTGGCGACGGTCTTTGCCGAGGGGGACACGCTGTACGACGTTCGTCAACAACTCGACCGAGCCGAACAACACTTGCTCATGCGTTGCGCGTCGGCTCGTCACTCACGTCTCACTTCAACTCGCTGAGGACCATCGGATGGAAACCCTGGACTCGCCGAGCGAGCACTCGAACCTCGCTGCTCGCTGGGCGGTCGTGGCGGTGCTGCTGTTTAGCTTCGCGGCGGCCTACGCGGCTTGGCGGTACAACACGACCATCCAGCAGCGACCGCTCGCACTGTGGGGCAGCGACCGTGCGCGGACCTTCGTGCATGCCGAGCGAATGGACCTCGATCGACTTGAGCCCGGGCTGGGCGGCGAGTCGCAGCCGACATTGACCATCGGCGAGCAGTTATGGCATGCCGTCGAGACCCGCGATGTCACCGCGCATGGCGGCTTCATCTATATTCGTCACGGCATCGTCAACGATCGAGCATTTGATTGGGACGCGAAGATCGACCCCGCGTTGGCGCAGTGGCGCTACGCGATCCGCGCTCAATTTGCCGACGACCGAGTGACGTTGCTCGTCGACCCCGAGCGCGGCTGGATCCACATGCTCGAGGCCAACCAGAGCGCCTCGATTGGCCCGATCGCGGCCGGTTTCAAGCAACTGTGCGAGGAACCGTTTCAGTCGAAGTCGTCGAAGTAGCTCGATCGCGTATGAGCGTCCTAAACGTTTGTCGAGAATCGACGGTGGTAGCGAGGGGATGGTACGTCGGGGTGGCTGGTGTTTTGCACTGCAAAACACAGCCACCCACTGCGGTGACGCTTACACGTCGATCACCGCGGGTTACACGTACAGCTCGTCCCACGGTGAGTGCCACAAGGGCAAGGCGGGGAATAGGGCGTCGGCCGTCTGCAAGGCGAGTCGGGTCGAGGCGTGAATTCGCTTCTGGCGCGTGGCCTCGGCGAGCGGCGCATGACCGATCAGCATGCGGATAAATTCCGCCTCGCCCATGCGCAGGTAGTTTCGTCCGAGCGATTTGGTGGCGGCAAACTGCACGCTCCGCTTCGAGACTTGCAAGCGGTAGCGTTGCTCGTCGACTTGCAGGAACAACTCGACTTTGGCGTCGCACAGTCGTTCGCTGGCTCGTCGTTGCAGTTCGGGAGCCAATCGCGCGACAAAGGCCTGCGGATCGAACAACTTGATCATCAGCACCTCGCCCTGATCGAGTTCGCCAGCGGCCACTGTGCCGCCTGCCGCGCGGAACACGTTGAACAAGGGCTGATCGGCCGCCGCGTGCAATTGAATGTCTTGAAAGTCTCGCTCGAGCGCCTCGCCACAAGCCCGCGCGAGGAGTTGCTCGGCGACGTTGGCCGGTGGGTCGCCGGCGATGGCATCGGGCAACGTCATCAATTCCAGGATCTGGTCGTCTTTGACGATCACGTACCCGACGACGGGTGAGTCGAAAGAGTCCCAGGCTCGTCGGTCGTCTCCCCCCAAGGCGACAAAGATGTGGTCGACCCCCTGTCGGCTGATGAGCCAGCGCCAGTAAGCTTCGGTGCGTTGATACGCGCCGTGCGCCTGGGCCGTGGCCGCCTCGTACACGCGCATCAGCGAAGGCAACTCGACCTGCCGCAGGGGGCGAATGTGCGGACAATCTTCGAGCGCCGGCACGCCGCGCGACGAGAGCTGGGCGAGCAGTTGCCGGGTGCGGACGCGGGCATGGCTGTGTCGCCCGCCAACGACCCAATCGTCGCGACGAAAGAAATGCGGCACGCTGGTGCGGAGCATGCCCAACACGGCTCCTTCGGCCAACATGCCGGCCTCGACTTTGGCCAACACGGCGGAAGCTAATCCCTTGCCTTGGTGCTCTTTCGTCGTGGCGACGGCACACAACACGCCGATGGGAAATTCGAGGCCTCCAAAGCGAATGGTGCGCGGCACGTATTGAGCGTGCGACACCACACGCATCCCCTGACGCACGACCACGCGATCGTGCGGTTCGTAAAAGGGATCGTCGAGCGTGGCAAAGAATTGCTCGCGCGTCGGACCACCAAAGACGCTTTGCAGCAAAAACCAGGCCGGGCCATGATCCCCCGCGCCGCCATTGGACAATTGAAACTCAGGGCTCCCCTCCGGCTTGGTCGAGCACGGCACGCTCGGCGAGAGCGCGATGGGTCCCGAGCCTGCGTGCGCCGTCACTTTGACTTGCGCCGGGACCTTGACTTGCGCCGGGACCTTGCCTTGCGCCGGGACCTTGCCTTGCGCCGTGGGCTTGCTCTGAGCAGCGGCCTTTAGATGAGCCGTGGGCTTAATTGCTGCACTCATGGACAGTGAATCCTTTCAACACAGTGCCCTCATAACTCCGTTACGACGACATAGCCTAGAGTTTGTCAGGATCATTTTCCAGCAAAAAATGTCGCAACTCGTCGGCTTGATAAAAGATGAATGCAAATTCGCGCCAGGCAATCACGCGGTTCACGTCACTCAATCGTCGGCAGCGCTCCAACTCATGCTCTAGCGCCTCGCGCTGCGCGGCGACGCTGCCTTGCAACGCTCCATTGAGCTGTCGGATCGCGCGACAACGCGCGCGATTGTTCGCCCCAGTGACCGGCGTGTCGAGCCAGCGCCGCTTGGATTGCAGCAACGACACGACCTCGGGAGGCAACTCATGCGCGCCGCGCAACGCTCGTTCCGGCTGATGTTGCAGCCGCCAAAGTTGCTCCCGCACGGTCGCTATCGATGTTTTGCTCGGTGGCTCCGCGGCGAGAGGCAAGCGCATCGTGCCCGACACGATCGCGTAGTGCGGCGGTTCTACTCCCCACAGCCAACGGATGATCGTGTCCGTGACCTCGTCATACTTGCCACCCCCGATACCATGCACAAACAGATCTCCCAGGCACATTCGGGCAAACAAGGTCGTGGTGAGCGCCCGGGTGCGAAGACACCAACCGTTTGCCAGTCCTTGCTCGATTGCCGAGATGATCTTGCCTGCCTCGTTTGTCTGGCTATCCCAAGTCGCAATAACTTCATGATCTGCGACCAGTTCACACGCCTGGCCTTGAGCACGAATAAACAATCGCTTGCGTTGCGGCGAGTCATGTCGCCAACCCCAGAACGGCGTCTCGATTCGGTCGGTGCCTACTTCCAGATCGGGTACCGGGTGCTGGGCGTTTCGCAATCGATGAGCGGCGCGATAGGCCCGAACAGCGCCGTTATACGCCTCGGCGACCTGCGGCGCGTGCCGTAACACCCCGGCGACAAACGCCACGAAGGCCGGTGTGCGGCACAGCATGCTCAAGGGGAGCTCGAGGGTCTGGTTTCCCCAGTCGGCTTCGAGCTGATGTCGGGCCTGCGCGAACCCCAGACCGATCCGGCCGGTGGCCTCGGCGCGCTCGACGACGCGCGGCCAGAACGTGTGCGCCAGCGGCTCGATGCCCCACGGGCGCAACGAGGCCTCGACCCGAGCGCCAAACGATCGAAACATCGCCTGATCGACGACCGCGCGGCTCTCCCAGGGCATTTCATCCGCGGGAGCGTCAAACGAGATCGGCTCAAACTGCGGCGACTGAACTGATCCGGCAAGGATGGGCACACTGGGCGAGCGGATCAAGTCGCTGTCGACGACCAAATTAAGTGCAACGCCTCCGACGCGCTCGGCGAGTCGACTGAGAACAAAATTCTTCAGCCACACGCCTGGATGAAACAACTGAGGCTGATGTCCGCCGACGATTAGCGGTTGTTCGACTGCCCGCGCAAGGTCGAGGTGTACGGCGGGCAAATAACGCTGCGTGTACTCAAGCGCCGCGGCGAGCGTTTGATGCCGTGCCTGCGCGAGCTGCGCCCAGGCCGTGGAACCGAACCAGTCGGCAAGCGGCGGTTGGGAGCGTGATCGATTGGCGGCAACGGCTGCGGGAAGCTCGCGAAAGGCGGGCAGGCACACACGCTCGCCATCCTGTTGCGGGGCCCGCACCTTCATTCGGCGGCGGCTGCACAGAGCGTGCCGCTCCACAGGCCCGAGGTGTGACGCTGCACGGCGGCCAGACTTTTGTCGAGCACGAGATGGTAGACCTGCAAGCGCGTGTGGGCGTTATCGAGCACGCCGCCGAACGAGCGTTTTTCATCGAGATAGATCAACGGGACCGGGAACTCGACGATCTTCAGGCCGTTGGCGACCGCCTGCACCCAAAACTCGAGCGGCATCGCATAGCCCCGCTCGGTGAGCTGAACTTTACGCAGCGACGCGACGCGGTACGCCTTGAAGCCGCAGAAGGCGTCGGTCAGTTTCAGCCCCACTCGGCGATTCACCTCGTCGGTGATCAGTCGGTTGATCTGTCGCCGCTCCGGTGGCGGTTCGCTGTCGCCGGGGAAGCGGGCCAAATACCGGCTGCCCGACACGACGTCGTTTTGTTCCAGGGCGTCGATGAGCAACGGAATCCGCCGGGGCTCATGCTGTCCGTCGCAGTCGATCGTGACCAGCACGTCGTAGCCGTGTTCGAGTGCGTACTGGAAGGCGCTTCGCAGTGCGGCCCCGTAACCCTGATTGGGCTGATGCGTGACCACCTGGATGCCGGAGGTGCGCTGCAGGATCTCGGCGGTGCCGTCGGTCGAGCCGTCGTCCACGACCAGCACGTCGGCGCAATACTTGCGGACCTCGCCGAGAACCTGCTCAAGGTGCCGGGCTTCGTTGTAGACGGGCAAGGCGGTGAGTGCTCGCAACGACATTCGTCGCTCTCCCAGGATGAATTCGCCCGCGGCTCTCTGCAGACGCACAAACATTGGACCCCTTCTCGGGGCACGCTGCGGTGACCAACCTATTCTAGGTGGGCCAAGTCGCGCGTCAACGAAGGCGTGCAGAGCCGCCAGTTGAACCCTTCTCCCGCCGGGAGAAGGTGCCCGTAGGGCGGATGAGGGGCCTGCGAGGCGAACCATCGATACGTTCAACCCTCTCCTGACTCACTTTGTTCGTCATCCTCTCCCAGAGGGAGAGGGGTGAGATAACTTTGCAGGCCTCCTGTGCAGAGCCATGAACGACAGGCACTTACGGCGAGCGACACGGCGGCAACTAACGCCAGCGGAGCGGGTCTTGCTCGCGCTGGCTGGGCCAAACCTTCAGCTCGGGAAACGCCCCTTTGAGCACACCGCTGAGCGCCTCGATGCCAAAGCGCTCGGTGGCATAGTGCCCGGCCAGGATGAGTGCGATGCCCGTCGCTTCGGCGTCGAGGGCGGTGTGGAACCGCGCCTCGCCGGTCACGAAGCAGTCGCAGCCGCGTTGACGGGCAGCCGCCAGCAGGTCGCCGGCCGAGCCGCAGCCCACTGCCACGCGCTGGATCATGCGTTGCCATGCCCCGACGACTTGCACGCGATCGACGTTCAAAAACCGTTTCACTCGATCGGCCAGCGCATCGAGCGGCAGCGGGGTATCGAGTCCTCCGTGTCGACCGGTGCCGATCGAGGGGTCGTCGGCGCTGTCGATGAGCGGCCGGATGTCGAGCAGTTCCAGGCCGGTGGCCAGCCGTTGATTAATGCCCTCGCGGCACGAGTCGAACGCCGTGTGTGGGCTGAGCACCGCCAGGCCATTGCGAATGAGTTGCCACAGCAGTCGCCCCTCGACCGTGTCGGTCGACACTCGTTTGAGCGGCTCGAAGGGGAACGGATGATGGGTGACGATCAGTTGGGCGCGGGCCTCGACCGCCTCGGCGACACTGGCCGGGGTCACGCTCAGGCAGGTCATGACGTTGAACACCTCGGCCGAGCGCTCGCCGATCAACAGTCCCACGTTGTCCCACGATTCGGCGAGCGAAGCGGGCGCGAAGCGCTCCAGGAACTCAACGATCTGTTGTACGGTTGTCATCGTCGCTCGCTGGGGTAGGGAACTTTTCGGTGGCCAAGAAGCGGTGGCTCAACACGCGCGACCCGCCAATCTCCTCGGCGCGAATCCACAACGTTTGGCCGATAAACTGTCGGCCGTTGGGAAACTTGTAGGTGAACGTGTGCTCGCCGGGGCCCAAGTGATCGAGCTGCGCGCGAATGCGCGGCTGGCCAGGCATGTGCAGGTGACAGCGAAAACTGGCCGGCGAGCTGGTGTTGTTCACAATCCGCTGCTGCACGACGAGGTCCCCCTGATCGTTGAGTCGGGTCATCGAGTCGAGCCGCAGGTCGCCCAACCCGACCTCGATGTTGTCGAACGCCGAGAATTCGTACCGCTCCGAGCCAAACAGCTCGAAGTCGAGCTGCACGCGCTGCTGACCCGAGGTGCCGTTGAGAGGCACGTACCAGGAGATTGGCAACTCGGTCTCTTCGTTCGGCGCGAGCTCGATCTCGAACCGCTCGGGCAACACGCGCCAGTCGGGCGGGGGTACGATGCGCAGCGCGCCCACCACGGTCTCGCCGAGCGTATTTTTCACCAGCACGCGACTGCGCTGCCGCACGCCAAACTGACTGGGCAGACGACGGTCGGCCAGCCGCGTGTTGAGCCGCCAGCGCGTGATGCCCGCGTGCACGCCGGTGATGAACACGGGCGTGGCCTCGGTGCGGACGACCTGGCGCGAGCCGTTGATCGGCGGCGTGATTGACTGCCCCCAGACGTTGATCTGCCGGACCTCTTCTCCCAGGTACAGCGTTTCGCCGCGCGGCTCGCTGCCTTCGAGCACCAAGACCACTTGGGAGTCGCGCGCGAACGCATAGTTGCGACTCCCCTGCGGCAAAGGGATTTGGCCCAGGTATTCGGCTCCGCTGAGCAAGCTGGCCGTGGTCCGCCACGGGAGCAGCAATTCGGTGGGTGAGCCGTCGGTGTTGACGAGCCCGCCTTGGTCGCGAATCGGCGCGTGCAAGAAGATCGCCTTCATGCCGTGTGTCTTGGCCAGCAGCAGCCGCTCAAGCAGGTCGTTGATCCGCGCCGACAGATCCTCCGACGACGACTTGGGCGGTTCCAGACTGAGCCACCGCGGCAATTGCTTCGACGTCAGCGATTCGATTCGCTCGCTCAATTCCATCGGCGAGGAGAGTTGCCGATCGCTGACGCTGACAAACCGCCAGGGCAACTCGTCGGTGGATTTTATTTGCACGGGGTCGGCTTTGGACCAATTCCAAGTCAGGCCAACCGTCACATTGTAGCCCACGCGGTCCAGGTGCTGCTTGATGGCGTCGATGTGCTCGATCAATTTGGGCAACGAGGCCAGGCTCGTGTCGTGATCGTCGCCCAACTGCCAGGCGGCGATCTGCCACGACATGCGAGTGAGCAGCGGGTCGATCGTCGGCGCGAACGCTTGGATGTCGGCTTGGAACAGCTTGGCCGCGTTGAGCTCGGTGCGAATGCCCAGCTTTTGTTGATACGCGCTCGGCGGCTGGGAGAGTAGCGCGATCAGCTCGACCCCTTGCAGGCGGATCGAGTTGAACAGCGTGACCAGTTCATCGATTCGCTCGCGGTGATCGCCGACCCAGACGGGAAACTTGACCCGCGTGATGCCGACGTTCCCGAGCAATCGCGTGACGTCAGCGAGTGGGATTCGCTCTTCGCCCTTGGGGAGCGTCCAGCCAAACTCGCCCCGGGGCGTGGGTTGCATGTCGGGCAAAATGGCCAGCGTCGTCTCTTCGATGTGCTGATGCTCGTCGTCATCGGCCACGGCGACCCGCAGGCGATAAAAACCGGGCTCCTTGAACCACAGCGAGCCGCTCCACTGGACGTTCGGTTCGGGTAATTTCGCGGCGGTGATGCGTGCCAAGGGGGGCTCGACGAGGCGTCCCGTCGGGTCGAGCAGCGTCAGCAGCACCTTGACGTTCGAGTCGACGTGCCGCAAGTACCGGCAACGCAGCGGAATTTCCTGCTGCGGTGAGTAGAGGTGAACCTGATCGGGAAGCTCGATCACCTGTCGCGGCGCGACGGCGAGCACCAGGTCGTCGAACCAGACGGTCCCGTTGAGATCGGCGCGCTGCTGGATCGGCTCCAGATGCAGACCGATGACGACCTTCTGGACCGCGGGGTTGGCGCAATACGACGCGCCGAGTTTAACGCTCTCCCAGGTCTTCGCGGTCGTGACCCCGACGGAGACCACCCGATCAAGCACCTGGTCGTGCTTGTCGAGATAGGTCAGCGACAGTTGGGCATGATCGTTTTTCAACCCCACGGTGCGGATCGAGCCCGTGAGCACGAAAGACGAGCGATGGTCGGCCGGCATCGGAGGGCTGAACAGGGCGACCGCCCCGCCGTTGAGTTGGGCCCGCAGGCAGTATTTTCCTTCGGCCGGTCGATCGTCGACGATTTCGATATCGAGATAGCCTGGGTAGCCCGGCCCGCGTCGACGGCGCCAGCCTTGAGGCCATTCGTCAAACTCATCGTCGGCGCGGGTCTCGAAGCCGTATTTATAGAGCGTGACTGCCGTCGGCTCAAACGCCTCATTGGGCGCAGCCGTCATCCCCGCTACAATCAGCATCGTCCACAAAACACTCATCGCACTCGCGCCATCGGAAGAGTTCCTGCTGTCGCCATCGACCTCTGAGGCCGTTGGGCTTGATGAACCGCCGGCGCGTCGGCACGACCCGAAGGATTGACGCGTGAATTCCTTGAAATTGGCCGTTCAGATCGGTTGTTTGCAGTTGCCCTTGCGGAAAGCGTTGCCCATCGCGGCGCGGCTGGGGCTCGCGGCCATCGAGATCGACGCCCGGGGCGAGGTCGACGCGCAATCGCTCTCGGCCACGGCGATCCGCCAGGTCCGCAAACTGGTCGAGGATCACGAGCTGCGGGTCGCGGCGGTCGAGTTTCGTACCCGACACGGCTACGACGTCGAGCAGAATCTTGATCGTCGCGTCGAAGCCACGCGGCGGGCCATGGACCTCGCCCATGGACTCGGCGCGGCGTGGGTCGTCAATCAAGTCGGTCGCGTGAGAACCGAAAATGACAGCCGCGAATTTCAATTGCTCTGCGACGTGCTCCGCGATCTGGCCGACTACGGTCACCGCTGTGGGGCCATGCTCATCGCCGCGACCGGAGCGGAGGACGGCGCCGACCTCAAACGGTTGATCGACGCCTTACCCTCGGGAGCGTTGCACGTGGCGTTTGACCCGGGCAACCTGATCGTGAACGGCTTCTCGGCCACGACGGCGCTCGAGTCCTTGGCCAGCCACACGGTGCACGTGCATGCGCGTGACGGCGTGCGCGATTTGGCCATAGGTCGTGGTTTGGAGGTGACCTTGGGTCGAGGCAGCGTCGACTGGCCGCTGCTCATCGCCACGCTCGACGACCGCGGCTATCGCGGCCACTGGTCCATTGCCCGGCAGCACTGCGACCACCCACAACAAGAAATCGCGCAGGCGGTCAGTTTCTTGCGCGGCTTTTGAAAGCTTGAGCCTCTCAACAAGCAGAATGGGTTGTGATCGAAGGGTATGCCGAGGACGGGTGGCTGGTGGTTTGCGCCGCAAACCCCGGCACACATTGAGGCGGTGTGAATACGTCGCTCGCCGGGTTTTGCTGGGCCAAACGCCAGCCACCCACGACGGTGGCGTACATAGCTAATGACACGCGAACGAAGCACGAAGCGATTAGCCGAAGCGACCGGTGATGTAATCTTCGGTCTGTTTTTGGGTCGGATTCGTGAACATCTGGCGCGTCGGCCCGGTCTCGATGATCCGGCCGTGATAGAAGAACGCCGTGTAGTCGCTGACCCGGGCTGCCTGTTGCATGTTGTGGGTGACGAGCACGATGGTGAAATTTTCGCGCAGCGTGGTGATGAGGTCTTCGATGCGTGCCGTGCCGACGGGGTCAATCGCCGAGCAGGGCTCGTCCATGAGAATCACTTCGGGTTCGGTGGCAATGGTGCGGGCAATGCACAGCCGCTGCTGTTGGCCACCCGAGAGCGCCGTGCCCGGCTGCTTGAGTTTGTCTTTCACTTCGTCCCACAGCGCCGCCCCGCGCAGGGCTTGCTCGACACGATCGGCGATCTCGCTCTTCGAGAGATTGTTGTGCAACCGCAACCCGTAGGCGATGTTGTCGAACACGCTGATCGGAAACGACGTGGGCTTCTGGAAAATCATCCCGATGCGTTTGCGTAGTTGCAGCAGATCGGTACTGGGATCGAGCACGTTGTGGCCATCGAACAGCACTTGGCCGGTGGCGCGCTGACCGGGGTAGAGTTCGAAGATGCGATTATAGATGCGGACGTGGGTGCTCTTGCCGCAGCCCGAGGGACCGATCACCGCCGTGACGCGGTGCGCGTGGATCTCGATCGTGTTGTCGAACAGGGCTTGCTTGGCGCCGTAGAAGAAGTCGAGTCCGCGGACCGAAATTTTTACCGGTGGAGCAGGCGGGTTCGACACCTGGGGCGCGGCGGCAATGTGCGGAGCCAATCCCTTGGGCAAATCGGCGAGAGAGCCGTTCGTGGAGATTCCACGGGTGGCGTCGATGAGTCGCGCGGACTTGGCCTGTTGCAGTTGCATCGATGCTCTCACTTATATCCGTCGCGGCATGGGGAACCATGCGCCCCTGGGCTGGAAATCGTTTTTCCAGTATGCCTGACGGCAGTTAGGATTTTATGAGACTGGGCAGGTTTGTGACAGCAGGCTGCGGCAAGAGGATATAAAATGTACTCCCTTTGCCAGATGTGCTTTCGACGGTGACCTTGCCTTCATGCACGGCGACAATGTGCTTGACGATCGCAAGTCCCAAGCCTGTACCACCTTGCTGGCGGCTGCGGGCCTTGTCGACCCGGTAGAATCGCTCGAAGATGCGGGGCAGGTGCTCGGCCGGAATGCCGCAGCCGTCGTCGCGGACGGCGATTTCGATTTGGTCCTGTCGGGTGGTAGCGCGGATTTCGACATGCGCTCCCTCGTGGCTGTATTTGATGGCGTTGTCGAGCAAGTTGATGATCGCTTGCTCCATCAGCGGTTGATTGACCCGCACACGCAGCGACTCGTCGCAATCGATGCGGATTTCGACTTGGCGGTCGGCGGCACGGCCCTGACACTCTTGCACGGCGGCGGCAATGACATCGGACAGCCGCACGACATCGCGGGCGATATCCGGGCTCCCTTCGCTCTGCTCGATGCGCGACAGGCTGAGCAGATCGTCGATGATGGTGTGCAAGCGCTCGGCTTGCTTGCCGATGATTTTCAGAAAGCGGATCGCATCCTCGCGCTCGTCCAGTGCCCCGTCGAGCAGTGTCTCGACGAAACCTTTGATCGACGTGATGGGGGTCTTCAGCTCATGCGAAACGTTGGCGACAAAATCGCGGCGCATATTTTCGAGCCGCCGGTACTCGGTCACGTCGTTGAGCACGATGACGGCGCCGATCGACTGCCCTTGCGCGTCGCGGAGCGCCGTGCCATGGATTTGCAGCACGCACGGTTTCTCGCCGCGCATGGCAAGATCGCCAAACACGGGTTCGGCCGAGTCGATCGCCGCGCTGGCCAGCTTGCGGAACTCGACATTGCGAATGACCTCGACCAACGAGCGTCCGGCGGCCGCGGCGTGCGGGAAGCCCAGCAGGTCGGCGGCGGCTCGGTTGAGGCTGATGATGCGTTGCTGCTGGTCGACGGCCAGCACACCTTCGACCATGCTGGCCAAGACGGCCCGTTGTTCGTTGCTTTGACGTGCCATCGAGCGAATCCGTTCCTCGAGTTGAGCGGCCATGTGATTGAGTGTTTCGGCGAGCCGGGCCATTTCGAGGGTTTCGGGGACCACGACTTTGCTGGCAAAATCGCCGCGGGCGAAGCGTTCGGCGCCGACGCGCATTTCTTCGAGCGGCCGGGCGATGCGTTGCGAGAGCAGCAGCCCCACGAGTGCCGCGACGGCGAGAATAACCACGGCACCCAGGGCGATTTGGCTTTGCACGGCGCGAATTTCGCTGTCGATGGATTCGCGGGGCACGGCCGCGCGGATCACGCCGACAATTTCCCCTTTGCGGATCATGGGAATGGCCACGTATTGCAGGACCGCGTGGATCGTGTCGCTGAATCGCTCGCTATGGGCGACCTGGCCTTGCAGGGCGGCCAGCACCTCGTCGCGCAGCGGCTGGCGTTCGACATTCGCGCCATAGGGCTGATCGGATTCGAAGATGACTTCGCCGTCCTGACGGATCAGCGAGATGCGTGTCAGGGTGGCGTCGCTGGCCTGCTTGCACACCCGTCGAATCGTCAAATTGGGTTCCAGCGTTTCGATGTCACTGAGGCGCCGATCGATAAATTCCGCGCGGCTTTGCAGCGTGCGGCGTCCGGACTCGGCAAAGAAGTACGAGATCGTGTGTGAGGCCGACCACCCGGCCGCCAACACCGCCACAATCGTGATCAGCAGATACGAGGCGTAGAGCTGCCAGAGCAGCCGTTTCTTGCCCATTGCTATTTCTTAAATCGATACCCGACGCCGCGCACCGTCTCGATATAGTGCGCATAATCGCCGAGCTTCTTGCGCAAGCCAGTCACTTGCACATCCACCGAACGTTCGGTGACGGGGTAGTCGGTCCCTTTGACGGCATCGACGATCTGGTTTCGAGTATACGCCCAACCCGGCTTGGTGGCCAGGAATTGCAGCAATTTGAATTCGGTGTACGTGAGCACCAGCGGTTCGTCCGCCAGGGTCACCTCGTGGCGGCCCGGATCGATCATCAGTTGATCGATGCGAATGGTTTGTCCCTCTTCAACCACCGGAGTATCGTCACGCCGCAACACGGCCTTGATGCGTGCCAACAGCACGCGCGGACTAAACGGCTTGGTGACATAGTCGGCCGCCCCCATCTCGAGCCCGGTAACCACATCGGCCTCTTCGGTCTTGGCCGTGAGCATGATAATCGGCACATGCTTGGTCTTGGGGTCGGCCTTGAGTTGCCGGCAAACCTCCAAGCCATCGACGCGCGGCAACATCAAGTCGAGCACGATCAGGTCGGGGACTTGATTGCGCGCCTCTTGCAACGCCCGCTCGCCCGATGCGACGCAACTAACGCGATAGCCGTCTTTGGCCAAGTTGTAGTGAATCAGCTCGAGCAAATCCTCTTCGTCATCGACGACGAGGATACGTTCTTTGGACATAAGGGGTCTCGTCACCTTGGTCGTCGGGCGATACGTCGCGACAGTCGTGGGCGTGGTTTCCATGCCGGCGATTCTAGACCGCTAATGTTTCGATTTGATTAGCATTTGATGTTGCCTCCGCGAATCTTCTCAGGAGCCCCCAGGTCTCCAGAGAACTTCTGCTTTGATTCTAACAGATTGGCCACACAAGGCTAAAGAACGCCCTCCAAAATGTGGGCCGTTCGCCGCTTCGACACCTGAAGCCGGCGACGAACATCCTCACCCAGGAGGGGCTCATGCTGCCGACTCAACGATTGAACCCGCCACGCGACTTAGCGCGGCGCGCCTTTACGCTCGTCGAACTGCTCGTGGTCATTGCCGTGATGGGCATGTTGCTGGCGATCGCCGTGCCGGCCATTAGCCGCGCTCGCGAAAACGGCCGCGACGCCAACTGCCGCAGCAATCTACGCCAACTCGGCATCGGCCTGATGCAATATGCCGACAGCCACAACACGCTGTGTAGCGGCGCGTTCGACTGGAAATACGATGGCTGCGTGACCGAGACCGGTTGGGTCGCCGACCTGGTCCATTTCGGCACGCCGGTCGGAAAAATGCTGTGCCCCTCGAATCCCAGCCAGCTCAACGAGCAGTACTTTCAATTGCTTGGCTTCGACCCCAACGCTAATACCTGTGCCGACTCGCTGGGTCCCTTGAATCGTTATGTCGATGGGCAGCGCGTCGACAGCATTTGTCGACTGCTCTCCGGCAAGTTGCCCGACGAGCGGGTGCCGCTGCTCGAACAGTTGCTCGAAGACGGCTACAACACGAACTACGTGGCCACCTGGTATTTAACCCGCAGCGACGTCAAGCTCGACATCGAAGGAAACTTGACGGGGGGCGGCGATTGTCCGACCTCGTTGATGAATCGCGACTCGACGATGGGGCCCTTCAATAAGAATCGCATTGGCAGCCCGGTGCTGCAGTCCGAGACCATTCCGCTGCTCGGGTGCGCCAATGTGGCCAACGCCAGCACGGGCTATTTGCAGGCCGACGTTGGCCTGTACCCAGTCAGCACGCGGCTGACCGAGTCGACCACCAATGGTCCGGTGGATCCTTCGACCATGCGCGTGCCCTTGATGCCGGGCGGGGCGGGGACGGCGACCTGGGGGCCGTACTGGAACAAAACCTTGCAGGATTATCGCGACTTTGGACCCGTGCATGGCGGTCGTCGCGGCGGCTGCAACATGCTGTTTCTTGACGGCGGCGTGCGGCAGTTTGTCGACCTCAACGGCGACGGATTCTTGAATAACGGCTTCAATCCTTCGCCAACCAATGGCTTCGAGACGGGCGAGATCGAGTTGCCCGCCGCCCAAGTCTATAGCGGTTACTCGACCAATCCGGCGCGCATTCCACGGCGTTAACAAAACTCGCGCCGTTATTTCATTCGACGCACACACGAGGCTGACAATCAATCAGTAAAACAGCGCCTGTCCAAGACCGATATCACGAGTGAACTCGATCGAGTAAAGGAGGTGCCGAGCTACAGCCGAGAAGGGGGGACGCGGAACCAGCGGTTCTGCCCAGGGAGCGACGGACTCACCCAAGTTGCCCGTCGCCAGGCCATTGCGAATGCTTCGCGCCACGTTCGATCGTGGTCCCGCCGCGGGCATTTATCACGTACACGTTGTTGTTCAGCAGTGCATGTTTTCTCTGTTCCAGTACAAGGTAATTTACGCATGAAGATTTCATTGGTTCGAAAAAAGAAGGTCAAAGGTTTTACTTTGATCGAAATTCTGGTGGTGATCACGATCATCGCCTCGCTGATCGCCATTGCCGTGCCGGCCATCGGCGCTGCCCGCGAGCACGCTCGTGGTTCGCAGTGCAAGGCCAGCCTGCGGCAGTTTTACATCAGCTTTGACACGTTTGCCGACCGCGATCCGAAAACCCGGTACAGCACCGGTGCCTTCGACGGTCAGCGCGACGGTTGCATCGACAGCATCGGCTGGGTGGCCGACGCCGTGAACTCGCAATCGTGCAAGCCGAACGAAATCCGCTGCCCGTCGAATGTCGGCCGACAGTCGGAAAAGATTCGCTACTATGTCGACGGCGTCTCGAACACCCCCAGCGCAAAGGACACCCCGGCGGGTATCCAAGGCACGATCCTCACCAATCGGGTTAGCAGCATGGGCGCGTGCTCCACGGTCACCTTCGGTGGCGCGAGTGGCGGTCAGAATACCGCCGACCACTTCCTGGCCAAGGGGTTCGGCACGAACCACATGACCAGCTACTATTTCGCTCGTACCAGCCCCAAGCTCGTCACCACGACCTCCGGTTCCACGGCCACCAACGCGCTGTTCAATCAGGCCGGCATCAAGGGGCTCGCCGGAGGTCTGGGACCGTTGACCCGTACGATTGTCGATCAATCGTGGGTTAGCGCCAATTTGATTCCGCTGTCGGGCGACGCCAACTTCGGCGACGAAAACGAAGCCTACTTCTCGGCGGATGTCGTCGGCACCGATGGCACCGAATGGCACAAGGCTGGCGAACGGACCGTCGAGTCGTTCGCCGATGGCCCGATGGAAACCACCACGGCCTTTCCGTGGTTCAAGACCTCGCTCGTGACCTCGCCGAGCGTTGACAATGTGTTCGCTTACGAGCAACCCCGTCCCGGCACGCTGCCCCAAAACGGCGTGACGGTGCTGGGCGAAACGCGCTCGCCCGCCTTGCAAGATACCCGCGACTTCGGTCCGGTCCACAAGGGTAGCTGCAACATCCTGTTTGCCGACGGCTCGGTGAAGAGCTTTGCCGACCAGACGGGTGACGGCTACCTGAACCCCGGCGTGCAAGGGACCGTGGCCAGTGCCAACGGCAGCCCGGCTACCGGCTTCGCCGACGCGAACGTCGAACTGCCGCCGGCGCAGATTTTCAGCGGTATTTTCCTGCAAAAGCGTAGCTCCAAGACCAACCTCGACTAGTTCGAGTCGTCTCGAGTGCTTCGCGTCTTACGTGCCGAGGCGGGAATGGCCCCCAAGAGGGTTGTTACCCGCCTCGGCTCTTTTTTTATGGTAAACTCGATACGTTGTGCCGCGGTTGCCGCTCGCTGGCCTGCTCGAACCAAGGAACACCGTGTGAGTCGATGTCGTGCGCTGCTCGCCGTGAGCCTGTGCTGCTTCGTCGCGCAGAGTGCCCCGGCCGATGTCGCTCAGCGGCGTGACGAGGCTCTGGAGCAATTCTCCACGCAACTCGCCGCACTGGCCGCCGAATGCGAGCAGCAGCAGCTCACCGAGTTGGCCCAAGCCATCCGTCGTGAGATGCCACGCCGAGCGCCGTTGACCCAATACGTGCCGTTGCTCGTCGATCGCGCGCCGGTTGCGGCGTCAGACGCGACCGCCCCAGAGCGCGAATCGCACGAGCGTTGGATGCAACTGCGCCGCGCGCAAGCCGATGTGTGGTTTCAGCTCGCGCGCGCCGCCCTCGACGAGCATCGACCGTCGTTGGCCTACGAACTGCTCCGCCTGACCGTGCGTGAAAACCCCGAGCATGTCGAGGCCCGACGCATCTTGGGCTACCAGCGACACGAAGGTCGTTGGCTCACCCCCTACGAACTGATCCGCGCCAAGACCGGTCAAGTGTGGCACGATCAATTCGGCTGGCTGCCGACCGATCGCGTGGCGCGGTACCAACAGGGAGAACGGTTCTCCAAAGGGCGCTGGCTCAGCGCCGCCGACGACGCGCGCGAACACGCCACGATCGAGCGCGGCTGGGACATTTCCACCGAACACTACCTGATCCGCACCAACCACAGCCTCGAAACAGGAGTCGCGGTCGCCCGTCAGCTCGAACGCCTCTACACCGCCTGGCAACAACTCTTCGTGTTGTGGCAAATCAACGAGGCGCAGCTGCGACGTGCCTTCGACGGCGGCAAACTGCCCCAGGCTAGCTCCAAACAACATCAGGTGATCTGCTTTCGCAATCGCGACGAGTACAACGCGGCCCTGGCCGCCGAGCATCCCCGCATCAACATCACCACCGGCTATTACGACTTCGGCAAACGCAAGGCGTACATGTTCGCGGGGCACGATAACCTCAGCAACCTGTACCACGAAGCGTCACATCAACTCTTCGGCGAGCTGCGCAGCAGTCAGGCCCCGGTCGGAGTGAGCGCCAACTTCTGGGTCGTCGAAGGAGTCGCCTGTTACATGGAATCGTTCGTCGAGCGCGATGCCGCCATCGAGTTCGGCGGTCCCCAGGCCGTGCGGCTCAACGATGCCCGCATCCGACTCGTCCGCGACGACTTTTATGTGCCGCTCGCTGAATTGGTGCAGTTGGGCATGCAGCCCTTACAACGCGACGTGCGCATCGCCCCGCTCTACACCCAATCGTCGGGCCTGACCTATTTCCTGCTGCACTACGATCGGGGCCGATATCGCGACGTGCTCGTCGAGTACTTGCTGCGGATTTATCTCGGTCGAGACAAACCGTCGACCCTCGCCGAGTTGACGGGAGTCGACTATGCGACGCTCGACCGTCAGTACGCCGAATTTATTCGGGCGTTGCCGGTGCCCGAGGCCGCGCTTCCGTAGGCACCCGGGTGAGGGGGTTTGCGGCGCGAATGTTCGGGCATTATACTCGCGGAGCCCACGGGTTACCGTGCGCTCGTCATGGCCCTTGCGGCTGGACAAGCGGCGTGTGTCCCCGTTGCCTCCGTAGCTCAATTGGTCAGAGCATCTGACTCTTAATCAGAGGGTTCTCAGTTCGAGTCTGAGCGGGGGCACCTATAA